>JAJXVO010000244.1 GCA_021782105.1 bacterium
ACGTCTCACCAGGCGCGCCCGCCCTGTGTCGGTTCTCTGTCCGCAGGGAAACTCCCCCTCGGGAATGCCCGCGCTCGCCTCGCAGCCGAGCGCCAGCGGCTCCTCGCTGAAAAAACGTCCCGAGGCCCAACCGGCCAGCCGCGCCGCATCGCCTCCCGCCGCAAGCCGGCGCAGGAGAAAGGCCCAGGGCAGCGGCGCCGCCCGCTTCAAACGCAACGGCGCCGCGCTGCGCAGGCGCGGCGTCGAACTGCTCACCAGCACGAACCCCGCCTCGTCGAGCCCGCGCCGCCCCGCCCGGCCGATCATCTGCAGGATCTCGTGCGGCTCCAGTTCCGTATCCAGATGCTCATGCCGGTACCCTCCCGAGGTGATTATCACCGAGCGGAGCGAGAAATTGATCCCGGCGCTCAACCCGAGCGTCGCCACCACGGCCCTCAGTTGCCCCGCCTTCGCGAGGGGCTCGATCACCCCCGCGCGCTGCAGGTAGGTGAGTCCGCTGTGGTGGTAGGCCACCCGGGCCCGGAGCAGGCGCGCCAACACCGGGCCGCTCGCATGTTCCTGTTCCCTGGTAAGGGTGAGCGGCTCGTGCAGGGGAAGCTCCCTCGCAAACTGCCGCGCCAATCGCTCCGCATCGCGGCGGTGCGGCGCGAACACCAGCACCGGCCCATACCCCGCGCGCAGCGCCCCCGCCACCCGTCGCGACCAAAAGCCCTCGATCGAGGCCGGCAGCCCGCCAATCAGATCGTCCGCCTCCACCTCCTCGATCGGCACCGGGCGCTCGCGCGTCTGCACCACCTCGGCCCGGCGGCCCAGTCGCCTCAGCCACGCCGCCACGTCCTCCGGGTTCGACACTGAGCCCGATAGCAGCAGCAGTTGCAGGGAGCCCGGCACCGACAGGAGCGCTCCTTCGTAATGGTTTCCACGCGCCTCGTCCGCAATCCACTGATACTCGTCCACGACCAGCAGCTGAAAGGGGTTCTGCGCCGCGGTACGGACCAGGTCCGAATCCTCCCCTCCTTCCCGGCCTGCTCGCACAGTCCCTCCGCGGCTACCAAGGATGCCCTGGACCGCCTCCAGGGTCGCCACCACCACCGGAGCCTGCGGCTCGGCCGTGACGTCCCCGGTGACGATGCCCACGCGCCATCCCCTCGCCTTCCACTCGGCATACTTGTCGTTCGCCAAAGCACGGGTCGGGACCGTGAACAGCGCCCTGCGCGAAAAATTGCACTGCTCGGCCCAACGCTCGAACACGTAGGTCTTTCCCGCCCCCGTGGGAGCCGAAAGCACGACGTCACTCCCCTCCCGCAGGGCTTGGATCGCCTGCGCCTGCCAGGGGTCCGGCAAGACCAGCTTCTGCAGGCTCCCGAGCGCGGCAAGATGCATGGGACAGACGCTAAACCGGAGCGGGTGCGCGTCAATCGGTCGGCCCAAAAGAATTGCTACTTCGTCAGCCCATGATCGATCCGGCGCAAAAATCGCACTAACCACCTTGCCAACTGCATTTTCGCGTCCACTACTAGGCACAGTCGATGCTTAGTACCCACGTTCCTAGCATCCCGCGGACACCATAAATTCACAAGAATTGGTTAGCCATAACACCAAGGATTTGCTTTTGTCTCCAGACCAACGGGCACCAGCCTTGTAAAATTCTAATATACGATCATGAAACCGTCCACCAAGTCATTCCGTTCCTTCTTCGCGGCAGCCGCACTCGCCCTTAGCGTGGCCGGCGTCACCGCTCGCGCTCAAGACAGCACTGCAGCGCTTTCTGCCGATCTCACCACCCAGGTGCAGACCGCCGTGGCCAACGGCGACGCCGCCGCCCTGAAGACGCTCGCGCAGAATAATCCCACGGTGGCTGCGCAGATCGCCCAGGCCGCCGTCCAGGCCGCCGCCGGCCTCATCGCCACCAACCCGACGGCCGCGGCCAACATTGCCGCCGCTGCCACCGCGATCGTCAACACGCCCGCGGTCATCGCCGCCTCCCCTGCAATTGCAGCCGGGGTCGCCGCCTCCGCCACCGCGATCGCCTCACAGCCTTCGGTCATCGCCGCCGCTCCCGCGGTCGCCGCCCAAATCGCCTCGACGTCCGCCACCATCGTTTCCCAGCCCGCCGTCATCGCCGCGGCTCCCGCGACGGCAGCCACGGTCGCCGTGACCGCCACGGCCGTCGCCTCGACGCCCTCCGTCCAACGGGCCTCCCCGACGGTCGCCGCTCAGGCCACGTCGACGGCCAGCACGGTCGCCGCAAATGCGAATGTGCAAGCTGCCGCTCCCAATGTCGTGGCGCAGGTCAGCAACGCCACGTCCAATCCGTCTTCGGTGACGACGACCGTCACGGTCACGAGCACCGGCACTTCCGTGAGCACCCAGACCACCACCCCGACGGGTGAAACGACGTCGACCACGACCACCACGACCACGACCACCACGACCACGACCTCGACGCCAGTGGTCGATCCGACCCAGAGCACGCCGGTCTCGCCCGCGGGTTCCCACTGAGGTTTCCGGTCTGAGTCCGTAATTTTCAAAAGCCTCCCGCCCGCGCGGGGGGCTTTTTTATATCCTTAGCGGGCCGCCAGGGTCTTGCGCACCATGCGCAACATCGACTCCTCGGGATTGAGGCGCTCGACCTCCTTGATCGCCACCCAGGCGAGGTCGTGCGATTCGTCGCTTACCACCAGCGGCTCCGCCGGATCGGCCTCCAGCCAGAAGCGCAGGTCGAGGTGCCAGTGCGCCGGCACGCCTTTCCGCTCCGGAATCTCATGGCGGTCCACGTCGAAGACCTCGGCCTGCCGCACCCGAAAGCGCGTGAGTCCGCTCTCTTCCCGAGCCTCCTTCAGGGCCACAGCCAGCAGGTCCGTATCGCCGTCCGCGTGCCCGCCAAGCTGGAGCCATTTGTCGAGCTTGCGGTGATGCGTGAGCAGCGTGCGCGTGCCCTTGGGATCCGTGATCCACGCCGAGCCGGTAAGGTGGCCGGTCAGGCACGAGCGCAGGAAGCAGTCCTCGTGCTGTTCGACAAAGGCGATGATTGCCTCGGTCATCAAGGCCTCGTGGGGATCGAGTCCGCAGGACAGATGGGAGCGCAGGAGCGTCAGGACAGGGCGGCGGTGCATGAAATTCCGAAAAATCCTCAGGTGGTCACAAACCACTTGGTCTCGGCGACGGTGTGCCGGTCGTCAGCGAGTTGACGGATCACTTCGACCGGGGTCGTCGCGACGCTGAACAGCTCGAGATTGCTGGGGCGGTTGAAGCGGCCGTCGACCATCTTGCGGAAGAGGGCCAGCAGGTCGTCGTAAAAGCCATCCTGATTAAGCAGGACGCAGGGTTTGCGGTGCACGTCGAGCTGGCGCAGCGTGATGATCTCCATGATCTCCTCGAGCGTGCCCCAGCCTCCCGGCAGGGCGACGAAGGCTGTGGCGCGCTGCTCCATCGCGGCTTTTCGCTCCCGCATGGTCTGAACGCGAATGAGTTCGTCGGCCTCGTTGTAGGCCAGCTCCTTGGCGACCATGAACTCGGGAATCACGCCCACGACGCGGCCGCCGGCGGATTTCACGGAGCGCGCCAGAGCGCCCATCATGCCGACGCGGCCGCCGCCATAGACCAGGCCCCAGCCGTGCGCGACCATCTCGCGGCCGAGTTCGTCGGCAGCGGCATAATACTTCGGATCCAGCCTGTCGCTGGAGGAGCAATACACGCAGAGCAGCTTGGACATGGACGCAGCGAATCAAAGCCGCAGCGTCACGCAATCGGGAAGGACGGGGTTGAAACAAAAAGCCGGAGGCGCGACGGGCGGCCTCCGGCTGATAAATCCCAACAGGGAACTCAGACGTAGTCGTAGTACTCGGGCTCGAACACGCGGGAGCGCACATCGGCCTCGATGTCTTCGGGGCGGGCCACACGGGCGAGTCCGGTCGCATGGGCCTCCGCCGCGACCGCCGTGGCGATCTGAATGGAGACTTCGCGGATCTGACTCAGCGACGGATAGATGCGCCCCTGCGCGAGATCGTCTTCGGTCACGAGCCGTGCCAGGCGCTGGGCGGCCTTCAGGAACATGCTGTTCGTGACCTGCGCCGCTTCCGAGACCAGGGCGCCGAGCCCGACTCCGGGGAAGATGTAGACGTTGTTTCCCTGGCCGGGGACATGAGTCTTGCCCTTGTAAACCACGGGCGGAAACGGGCTGCCGCTGGCAAAGACGGCCTTGCCGTCGGACCACGTGTAGGCCTGCTCCGCGGTGCACTCAGCCTTCGAGGTGGGATTGGAGAGCGCGAAGATGATCGGACGCGGATTGATGCGCGTCATCGACTCGATGATTTCCCGGGTGAAGGCGTGGGTCGAACCCGACACGCCGATCAAAGCGGTGGGGCGGAGTTTCTCGACCGCTTCGGCAAGGGTCGGGACCATGGGATGATCATGCGCAAACGGCGCCTTGTGGTGGGCGAGTTTTCCGGGGCGGTCCTTGACGACAAGCCCCTGGGAGTCGACGTACCAGCAGCAACGCCGCGCCTCGGCTTCGCTCAGCCCCGCCTCCATGGCGGCCGCGACATAGAGGTCGCCGATGCCCGTGCCTGCCTCGCCGGCACCCAGAAAGAGAATCTTCTGGCTCTTCAGGTTTCCACCCGTCACGCGCAGCGAAGCGATCAAACCGGACAGGGCCACCGCGGCCGTGCCCTGGATGTCGTCGTTGAAGCTCGGCAACCGCTCCTGGTACTTGTGCAGCATCCGGAACGCGTTGGTGTTGCCGAAATCCTCCCACTGAAGCATCGCGTGCGGGAAGACCTTTTGCACGGCGGTGACGAACTCCTCGATGAAGGAGTCGTACGCCTCGCCGCGCAGGCGCTTCTGATTGATGCCGATGTAGAAGGGGTCCGCGTGGAGCTTCTCATTGTCGGTGCCCACATCCAGGCAGATCGGCAGCGTGTAATACGGATGGAGGCCCGCACAGGCGGTGTAGAGGGCGAGTTTCCCGACGGGAATGCCCATGCCCAGCGCGCCCAGGTCGCCGAGCCCGAGGATACGTTCACCGTCGGTCACGACGATCATGCGCACGTCGATGTTGGGCCAATGGCGGAGTATCTCCTCCATGTGCCCGCGATCCCGCGCACTGATAAACAGGCCCTGGGGACGACGGAAAATGGCTCCGTATTCGAGACAGGCCTGCCCGACCGTGGGCGTGTAGATGATCGGAATCATCTCCTCGGCGTGCTCCTGAAGCAGGCGATAGAACAGGGTCGCGTTGCGCGCCTGCAGGGTCGTCAGGAAAATGTACTTCTCCAGCGGATCGGGCTTGCGACGGAAGTTGTTCAGGGCCCGCTGGACCTGCTCCTTGATCGGGAAGATCCTGGGAGGAAGCAGGCCCCTGAGCCCGAGCGCATCGCGCTCCGCTTCGGTAAAGGCCGTGCCTTTGTTGAGAAGAGAATTGGTGAGCAAGTCTCGACCGCGGGGAAATGAGGCGCCCCCACGCGGACTTAACCCTTTGGGGAAAGGTCGACTATTCATAACAACGAGTGGGCTTAGTCCACGACAAGGCCCGCAAAGGCGCAAGCGTGCTCATCCCGCACTTCCTGCGATATCATCCCTCGAAATTGCCATTATAAAGGAGCCTTTCTCAAAGGCTTAACCAAATCAACCCTCAGCGAACCAGGGTGATGACACACTCGAGATGACGGGTCTGCGGAAACAAATCGAAGGGTTGTACCGCCTGAACCCGGTAGCCGGAGGCTGTGAACTGGAGTAAGTCGCGCATCTGGGTGGCGGGATCGCAGGACACGTAGACGACGGCGCGTGGGCCGAAGGCGAAGAGCTGGGC
>JAJXVO010000245.1 GCA_021782105.1 bacterium
TGCTCGCTTCATTACTCCTTATTCCCCTCCGAAAAACTTCACGATCCGCTTCAGCGAAGCCGCCAGCCGGTCGATCTCTTCGCGGGTATTGTAGATGTAGAAGCTCGCGCGCGAGGTGCTCGTCAGGCCCAGCTTCTTCATGAGCGGCTGGTTGCAGTGATGCCCGCCCCGGAGCGCGATGCCGTCCTGGTCCGCAAAGGTCACGACGTCGTGCGCATGAGCGTCCTTCAGCGCGAAGCTCACCAGCCCCGAGCGCGCCTGGCCGCGGCGCGGCCCGAGTATCCGGATTCCGGGTATGTCCGCCAGCGAATCCATCGCATACGCGGCCAGCGCACGGTCGTGCGCGTCGATTGCCTCGCGCCCAACAGAGTCCACAAAATCCATTGCCGCCGCCAGCGCCACCGCATCAGCCACATTAGGCGTGCCCGCTTCGAAGCGTTCAGGCGAGGGTTTCCATGTGCTCTCAAAAAAATCCACCATCGAGATCATGCCGCCGCCCGATTGCCAGGGCGGCATCGCGTCGAGCAGCGCCCTGCGCCCATACAACACGCCGATGCCCGTCGGGCCCACCATCTTGTGACCCGAAAAAGCCAGGAAATCGCAGCCAATCGCCCTCACATCCACCGTCATGTGTCCGATGGACTGCGCGGCGTCTACAAGCGTAAGTGCGCCGACCTTCCTCGCCCGCGCACACAGGTCGGCGACTGGATTGACGATGCCGAGTGTGTTGGAAACATGCGTGAATGCGAAGAGTTTGACCTCGGGCGTCAGCAGCCTGTCCAGCGCCTCCATGTCGAGCCCCCCCTCGGCATCGTCGCCAAGCACCGGCACATAGCGCAAGGTCGCACCCGAGCGCCACGCGGCGAGCTGCCAGGGCACGAGATTGCTGTGATGCTCCATCTCCGTGATGAGCACGACGTCGCCCTTCTTCAGATTGGCCGAACACCAGCTGGCCGCCACGAGGTTGATCGCTTCGGTCGTTCCCCTTGTGAAGATGATCTCGGCGGGTTCCGCTGCGTTGATGAACCGTGCCGCACGTTCACGCGCCGCCTCGTAGGCATCCGTCGCGCGCATCGACAATGCGTGGATGCCCCGGTGCACGTTCGCGTTGTCGTCCACGTAAAATTTCCTCAGCGAGTCCAGCACCGCAAGGGGCTTCTGCGTCGTCGCCGCACTGTCGAGATAGACCAGCGGCTTGCCGTTCACCTGCTGGAGCAGGGTCGGAAACTGGTTGTGGAGTCGGTTCCAATCGGTCGCCATGGGAAAATAGGATGAAAGGGTTCTCTCACGCGATCCGAACTTCAGGGCAGGTCCCGGACGGATCGCTGTCTCGCCGCCGCGCGCTCACTCCGTGTGCACGGGCGCCGTGTCGCCATGCAACGCATTCAACGCCGCATGCCAGCCAAGCGTCGCACACTTGATCCGCGCGGGAAACGCATGCACTCCCGCAAAGGCCGCAATGTCACTGATCTCCTCGGGCTCCTCTCCCGTGGTCACGATATGATGAAAGCCCTTGAACAGCTCCTCTGCCTCCGCCGCCGTCTTGCCCTTGAGTTGGGTCGTCATCAACGAGGCGCTCGCCTGTGAGATCGCACAGCCCGAACCGTCAAAGCTGATCTCCGCTATCCGGTCGCCCTCCATGCGCAGATACACGCTGCATTGATCGCCGCACGTCGGGTTCTCCCCGCGCGCGACTCGATTGGCCGTCGGGAGCTTGCCCCGATTGCGCGGACGACGGTTGTGGTCGAGGATGACCTGTTGGTAGAGATCGGTGAGATCGGACATGTTGGCCGACGAAAATTCAGGATTCTTGAAGGGGAATTACGACCAGATTCGTCAAAATGTCCAATCTCCCCTCAGCCGGCACCGCCCCAACCCCTACTCAAAATACTCCGCCCAGGTGCTCGCCGTCTCCGTCACTCGGACCCGCTCCAGGCGCACCGAACGACGCACCGGATAGAGCGGATCAATCGGGTTGCGCGAGGCGTTGATGAGGGCCTGCTTGATGTGGTCGAAGATCATCTTGGCAATCGCCTCGCTCGTCGGATCCTCGCGCTCGAACGGCACCACCCGGTCCCCGTAGGCCTCGCGGTAGTCGCCGTAATGCGGATCGCTCGTATTCAACGCGATCGAGTGATCGAAGCGATGCACGAAGTCGCTCACCGTCTGCTTGATCGCCTTGTAATCACATACCATGTCGCGCTCGTCCAGCGCGTCGGCCGAGATCACGATCTCGACAGTGCGGCTGTGTCCGTGCGGAAAACGGCAGGCACCCGGATGCTTCGTGAGCAGGTGCCCGCTTTCTACGGTGAACGTTTTGGCGATGCGAAATGGCATGACGTGAACCCGTCTTGAGCCGGTAATTCGCCCCGATTGCAAGCCTCGGGGCGTTTTCCGCCGCACGGGACAGACCCTGGGGCGCGCTCAGACGGTTTGCGCGTGGCGCCGAGGCCCCGCCACGTAGGTCGAGTCGAAACGCATCGCAACGACACGAAGCAGCGGCACCCCGATGCGAGTCACCTCGATCTTCTCCGGACTGCGCGTAACGATGCCGTCTGCCTCAAGATCGTCCAGCGAGGCGATCTCGCGGCCATACGTGGAGGCAAAATCACGACCGATCAGGCGCGAGATATTGGCATACTCCAGCTTCCGGTCGCACATCAGACGCATGATGATCGTGCGCCGACATTTGTCCTCGTCTGTGAGCCGATAGCCGCGCTCGGTCGGAAGCTGCCCCTTCGCGAGCGCATCGCGCCAGGCCGGAAGCGTCTTGTGGTTCTGCCGATAAGTGTCGGCCGTCGACGAGATCGACGACATGCCAAATCCATAGAGCGAGGCGTCCGCGCGCGTGCTGTAGCCCTGGAAATTACGCTGAAGCGTGCCAGCCCTCTGGGCGATCGCGAGTTCGTCGTTGGGACGCGCGAAGTGGTCCAGACCGATGTCCGTGTAGCCCGCTGCGGTCAACTTGCCATGCGCCACGGCGAACATGTCGAGCTTCTGCTCCGGCGTGGGCAGCTGGCCCCGATCGTCGAAGATCTTCTGCGCAGGTTTTATCCAGGGCACATGCGCATAGCTGAACACCGAGAAGCGGTCGGGGGCCAGCGCCACCACATCGTCGATCGTCGACGCAAAGCCCTCGGCGGTCTGCAGCGGCAGGCCGTAGATGAGATCGACGTTGATCGAGACGAAGCCCTCCTCGCGCAACCAGGAGACCACGCGTTCGTTGAGCTCGTGCGGCTGCCAGCGATGCACCGCTAACTGCACCTTGCCGTTCGTGTCCTGCACGCCGAGCGACCCGCGGTTCGCCCCGATCTCGCGCAACGCCTTCACATGATCCCGCGACAGACGCCTCGGGTCCACCTCAACACCGTACTCGCAGTCGGGCGCAAGCGTGAAGCCGGAACGGATCATCTCGCCGAGACGGCGAAGCTCGTCGGGCGCCAGAAAGGTCGGCGTGCCGCCGCCAAAGTGCACCTGCGTGACGCGCCGGTTGCGATCAAGACGGCCCGCGATCAGCGCAATCTCCTTCTCCAGGTCCACCAGATACTCGCCCGAGGCCTCATGCCGCGCCGTGATCACCGTGTTACAGCCGCAAAACCAGCAGCGCGTCTCGCAAAACGGCAGGTGGAAATAGAGTGAAATCGGGCCGCTGCCCTCCCGGTTGTCGTCCGCAATCGCCTCCTCGAGCCTCAGCACGTCGAACTCCGTGTTGAACTGCGTGGCAGGAGGATACGACGTATACCTGGGCCCTGGAATCGAGTATTTCCGAATGAGGTCGAGATCGAGCGCTCCGCCGCTTGCACGCGGCTGACCGGGTCCTGCTGATTCGCTGGGAAGTATCATGTTGAACGCGGAAAGGTAAACGACACCGCCCGATCCGCAAGGGGCACAGGGCGAAATGGGGCGATCACGGCACGGCCGGTCGCCCCCTGCGTGGCGCTTTTTCTCAAACCCACTCCACTTTTCGCATGTCGCCCTTCTCAAGGAAAGCGAGATGCATCCCGAAGGCGTTGTGGAGGGTCTGCGGAACGTGACCTTTCGACGAAAGCTTCACGTAGGCGCGAAGGATGTCGCGATACTCGGGATGCACACAGTTGTTGATCATCAGCGCCGCACGCTCATGCGGGGTCTTCCCTCGAAGGTCCGCAACACCGTGCTCGGTCACCACCACCTGCACCGAATGCTCGCTGTGATCCATATGCGCGACAAGCGGGACGATCGTCGAGATCGCACCGTTCTTCGCGACCGAGGGACAAGTGAAGATCGAGATGTGCGCGTTGCGGGTAAAATCACCCGAGCCGCCAATCGCGTTCATGAGGTCCCGCCCCATGACGTGGGTCGAGTTCACGTTGCCAAAAAGATCCACCTCGAGCGCGGTGTTGACCGTGATCAATCCCAGGCGCCGCACCAGCTCGGGGCTGTTGGAGATCTCCTGGGGCCGCAGGACGATGCGGTCGCGGAAGTAGTCGATGTTTTTGTACACCGCAGCCGCTTTTTCCTTGGAAACCGTCAGCGAGCAGCCGCTGGCGAAGGTGCACTTGCCCGACTCGACCAGGCCGATCACCGCGTCCTGAATCACCTCGGTGTACATCGTGAACTTCGGAATGCCCGGATTGGAGCCGAGCGCGCCGATGACCGCATTGGCAATGTTGCCGACGCCCGACTGCATCGGAAGGAAGGAGGCGGGCAGACAGCCGGTGCGCAGCTGGGTCGCCAGAAAATCCGCCACGTTCTCGCCGATCCGGTTCGTCACCGCATCGGGAGCGTCGAATCCGCCCGTCTCGTCGGGTGTATTCGTTTTGACGATGCCGACGATCTTGCGCGGATCGACTTTCACCGTCGCCGTTCCCACGCGATCATGCGGGGTGTAGATCGGGATCTCGCGGCGCACCGGCGGATCGAGCGGTTCGTAAATGTCATGGAAGCCCGTCAGGTCCGGCAGATAGTCGTTGAGCTCGATCAGAACCTTTTCCGCAAGCCGCAGAAAGGTGTTCGCCGCGCCCACGCCCGCGCCAAGCGTGATCTCGCCGTCCGGCGTGACACGGCAGGCCTCGACGATCGCGAAATTGACAGGTCCGAGCACGCCGCTGCGCACGGTCGGCTGCAGCGCCGAAAGATGCAGATCAAAGAAACGCGTGCGCCCCTCGTTGATCGCCTTGCGCAGGGTAGGATCGGACTGGTACGGCGTGCGCCAGGCCACCGCATCAGCCTCGGCCAGCGCGCCATCCAGGGACTTTCCTGTAGAAGCTCCCGTTATCACGCCGAGCTGAAAGGGCCGGCCGGCCGCATGTTCGACCTTCGCCCTTTCCGCGATGGCCTTCGGGATCACCTTGCAGGCGCCTGCAGGCGTAAAACCGCTGAAACCAATGGTATCACCGTGCTTGACGAGGGCGGCCGCTTCACCGGCCGAGAGAATGGGAAACGTCTTGTTCATAGTCGTGCCTGTGCACATCTTGCCATAGCGCCCCCCCCGTCGCTCCGCGAGCCTTGTCGGAGTAGCCGCGGATTTTGGCGATGGATTTTTTTGCCTCCAAAACCGCCCCCGGCACCGCGTCCCGCACGACTCCTTATCGCGCGAGCGGCAAAAGAATGCGGATCGTCGTGCCCGCAGACCCCGACGCCAACAGCGAGATGTCGCCGTGATGGCCGCGCATGATGCGTTTTGCGATCGCCAAACCCAGGCCCGTGCCATCCGGTCGCCCGCTGAGAAAACTATCGAAGATACGCTCCCTCAGGGGCTCCGGTATGCCCCCGCCCGTGTCCGAGACGTCGATCACCACACACGCCGCCCC
>JAJXVO010000246.1 GCA_021782105.1 bacterium
GAAGGCGTAGTGATTGCCGTCGGAGGGAGTGTCGGGCGGGGCGTAGCCGAAGGGGAGCATCACCAGGCGCGGGGCGCGAATGTCGGCGAGTTTTTCGAAACAGGAGTCGGGCTTGGTCAGGTCGTAGTCGACCATGATGAGGCTCGGGGGCTGGGGCATTGATTTGGCGAGCACGGGAGCCTGGGCTGGATCGCTCGTCGCGGCCGGAGTGATTCCCCAGGCGTCGAGCAGCGAGAGCAGACGGCGCTGGGCGACCGGATGGTCTTCGATGACGAGCAGGCCGCCGTTCTGGAGCGCGGGGGGGAGGGGAGGGAGGTTCTCGGCCTGGCTGTTGGGGGCGGACTCAGTCTGGATGGTGAAGATGAAAGACGACCCGCGGCCCTCCGTGCTTTCGACGCGGATGGAGCCACCCATCAGCGAACAGAGCCGCTCGCAGATCGCGAGGCCGAGGCCGGTGCCGCCATATTTGCGTGTCGTGGACGAGTCGACCTGGCTGAAGACCTTGAACAGCCGGTTGACGCGGTCGGAGGGGATCCCGATTCCGCTGTCGCGCACCGAGAACTCGAGCAGGATGCGGCCGGGTGGGACGCCCAGCTCGACGGGGTCGCCCGGGGCGCGCCTGACCTCCACGGAGATGCTGCCCTTGGAGGTGAACTTGATCGCGTTGTTGACGAGATTGACGAGCACCTGGCGCAGTCGCATGACGTCGCCGAGCACGGTCGGGGGGACGTCGCGGTCGACATAATACGCGAGTTCGAGGCGCTTGGAGGCGGCCTGGACGGCGAACACCTCGATGGCCTCCTCGATGCAGATGCCCAGCTCGAAGGGCATGCGCTCGAGCTCCATCTTGCCCGACTCGATTTTGGAGAAATCGAGGATGTCGTTGATGATGGTGAGCAACGCTTCGCCGGAGTGGCGGATGGTGTTCACAAACTCGCGCTGCTCCTGATTGAGGTTGGTCTCGAGCAGGAGGGCGGTCATGCCGATCACGCCGTTCATGGGCGTGCGGATCTCATGGGACATCGAGGCGAGGAATTCGCTCTTGGCGCGCGAGGCGGCGTCGGCCTCGGACTTGGCGCGTCGCAGCGCCTGCTCGGTCTCGACGCGGGCGGTGATGTCGGAGGCGACGGCGATGAAGTTCTCGATTTCGGCGGATTTGTTGCGGACTGGCTGGATGTCGTAGGAGAGGTGGAATTTCCGGCCGGAGCGGGAGTACTGGACGATATCGGTGCTGATGGGCTGACCCTGGGCGATGGCGTTGCGGATGCGGCCGATGGAGCGCGGGTCGGTGTCGGCGCCGGAGAGAAATTCCGCGGGCCGTTTTCCGCCGATGTCGGTGAGCGCATATTCGGTGAGGCGGGTGAATGACTCATTGACCCAATCGACGCGGCCGTCGGGCGAAAAGATGATGACGAGATTGTCGGTGCGGGCGGCGACCAGGGAGAGTTTGCGGGTGGCGGCCTGGCTGGCGCGCAACGCTTCCTCGGCCTCGCGGCGGGCGGTGACATCCTGGAGCGTGCCGAGGATGCGGATGGGGGCGCCGCTGGGGAGTGTGGCGACGGACTTGGCGCGGATGTTCACCCAGCGCCATTCGCCGGACCGGGAGCGGATGCGGAATTCCGGGTCGATGAAAGGGGAGGCGCCGGCGAGTTGGGCTTCGACGCGGCGGCGGTAATTGGGCAGGTCCTCGGGGTAGATCAGCGACTGGAGCGAATCGGGAGTGGCGGCCATGCGGTTGGGCTCGTAGCCGAGCATGATCCAAAGCCCCGTGCTGTAGTAGACGTACCCGGAGGCGACGTTCCACTCGAAGATGCCGACGCCGGTGCTGTCGAGGGCCAGACGCAGGCGTTCGTCGGAGGTTTTGAGGCGTTCCTCGATGCGTCGGCGCTCTTCGTTTTCGGCGAGGAGGCGGCGATTGGACTGTTCCGAAGAGAGCATGCCCGCACGGGCCGAGCGGGCGAAGTGAACGCTCAGTCCGAGCAGCAGGGTGATGCCCAGGCCGGAGAGCAGGGTGAGCTCGGGCAGGAAGCGGCGCTGCTGCTGGAGATAGGCTTCGTTGGGTGAGATGGCGAACCGTACGCGGCGGTCCTGGATGCTGACGGCTTGCTCGAGCGCGTAGGGGTTGGAGGCGATGTCATCGAACTTGAGGTTCCCGTAGACTGGAGAACCGTTGATGACGATCAGCAGGTCGTAATCGGCGCTGAATTTGCGGCGCCGGTCGATGGCGCCGAAGAAGCCGTCGTAGGTGAATTCGGCGGAGACGAAGCCCTCCAATTTGCCGTGGTTGAGTACCGGTGCGTAGATCGCGAAACCCTGGCCATGAAGGGGAAGACTGAGCGTCTGGGAAAACGCGGGTCTGCCGCGTGCGCGGGCTGTCCGGATCGCGTTGGCACTGGCCTCATCGACGAGTGCGTTGAAACCGACCATGCCTTCGTTGCCCTTGGTGGGGAAAACCCATTGCGTGCGACCTTGAGGATCGACCCAGAGCACCGCCACGCAGCCGAAATCCTGGCGCAGCTCGAGGAAGCTCGCGGCGTCCGCCTCCCATGAAGCCGACATCTGCCTGCCCGAGCCATTCCAGGGCGCGGCCAGGTGCTCCTCCACGTCGTTGCCGATCTGCTTCATCTCCAGATCGACCAGCGACGTCATCGTGTTGAGGGCGTTCTGGGTGTTGTTGCTGAGGTAAAGGTACTCCCTCTCGCGCATGCCGATCCAAAGGATCACGGTCATCGTCAGGCAGGCGATCACCGGCGGCATGGGAGACCACACGGGCGGGCCGCCCTCGGAGCGGTAGCTTGCCCGCCAGGCGTTGGCCAGGAGGGCCGTGCCGACGAGTAGCAGCGCGATCGCGCTCACGGCCCCGGTTGCGGTCTCCGTGCCCCAGCGGTAGACGGCCGGCAGGCTGACGGCGTAGCCCATCAGCGTGGAGAATCCCACGGAGAATACGATGGACCCGCAGACGGCTTCGGCAAAAAGCCGGGCCCGCTGCCCGCGTGGAATCAGGCGCCACAGAAGCGTCAGGCTGCTCAGCAGGATGCTCGCGGCGCTGGCCACCGCCATGCGGCCCGCGTGCGCGGTGTCGATCAGGAGAGTGTCGCGCGCCAGCAGTTCGTCGATGTGGACGTTGACGTGGAAAAAGTGCTCCGCGAGCGTCAGCCCCGCGATGAACGCGGGCGGGACCACCAGCAGGGAGGCGCGCTGAATCCGCAACTCGATGCCCAGCAGTGCGAGGCCGAGGAAAAGCCAGCAGAAGGCCTCGTTGACCTTGGCGGGGGGAAGCGAGCCGAAGGGCTGGATCAAAACCCGGATCTGAAGCGCCCACCCCGCCCAGCTCAATAGGCCCACGCCGACCAAGGTCGCCGCAATGACCATCGAGGCCGTCTCGATCGGAGTGCGACGAGGCATGGTTGGGAGCTCAGCCATATAGGGATTTAACCCTAGGCAACCCGAGGCCGCCGTGCAGGGCAACTGGGTTTTTGTCAGCCGGGCGAGCGCCTGTCGAGGGTGACTCGCAGGGGAAATACGGTATGCGGCGTTGCTTCGGAAAAACTTGATCGGTCAGCTAGGGCGCCTTGGGCGTATCCATGGGAGCCTTGGTCGGCGGTGCGGGGGCGTGCGGGGTCACATCGCTTGCGTCCGGCTCGTTGAGCATTCGGAAGGGGCTGTAGAGGAAACTCCAGGATGGCTTGGCGAGGGTGCCACCGAGTTTGACCTCGAGAAAAACGGTCAGGGGCGAGAGCACGAGTCCGACGGCTCCGCGGACGAGTCCGTCGCTTTGTTCGAAGGGCCAGACCTGGGCCTTGAAGTCGAGGGTCTTGGTTTTGAGGGAATAGGTGCCGTGGGCATCGATGGCCGAGTTGTGTCCGGTGACGCGCACGCTTTGGAAATCGATCATGGGGCCGGCCAGCTTGAAGGTCGTCTTGGCCGTGGTGAAACGCAGGGAGGTGAATTTCAGCAGTTCCGACAAGTCGCCGAAGAGGCGCACATGGCCGAGCTCGGAGCCCGACAATTGGGCGGTGCCGGTGCCGTGGTAACTGTAGGGGTCGCCCAAGATGCCCTCCGCGCGCACGTTCGCGTCGAGGCTGGCGTTGGACGCGCGCTCCTCCTTTGAGGCTTTGGGAAGGACGGAATTCTTTCGGGTGATGGCGGCATAGGCCTCGACGCTCTCGATGATTTTCCCGAGCTTGGCGCCGGAGAGGGAGGCCTGCACTTCCACCTTGCGGAGGGAGCCCTCGGGCACGACGGAGAGTTTCGCCTCGGCCTTGCCTCCGGCAAACCCGGCCTTGAGTTCGTGAAGGTCGACCCGGCGGTTTTTCATGGAGCCGGCGAACGACACGTCGCGAAGGGGGAAGCCCCGGAAGGCGAACCCTCCGGAGGAGTGGACATCGAATGAGACGTTCTCGTTGGGTCCGCCCGGGGCAGCCGGTCCGTCGATGTGCCCCTTGGCGTGGACCTCGGGCGGGTGTTCGAAGCGGAAGGGGGCGAGGATCTCGGGTCCGACCTTGTGAATGATGCGCGCGCATTCGGCGAGGTCCACGCTCGTGGTCATGTCAAAATCGATCGACTGCCACTCGGACTTGTCCATGTCGAAGGTGCGGGTGAACCAGCCGCGGACGGACCCCTCCTTCCTGAGGGCGTTGACGGAGAGCGCGTCGACGTCGTGGCCATGGGAATACACGCGCGTGTGTACCTCGTCGAACGGGACCTCGCGCACGACGGGATTGCGGTCGTCGACGCCGACGAACACGGTGGTCAAGGCGGGAAAGCGCCAGCGGCCCTGGATGTCGATGTTGGCCGCCGGTGCGGCGGTCGGGAAGGCGAAGTTCTTCCACAAAGCCGGCCACCAGGGCTTGAACCAGCCTTCGATGTCGGGCGGGCGCAGGAAGCCGGACAGGAGGAAGCGGAAGTCGTGGGTCTTCACGTCCATCTCGTAGCTGCCGCGGGCCACGTTGTCCCCCTGGAGCACGACGGCGTGGTCGGCCAGGAAGGTGTGGCCGTCGAACCAGACGTGCCCGGAGATGCGGTCGAGCGGAACCTCGTGGGCGACCAGGTGGTGGACGTCGACCCAGGCCTGCGCGCTGGCCAGTTTCCCGCCGGGCAGGAGCCGCACGCTGCCCGAGGCGTGGCCCGGGCGCGAAAACGTCACGAAGCGGCCTAGATCGCGGTGGATGCGCTTGGAGACGAGCGCCTCGAGGCCGTTGCCGGCCACGGCGTCGAAGGTGAAACTACCCGACCTGAGGGAGGGAATGATCGTGCCTTGGGCGGCCAGCCGTGCGTCGGCCACCGAGGCCTGGGCCTCGAACGCGATGGCGGGCAGGGGCGCCGGCCGCGCGCTGAGCTCAAGGGCGTCGACATCGGTATCCATGAATCGGATGCCGACAGCCGACAGATCCGCGCGGAGCGGGACGAAGGTGTGCGCGTGGGGGGACCAGGTTGCGACCAGGCGCGCCGTGACCCCGCCTGTGCTGCCTTCGGCGGTCGAGAGCGACCCCAGCCTGAGCCGGGCGATGACCCTGGCGGAGACGCGTCCGGCGAGCGGGAAGCGGGTCGTCAGGTGGAAGGGCCCCGTTTCGACGGGGTGAGGTGTGACGATCTCCAGCCTGGAGGCCGAGAAGTCGGCGTCGACCAGGGCGCCGGCGACAGGAGAGGGAAACAGCCTCAGGTCGAGTCTTGCGCCCTTGAGGGCGTCGAGCTTCGGGGTGATATTCGCCGCCTTGCGCAGGAAAGAAATGGTGGCGCCGACGGCGCGCGCCGCGTCGAAGCCCGCGCTGGT
>JAJXVO010000247.1 GCA_021782105.1 bacterium
TGGGATACATCTGTCGGTCGGGCTCAGGTTTTCCGCGGGCAGACGCCGGTCTGGCGGAGCACATTGCAATGTGCGCTTACCTGAAGGCGCTGCGATACGGGCGTGAGACCGAGCTTCGAGGAAACGGTGCTGCCGTACCATTCCATGAAGGGGGCGCTGATCTCGAAAATCTTGTTGCAGTCGAGGCACACCACCTGGGCGACCTGTGTGGCGTTGGTGGAGGCGGCGACGTAGAATTTTTCGCTTTGGCCGATGTCGACTTCGCGCAGCAGCGCGCTTTCGGTCATGATCGGCAGGGTGCGGTAGACGGTGGCGCGGGAGACCGAATCGTCGATGGCGCGAGCATGCACCAGCAGTTGTTCTGCCGTGAAATGTTCGATCTGCGCAAACGCCGCGTCAAAGATGGCCAAACGCTGGTTAGTCACGCGCAGGCCCTTCTTTGAGAGAAAGCATTTGAACTTTTCTCGCGCCTCGGTGGTCGTCACGGCGCGACTGTCAGGCGAGACCTTTCAGGTTTCAAGATCCGAGTTGCGGGGTTTTGGATTGGGGCGGGATGGGAAGCGTTTGCGGGGGGAAAGTGGCGGGGATTGCAGCGGGCTCTTGCCAATGCCGGCCGGCATGGCGGAGGCTCGCGGCATGAGCCTTTGCGAAGTGAAAGTGGAGATCGTGCATTCGATGGCCGAGGTGGCCGACCAGCTCCTGCTCGAGGAGGGGGCGGGGAGTTGGAGCGTGTTGGAGGATGTGATCGCAAGGCGCGCCTGGGTGCAGGCAATCTGTGCCGACGAGGTGGAGGCAGGGGGGCAATGGAGCCGGCTGAGGCCGCAGCTTGAGGGGGCCGGGGTGGTTTTTGTGGGTGAGGCGGAGTATCGCGAGCTGGCGGACGCAGACTGGAGGGACAGTTACAAGGCCCACTTCAAGGCGTCGCGATTTGGGCGGCTGCACTGGGTGCCGGAATGGGAGCGTCGTAGCTACGTCCTGCCGGAAAGCGACGTGGTGCTGTGGCTGGATCCGGGACTGGCCTTTGGCACGGGCAACCACGAGACCACGCGGCTGTGTTGCGAGCGGCTGGCGGCGCTCGCGGAGGAGCGGTCGGGCTTGGGGGCGCTGAGTGTGCTCGATGCGGGCTGCGGGTCGGGCATCCTGGCGCTCTCGGCGGTGCTGCTGGGCTTTGGGCACGTGGCGGGATTCGACAACGACACGGAGGCGGTGCGCATCAGTGGCGAGAACGCGGTGCTCAACGGGCTGGAGGGGCGCGTGGAGTTTTACGAAGGGGACCTGGTGACGGGCCTGGCGGGGCGGGAGGCCGACGTACTGATGGCGAATATATTGGCGGACGTGCTGATCCGTTATTCGCGAAACCTGCTCGCTGCGGTGGCTCCGGGCGGGACGTTGATCCTGAGTGGAATCCTGGCGCAGGAATGCGAGGCGGTGCGGGTTCATTTCGCCGCGCAGGCTCCGGGTTGGGCCCTATCGACCCGCACAATGGGTGAGTGGAGCGACGTGTGCCTTCGGAGAAGAAGCGAGGAGTGAGGAGCGGGAATCGGGAATGATTCCAGCGGCTTGGACTCCGGTTGACGCATCCGCGCCGGCGGGCTTCGCGAGACGACCAGTTTGACGCTTCGGATACTGCCCGCCTGGGCTCGAGGGAACGGCTGTCTAGGGATGGATCGCCTTAACCGATAGGTGCGCCTTCAAAATGTGGGGCGCTGCCGTCAGGCTGGAATCCTTCTCGCTTCTCGCTCCCCGCTTCTTTTCCCTCTTACGAGAACAGATCGGGCGGGGTGCGGCTGATGAACTCGTCGAGGTAGGCGGTGGTGGCCTTGCCCTCGATGAAGGTCGGATCGCTCATGATCGCCTTGTGCAGCGGGATGGTGGTCTTGACGCCGCGGATCAGGTATTCGCTGAGGGCGCGGTAGCTGCGTTCGAGGGCGATTTTGCGGGTCGTCCCGAAACAGATGAGCTTGCCGATCATCGAATCGTAGTACGGCGGGATGGTGTAGCCGCTGTAGATGTGGGAGTCGACGCGGACGCCGTGGCCACCGGGTGCGTAATAGAGACCGATGGTGCCGGGGCTGGGCGCGAAGTTGCGCGCGGGATCCTCGGCGTTGATGCGGCACTCGATGGCGTGCTTGGTGAAGGTGATGTCGCCCTGGGCGAATTCGAGCTTTTCGCCGTTTGCGATGCGGATCTGCTGCTTGATCAGGTCGATGCCCGTGACCTCTTCGGTGACAGGGTGCTCGACCTGAACGCGGGTGTTCATCTCGATGAAATAGAAATTCTGCTTTGCATCGACGAGGAACTCGATCGTGCCGGCGTTCTCGTACTCGGCTGCCTCGGCGGCTTTGATGGCGGCCTTGCCCATGGCCTTGCGCATGGAGGCAGTGAGGAAGGGGGAGGGGCTTTCCTCGATGAGCTTCTGATGTCGGCGCTGGACGGAGCAATCCCGTTCGCCGAGGTGGACGGTATGCCCGTGGGAGTCGGCGAGGATTTGGAATTCGATGTGGCGCGGGCGCTCGATGTATTTCTCGACGTAGACCTGACCGTTGCCGAAGGCTTTTTCGGCCTCGGAGCGGGCCACGTGGTATTCCTTGGCGAAGGAGACGTCGTTGTGGGCGATGCGCATGCCGCGGCCGCCACCGCCGGCGACGGCCTTGATGATGACCGGGTAGCCGATCTTGCGGGCGGCCTTGATGGCCTCGGTCTCGTTGTCGACAGGGCCATCGCTGCCCGGCACGATGGGCACGCCGGCCTTGCGGACGGTGTCCTTGGCGACCGACTTATCGCCCATCATGCGGATGGACTTGGACTTGGGGCCGATGAACTTGATATTGCAGGTCTCGCACTGCTCGGCGAACTTGGCGTTTTCCGAAAGGAAACCGTAGCCGGGGTGGATGGCGTCGACGTCGGCGACCTCGGCTGCGGCGATGATGCGGTCGGCGCGCAGGTAGCTGTCGGCGCTCTTGGGACCTCCGATGCAGATGGCCTCGTCGGCGAGTTGAACATGGAGCGACTGCACGTCGGCCTCGGAGTAGACGGCGAGCGTCTTGATGCCGAGTTCACGGCAGGCGCGAACGATGCGGAGCGCGATTTCACCGCGGTTCGCGATGAGGACCTTCTGGATCATGGGAAAAGGAAAACCACCAATCTTCGTTCTCCAGCGTCGGCCACCGAGCGGTGGAGCGGCGCGAGTGAATGAAAATTAGTGGTTTAGGAAATTAGCCTTGTTTTACCTTAAAAAGCTTCTGCCCGTACTCGACGGGTTGTCCGTTTTCGATGAGGCACTCGACGATGGTGCCTTTGATTTCGGACTGGATCTCGTTCATGATCTTCATCGCTTCGACGATGCAGACGACGGAATTCTCGACGATCTTCGAGCCGATCTCGACGAAGGATTTGCTCTCGGGGGAAGGGGACCGGTAGAAGGTGCCGACCATCGGAGACTTCACGTAGATGATGCCCTCCTCGTCGGAGGGGGTCGCGGCAGTCGCGGGCGCCGTGGAGGCGGCGGGCGCGCCAGCAGATGGGAGCGGATCGCCGCCGACCCCATGGGGATGGAGAGAACCACCGCCCGTTGCAACGAACGGCGTTCCGTTGTTGTTGCGGCAGATTTTTAATTTAAAGCCCTCTTCCTCCACCGCGAATTCGGTGAGATCGGAGCGCTTCATGAGATCGATGATGAGTTTGATCTGTTTGAGATCCAAGACAGGCCCTTGGTTGAAGGTGGATGTCGGTGGTTAGAGATTCAAATAAGGAAGCCGTTCAAAATTAAGGAATGAGGAAAGAGCAATCTTCTTTAATTGCAGGCCAACTGCAATAACTGGATTTGAAGGGACTGCCTGATCAGGAAAAGAGCGGATGGACGGCGTAAAAATCGGGATGAAACGGTGCTTTTTTGGGTGAAATCCGTGATTTCCTGGGGTTTTTCGAGCAAATTCGTCGGGATTTGGCAGAATGGGGAATGTCAAAATATGCTGTGTCCGCTTTGCGTGAAAACAGGGATTTTGAGGGCTCGCGGGGGTGGGGCCAGACGCGCCCTCGTTAACAAGTTAGGGAGAAATTGGGTGCGGCGGACATGGAGGGTGAGGTGGGTGCATCATAACGGTTGCTGATGATTTTGCCGGAGTGTGTGCTTTGGGAGCCGAGGGCTTGCGGTGGTCGAGGGGCGCAGTCAGGTTTGGTGCATGAGTTCGACCCCTGATCTCACTCGGCGGCAGGTTTTGAAAGTGCTTGGATCCGGAGCGGCGGTGCTCGCGATGGGAGGGGTGGGCCGCAGCTTCGCTGAAGGTTCCGGGGCTGGATCGGCGCCGCCGCAGCCTTTCGTGCTTCCGACGCTGGGGTTTGCCTACGATGCGCTGGAGCCGACCATTGATGCGCGGACGATGGAGATCCATCTGACCAAACACCATCAGGCGTACATTGACGCGGCGAACCGGGCGCTGGCGCCCTATCCGAATCTTCAACGTTTCACGGCGGACCAATTGTTGGCGGGGCTTGCGAGTGTGCCGGAGCCTGTGCGGCTGGCCGTGCGCAACCAGGTGGGTGGGCATGCGAATCACTGCCTATTCTGGCAGCAATTGTCCCCGAACCCTGGTCGTGAGCCGGGAAAAGACCTGGAAAAGGCGATAGAGGGGGCCTTTGGGTCGCTGGATGCATTCAAGATGCGGATGACCGATCTTGGCATGAAATGCTTTGGAAGCGGCTGGGTGTGGCTCTCGGCGAAGCCGTCGGGTGCTTTGATCGTCCACATCGGGGCCAACGAGGATTCACCCCTGCTATTCGGGGTAAGGCCGCTGTTGGGAATTGATGTGTGGGAGCACGCCTACTACCTCAAGCACCAGTGGCAGCGCTACGATTATCTGCAGACGGTTTGGCAGGCCATCGACTGGCATGCCGTTGACGATCGGTATGCGGACGTGCTGGCCGCGGCGCAACCGGCACAATCCTGAGTCCGCGGCCCGAGTGCGTCGGGACCGCGGTGCAAGCGGACGGGGATCAGTCCAGAACCTCGCCAAAGGCGCGGCGCTGGGGCTGGGTGGATTCGGCGCGGGTAAGGGACTCGGGGTCCTTGAAGCCCTGGAATTCCAAGTGATGGGTGAGACCCTTGAAGCCGCGGAGCGAAAGGGAGTCCTCGATGCGTGAGAGAACGGCGTTGAGTTCCGCGATGTGGTTGGGGTCGATGACCTCCCGGCGGCCGGTGCGTTTGCAGACCGCATAATAACTCTGGGCGCCCTCGCGGCGGAGCTGGTACAGCCCGGTGCCGTTGGTGGCGAAGCTGCGGTTCACGAGGCCCATCTCCTCGAAGAGGGCGAGGCCGCGATACACGGTGACGAGATCGCAACGGGAGCCGTCGATGGAGCGGTAGATCTGCTCGATCGAGGCGGGCTCGGTGAGTTGGTTGAGCACCCTGAAGATTGCGATGCGCGGCTGGGTGGAGCGAAGCCCTGCCGCTCGCAACTTGGCGCAGATCTCGTCGCGTGCATCGGCCGCGGGCTGCCGATCGTCGGACTCGGAATAACCGGTCAGCGGATGGTTGGTCTGTGTGGAAGAAATCATAACGTTTGTAGTCAACAATAGCCTCCGAACTGACTCAGGCGAGTGCGATGTAATCGTATTCCTACGACCTCCGGCGGTCGGGCACTTAGGGCGAAAATCTCCGGAAAAATCTGTGTCGGGGCGAGGGGGCTGGTCGGCGCGGCGGGGCGGGCGGGGTGATCTCGGGAGGCTGGGGTGCAGTGTCCGGAGCCCGGAAGTTGC
>JAJXVO010000248.1 GCA_021782105.1 bacterium
TCGAGGATGTCGTCGGTCTGGACGAGTTCGAGGTGGGCACGTCCGCCTCCGAAGAGGGTGTGGAAGGTGTATTCGAAGTTCTTTTTGATCTGCTCGAAGGTGACCTCGAACTGCTTCATCGAGGTCTGATTGATCTCGTCGATCGTCTTGAGCAGCTCGGCCTTCGCGGTGGTGAGGTCGTCGGACTGAGTCCTGAGGAAATCGTAGCGCTGCTTGAGATCGGCGTACTCCTCGATGGCGACGAGGTTGACGGCGCCCATGCTGGCGAGGCGCTGGCGGAGGGCGTCGATTTCGGCCTTGATGGGGGTCCAGTCGGTGCCTTCGAGACCCTTGAGATCGTCCTCGGTCGGGTCGGGTTTCTGCCTGGGCTTGGAGCGGCGGCGGGGTTTGGCCTTTTTGGCGGACTCGGCGTCGGTGAGTGACGGATCCTGGGATGCGTCGGCGGCCTGGGTGGCCTCGCCTTCGGGAGGCGTGCTTACGGGTTCGGGGGCGGGGGTTGGTTCGGGGACCTTGGGGGAGGAGCCGTCCTCGTCTTCGTCCTCGTCGAGATCGAGCTGCTTGAGGTCGGGCGGGTCGTCCTCGGAGCGCCAGAGCAGGGAGCGCCAGTCGTAGGAGCCGACGCGCAGCTGGAATTCGCGTTGCACGTCCTCCTCGATGAACTGGGCGCGGGACTTGGCCTCGGCGAGGCGGACCTCGCAGCGATTGAGTTCGCTTTGGGCGGAATCGGAGTCGTGGCGGAGGTGGCTTTGGGAGGACTCGACGGAATCGATGCCGCGTTCGATCGCGACGAGTTCGGCGCGGATCTGCTCCACCTGCTGTTGGGAGACGAGGAGTGTTTCGCCCAGCTGGGCGGCGCGGGCGCGGAGGCGGGCGGCTTCGGTCTCGAGACCGGTGATCTGTTCGGACCAGACCTCGATCTCCTGCTGGCGCTGGATGAGCAGTTCGGAGAGCTGGGAGCGGCGGCGTTGCATGTCGGCGAGGCCGCGGTCGAGAACCTCGACCTTCTGGCGGCGCTCGGCGAGATCGAGGCGGGCCTGGGCGAGGGACTCGCGCTTCCCGTCGCGTTCCGTACGCAATTCTATGATACGCGTTTCGATGGCGGCGATGCGGTCGCGGCGGGCCTGGGCGCCGGCCTCGGCCTCGGCCAGGCCGGCCTGGGCGCGTTCCCAGCGGGAGAGGGCCTCGTTGCGGGCCTGCTCAAGGGAGACGAGTTCGCCCTCCATGCGCTGGACGCGGTGGGCGATCTCGTCGAGGGAGCGCTGGGCGTTGCGCGATTCGGTCTGGACGGTGGTGACCTGCTCGGAGGTGGAGAGGACCTCGGCGCGGCGCTGTTCCAGGGCCAGTTCGGCCTCGGCGATGCGGGTGTTGAGGGCGTCGATGACGGCCTTCTGGTCGTCGTGGGCCTTCTGATCCTCGACGACGAGGCGGCCGGTTTCGCGCAGGTCGATTTCGCGCTGCACGATGGAGCCGGCGGATTTCTTCTGGTAGCCGCCGGAGACGAGGCCGCGGCGGTCGACGCATTCGCCGCGGAGGGAGGCGACGGCGAGGAAGGGGAAGGAGGGGTTGGCCTTCCAGAATTCGAGGAAGGCGCCGAGTTCATCGGTGATGAAACAGGCGGAGAGAATGGAGGCGGCGGGGTGGCCGTCGTCCGCGTGGGAGAGGCCGTCGAGGGCGGGGTGAAGGAAGGGGGGCAGGTTGCCTGTGGGTGCGGCGCTGCCGGCGCCAGCGGAAAGTTCGGTAATCTGGAGGACGACGGAGCCGATCTGCTCATTATCGAGGCGGGCGAGGATGCGCTGGGCGGTGGCGAGATCGGCGACGTTGACGGCCTCGACGGCGTTGCCGAGCAGGGCCTCGATGGCGCGGGCGGAATCGGTTTTGATCTCGATGCCCTGGGTGATGGCCTGTGCGCGGGACTCGCCGAGGGTGTCGTTGAGACGACCCTGAAGGAGTGCTTTGGCGCCCTCGCCGAAGCCTTCCATCTTTTCGTGGAGCTGCTGGAGCAGCTTCAGACGGGCGGTGTGCTGGGCGAGTTGGCGGTCGATGTCCTGGAGTTTCCGTTGGGCGTCGCGGAATTCCCTGGTCGTATCGACGATGAGCTGCTGGGCGGCCTGGGATTCGGACTGTGCGCGGGACTTGGCGACGAGGGCTTCCTCGACGCGGGCCTCGAATTCGGAGACGACCTGGGTGGCGGCGGAATGCTGCTGGCGGACGGACTCCAGGTCTTGGGCGAGGGAGTCGTGCTTATGGACGGAGGTCTTTTGATCGACCTCGTAGCCGGAGCAATCGGTGCGGAGGCGGGCGACGGTGCTTTCGACTTGGAGGAGTTCGAATTTGAGCTGTTGGAGTTCCTGCTCGGATTTGGCGAGTTCGGCCTCGATGACGACGACCTCGCGGTTGCGGTTTTGGAAAGTGGCGTCGGAGCTGCCGAGAAGATTGAGTTGGAGCTGCTTGTCCTGGGCGCCGGAATCGACCTGGGCGGCGAGCTCGTGGACCTGCATTTCGAGTTCGCCGAGGCTGGCGCGGGAGGCTTCGAGACGTTCGACGAGGCCGTTGCGCTTGATATCGGAGAGATTGGCGGCGTTCTCGGCCTGTTCCTTTTCGGAGCGGACGTCGAACACGGCCTGTTGGGCTTCCTGCACGCGCTGATTGAGGCGGGAGCGGTCGGTGCGCTTGGTTTCGAGGGCGGCCTGTTGCTGTTCGAGATTGGCGCGGCGTGCATCGGCGTCGGCGCGGAGGGAGCCGACCTTGCCCTCAAGTTCGGCGAGGGTGGAGGAGAGCTGGGCGTGCTGCCAGCCTCCGTGGGCTAGTACGAGGTGGCGCAGGCGGTAATTAAGGCGCTTGAAACGGAGGGCCTTGGAGGCCTGGCGGCGCAGACTGTTGATCTGGCGGCCGACCTCCCCGATGACATCGGCGACGCGGGTGAGATTTTGGTCGGTCAACCCGAGCTTTTGGAGGGCTTCGCGACGCTGGGACTTGTATTTGGTGATGCCGGCAGCCTCTTCGAAGACGGCGCGGCGTTCCTCGGGTTTGGAGGAGAGGATCTGGTCGATCTGGCCCTGGGCCATGATCGAGTAGCTGGTGCGGCCGATACCCGTATCCATGAACAGCCGTTGGATGTCCTTGAGGCGGCAGGGTTGGCCATTGAAGAAGTACTCGCCCTGGCCGTCGCGATGGACGCGGCGCATGATCTCGATTTCATGGAATTCGCTGCCGAGTTGTTTTTCGCAGTCGGTGAGCAGGAGGGAGACTTCGCAAAGCTGGGCGGGTTTTCGGCTGTCGGCGCCCTCGAAGATGACGTCCTGCATCTTGCCGCCGCGCAGGGCCTTTGCGCTTTGTTCGCCGAGCACCCAGCGGATGGAGTCCGCGATGTTGGACTTGCCGCAGCCATTGGGGCCCACGATGGCAGTGACGCCCGGCTCGAAGCGGAGGGTGGTGGGGTCGGCGAAGGACTTAAAACCGTGAAGCTTTAGCGCTTTGAGGTACATGAAACCGCGGAAGTTGAGAGGTCGGGTTTTTACCCTGCAACGGGAAAGTGCTCGGAGTTGCTCACGGGTTATTCACAGGAACCGAGCGCCAGCGGCGCGATGGTTCAGGCGACGCGGCAAGGGAGGAGTGCGGCGTCCTGCATCCCGTGAATGATCTTCTTGTCGGGAGGACAGAAAGTGGCGAGGGCACCGGAGAGGCGGGCCTGACCGGCGCTGACGAGGTAATAGGGGCAGAGTCGGAGGCGGCCCTCGCGAGGGACGGCCTCGAAGGAGCCTTGCTGGCCGTTTGATGCGGGAACGTAGAGGGGGTGGCGGGCGCGGCGCGGCTTTCGGTAAGCTTGAAGCACGTGGAGGTGCTGGTGGGCGAGATCGAGGGCCTGCTCGAGGGCGAACTGCCACTGTTCGCGGGAGCAGTCGGAGCCGAGCACGACGCTGCGGGCGCCCCAGGCGGTCTCATGGTAGCCGCTGATCTTGATGATGAGATCGCGTTCCTTTTGGGAGGCGGCGGCGAGTTCGCGCCAGTCGTTGAGGGGGCGACCGCCAACGAGCGGACCGTCGAGCATGGCCCCCGGAGGCAGAGGGGCTGCGTCGAGCACCCAGGACTTGGGAATGATCTTGGAGAGGGTGGCGTGGGAGCGCTTATCGAGCGACTCCGTCCAGAATTCCCGCAAGCGGTGATGATGGAAGAGGGCGAAGGTGAGTTTCTCCTCCTGGAAGGGGCGCATGGGTGGGGCGACGGCGAGATCGCCGGCCTTCCAAGCTTCGAGTATGAAAGCGGCGGCCTTGACGTTGGCCAGGTCGAAGAGCTCGAAGAAGCGGTAGAGCACGTCGATCTTCTCGGGGTTGCCCTCAAGGTCGAAACACAGCGTGGAGCCGAGAGGGAAGAGTTGTTCGGGGCGCAGACAGAAGACGCGTTTGCCTTGGAGCTGGAGCTGATGAGCGAGCCACTCCATTTCGGGCCTGTAGGTGGCGGCCTCCTCGCTGACGACGAGGGCAATCAGCGGATTTCGTTCGGCGGGGCGGAGAGCGGCGAGGCTCTCGTGGAACAGACGGATCATGGCGTCGCCGGCTCCGATGATCGAGGTGCCGGTGGCGGGATCCTGCTCGTAGAGCCGATTGAGGAAGGCGGTCAGGCCTATGCCGCCGGGGACGGAATCGAGCTCCGTCATGACGTAGCCGTCATCGGTGAGGAGCAGATCGGGGCGGAGGACGGTGGGGACGAGGCCGCGGTTTTTCGGATCGCGGGCGTGGAGGACGAGTTCGCGTGGTTTGCCGCGGTCGAGGTAGTCGGCGACCCAGGGGGCGAGGAGCGGCTTGTTGCGGAGAAGGTTTTTGCCTGCGGCGGAGCGCAGGTAAAGGGATTCCAGGGCCTGATGAAACTGCAGGCAGGCGGCGCCGATTTGCTCGAGTTCGGCGACCTCGTCTTGGGAGAGCGGCCAGGCTTCGGGGGACAACTGCCAGGTCTTCGCCTCGAACAGGGGGGTATGGTCGAGCTCGGAACGGATCTGCGCGAAGGGAAGCATGGTGTGGGATGGCGATGGACCTTGAAAGCCTGGGGCGCAACGCTGACGCCGGTTAGTCCTCCATCTTGATATCCTTGTTACGGTGGCGGGGGCAGCCGGCGCGCAACCAGCCGTAGATGAAGCGGTCGAGATCGCCGTCGAGCACACCCTGGGTGTCGGAGGTGCTGACGCCGGTGCGCAGGTCCTTCACCATTTGGTAGGGCTGGAGCACATACGAACGGATCTGGCTGCCCCAGCCGATTTCGCCCTTTTCGCCGTAGAAGCGCTCCATCTCGCTACGCTGCTCGTCGAGACGTTTCTCGTAGAGGCGGGCCTTGAGGACGCCCATGGCGGTGGCCTTGTTTTTGAGCTGGGAGCGTTCGTTTTGGCAGGCGACGACGAGGCCGGTGGGAAGGTGGGTGATACGGACGGCGGAGTCGGTGGTGTTGACGCCCTGGCCGCCCTTGCCGGAGGAGCGGTAGACGTCGATGCGCAGCTCATCTTCGGGGATCTCGATCTTGATGTCGTCGTTGATTTCGGCGACGACGTCGATGGCGCAGAAGGAGGTGTGGCGGCGCTGGTTGGAGTCGAAGGGGCTGATGCGCACGAGGCGGTGGACACCGCGCTCGGCCTTGACGTAGCCGTAGGCGTTTTCGCCTTTCAGGATCATCGTTGCCTTGGAGATGCCGGCCTGGTCGCCGACTTGGACGTCCTGGACCTCGATGGTGAAGCCGCGGCGTTCGGCCCAGCGCATGTACATGCG
>JAJXVO010000249.1 GCA_021782105.1 bacterium
ACCCCCGGCGGTCTGCTCGATTCCACAAAGACCATCGTGCAGAAGCTGCTCGCCGCGCGCGTGCCGGTCGTCGTGTACGTCGCCCCCGAGGGGGCCACGGCCGCAAGCGCAGGCTGCTTCATCGCGCTGGCCGCCGACGTCGCCGCCATGGCGCCAGCGACCAGCATCGGCGCCGCACACCCGGTCGAGATTGGCGCCTCGCCCGGCCAGGAGGAATCCAAGGGCGAAACTACCTTCGCAAAGAAACTCGAGAACTACTCCGCCACCTACATCGAGAGCATCGCCGCCAAACGCGGCCGCAATGTCGAGTGGGCACGCTCCGCGGTGAAGGAAAGCGCCGCGCTCACCGCCGACAAGGCCCTCGCCGAAAAAGTCGTCGACCTCGTCGCCCCCAACCTCGATGCGCTGCTCAACCAGCTCGACGGCCGACGCGTCGGCGATCGCACGCTCCACACCCGGGGCGCCGAGATCGTCCCAATCTCGATGACGCTCCGCGAGGCGACCTTCCAGGTGCTCTGGCGTCCCGAGGTGCTCGTCCTGCTCGCCATCATCGCGATCTACGGCCTGATCGGCGAATTGAGCAACCCCGGCACGCTCGTGCCAGGCATCGTCGGCTCCATCGCCCTCGTGCTCGCCCTGTACATGGGCGCCGTGCTTCCCATCAACCTGGCCGGCGTCGCCCTGCTCGCGCTCGCCGCAATTCTGTTCGTGGCCGACGCCTTCGCCCCCACCCATGGCGCGCTCACGGTCGGAGGAGCAGCCGCCCTCCTGCTGGGCTCCCTCATGCTTTTCGACGCGTCCAACCCCGCCTTCCACGTCTCCCTCGCATTCGCCATTCCCGCTGCCGTCATCACCGCCCTGTTCTCTGCCTTCGTTCTCACCGCCGGGCTCCGCGCGCAAAAGCTGCCCGTGCGCGCCGGACGCGAAACGATGATCGGCAGGACCGCTCCCGCCCTCACCCGGATCGATGCCTCCGCAGGAAGCCTCTTCGTCGAGGGCGAACTCTGGCAGGCCGTCAGCAATACCCCCATCGAACCAGGCCAGCCCGCCGTCGTGGTCGGACTGGCCGGCCTCACCCTCACGGTGAAACCCCAAACAAAGGAACCGCCATGTCCGACTCCACCCTGATGATTCCCCAGCTTCTGTCCTGGCTCATCCCCCTCATTCTCCTGGTCGCCGCCCTGCTGCCCGCCGCCGTGCGCGTGTTGCGCGAATACGAGCGCGGCGTCATCTTCCGTCTCGGCAAACTCCACCGGCTCGGCGCCAAGGGCCCCGGACTCATCTTCCTCATTCCCATCGTCGACCGCATGGTCCGCATGGACCTGCGCGTGGTCACGATCGACGTGTCCAAGCAGGAGGTCATGACCCGCGACAACGTGCCCGTCACCGTCGACGCCGTCGTCTATTTTCGTGTCATCGATCCGGTGGCTGCCGTCGTCAAGGTCGAGAACTTCTGGAAGGCCACCTCCCTGCTCGCCCAGACCACGCTCCGCAGCGTGCTCGGTCAGGCAGACATGGACGAACTGCTCTCCCGCCGCGACAAGATCAACCAGACCCTCCAGGAAATCATCGACCGCCAGACCGACCCCTGGGGCGTCAAGGTCACCGCAGTCGAGGTCCGCGACGTCTCCCTGCCCGACACGATGAAGCGCGCGATGGCCAAACAGGCCGAGGCCGAACGCGAGCGACGCGCCAAGATCGTCAACGCCGAGGGCGAATACCAAGCCGCCGAAAAAATGGTGAAGGCGGCTGAAATGATCCGGATGGAACCCATCGCACTCCAGCTCCGCTATCTGCAAACCATGCGCGAAGTGTCCAGCGAGCACAACACGATGACCTTCGTGCCCATCCCCATCGACCTGTTCCGCCCCTTCCTCGAAGACCGCGGCCGGGCCAAATAGCACCGAGCATAAAAGTCAGTATTTTTCACATTTTCGAAATCAGGTCTTGCGAAGTGAGCTTCGAGGCGAGGAACTGCGCGCTGAGCCCTCAGTCTATCGTCACGAATGTTTCGCGCGCAGTATTCCCTCCTCCTCTTCCTCCTTTCCTCCACGCTCTGCCTGGCAACGCAGCTCTCCGAGATTCACCTGAAGAACGGCGACCAGCTCACGGGCGAAATCGTCTCCCAGGACACCCGGCAGGTCGTCGTCAATTCGCCCCTTCTGGGGAAGCTCACGCTACCCCGGGACCAGATCTTGAAAATCGAGGTCTCCAAGGCCCCCGCCCTGACGCCTGCTGCGCCCGCTCCGCTTGTGCCCGCCCTTGTCGCGGGCGGCACCACGAGGATCTCCCCCGCGCGGGCGGCCGTCGAACGTATCATGAAGGGCACCACGGGCTCCATGGAGGTCGGTTTCAACCAGCAGTCCGGCCGTTCCGATTCGCTCAACGCCACGGTCCGCGCCGATGCGGAATACAAGCAGGGCATAGACACTTACAACTTGTCCATGCGGTATTATTACGGCCGCTACGACGGATCGGTCCAGGCGGACCAACACGAGTCCAGCTTCCAGTGGCGCCATGAGCTCAAGAGCAAGCGATTCTTCGCCCAGACCAATACGAGTTACAGCGTCGACCACGTTAAGCTCATCAACCTCGACCTGGAGCAGAGCGCCGGCATCGGCCTCAGGGCCCTCAAATCCGAAAAGCAGACGCTCAACGTCGGCTCGGGACTCACCGCCCAGTACCGGCGCGCGTACGGCGAGGGCACAAACACGCTGGCGCTGGGCAACCTGTTCGAAGACTACGGATTCAAGTTCAACGACCGGGTGAACCTGAAGCAGTCGGCCAGCGTCCAATATTCGCCGATCGGGAACCAAAATCTCACGCTCGTGAATGGCCAGCAGGTGGCCGCGAACGATCAGGCCACCAACTACAGTCTCCGTTTCAACGTCGCGCTGCAGAGCAAGCTCACGCACCGCATCACGTTCAATCTCCACTACGACCTCGCGTACGACAACGCGATCTACGACCCCGCGCTCAAGACCGACCAGCGCATCTCCAGCACGATCGGCTACGCATTCTGACCGGCCCCGCACCGATTCCCGACGCGGGGGCGGCCGGCACCCAGTTCAAAACACATCCTCGGGACGAAAGAAGCGCGCGACCTCCACGAGGCCATTCTCAGGGCTGTCCGAGGCGTGCAGGATGTTCACGCGATTGTCGGTGCCGAAATCCCCTCGGATCGTACCCTTCGCCGCCTTGCGCGAGTCCGTGGGTCCGAGCATCTCGCGCACCTTCGCCACCGCATTGTCCCCCTCGAGGGCCATCGCGATCACGGGCGCCGAGGACATGAACTGCTCGAGCGGCGGATAGAAAGGCTGGTGGGCAATGTGCGCGTAGTGCTCCTTGAGCAGCTCCGGCGTGAAGCGGAACATGCGGCACGCCGCGATCCGGAAACCGGTGTTCTCGAAGCGGGCGAGCACCGTGCCGACCAGGTGTTTTTCCAGGGCGTCAGGCTTGAAGATGATCAGGGTCTTTTCCATGGAGCCCCATCCTAGCCGGACTACGCCCCGCCCGATAAAGCCAAATCTTCGTATCCAAAAACGCCGAGACCGGAGCCCGGTGCGGCCGCCCTTCGGTCCTGCACCTGAACTCCGGCCCCGAAACGCACGGGAACGTGCGCCGCTTCAGAGGGCGAACACCTCGCCGGGATTGAAGAAGCGCTTCAGCTCCGCCGCCGCATTCTCCACGCTGTCGGAGGCGTGCACGATGTTCTCCATGATGCTCGTGGCGAAATCGCCGCGCACCGTGCCCTTGGCCGCCTTGCGGTAATCCGTGGGCCCGATCAGGTCGCGCACCTTCGCCACCGCGCCCTCGCCGCGCAGGGCCATGATGATCACCGGGCGCGAGCGCATGAACTGCTCGATCTCCGGATAGAAAGGCTTCTCGGCGAGATGCGCGTAGTGCTCGCGCAGCTTCTCGGACGAGAGCTCGGCCATCTTGCAGCCCACCACGGCGAGACCCGCGGTTTCAAAGCGGTCCAGCACCTTGCCGGCCACGCCTTTCTTGAGGCAGTCGGGTTTGAGGATAATCAGCGTCGTTTCCATAGCGTGAATCGGTCGTACCTAGAAGATGGACACCACGGTCGGGAAGGACGGAACGCCGCGCGCGGCGAGTCATTCGACAGACTGATCCTGATACGCCGGCTCATGACGTCGGCTCCTACCCCGGCCGAGCCGCGCCGGCCCCGGAAAAGCCGAAACCCCTTCCGGCATCGGAAGGGGTTTCGAAATCGGGCGCGTTGTCTGGCCTTACTTGGCCGGAGCCGGAGCCGCGGGGGCCGCAGCCGGAGCAGCCGCGGCCGCAGGCGTGACGTCGAGCAGGTCCACGTCGAAAATCAGGGCGGAGCCCGGGGGGATGCCCTCGGCGCCCGCGTCGCCGTAGGCGAGCTTGGACGGGATGTAGAGGCGGATCTTGCCGCCCTTGTTGATCTTCTGGATGCCCTCGCTCCAGCCGGGGATCACCTTGTCGACCGCGAATTCAACCGGCTGTCCGCGCTGGATGGAGCTGTCGAAGACGGTGCCGTCGAGAAGCTTTCCAACGTAGTTGACCTTCACCGTGTCGGAGGCCTTCGGATACGGACCTTCGCCGGGCTTGAGGACCTGGTAGCAGAGGCCCGACGGCGTCTCCACGACGGACTTGTCCTGCTTGAGCTTCGCGAAAAAGGCGTCGGCCTGGGTCTGATTCTCCGCGCGAAGCTTGTCGAGCCAGGCCTGCTGCTTCTGCTGCATCAGGGACTCGAGGATCGGGAGCACCTTGTCCTCCGGATAGGGCGAGGGCTTGCCGTCCGCAGCCATGACGATGCCGCGCGTGATCGCCGCCACCTCGTCCTTCGAGAAGCTCATGTCCACGAGACCGATCTTCTTGGCCAGCATGTGGCCGTACACTTCGAGCGCCTGGGTCTCCGTGTACGCAGGCGCGGGCGCCGCAGGAGCGGCGGCGGCGGGCTTCGCATCGGCGGCGGGGGCCGGAGCGGGATCCTGCGCAGCGAGTCCGGTGGTCAAACCGAGCGCCGCCGCACAGAGGATGAGCGATGAGGTGAACTTCATGGTGAAAAAGGGAACTAGCGTGTTTGCAGGGAAATGGCGGCATGACACCCCTGCCCTCCGAAGGCAATCCCGTTCCGATCCGCGCCAGTTCGCGATTTCGGGAACTCCCGTCGACTCCCCACTTGTGTCACCCTCCGGTTCGCATTCATTATGCGGAGACATGCATCCGCCCAGCCTCGCGTAGGTTCCCCAAATCCGGCACCCCGTCCCGCCGGCCACCGGCGGCGCGGAACCGGCACGGAAAACGCCGCGAGGCCCCGTCCACGCCGGTGCCCACGGACGATCGGACGCTCCTCCCGGGCGGCGCCCTCTCCCTCCCAAAACACGATGATCACAGACCATTTCTGGAGCAGCCAGGACGGACAGATCCTGGCCGTGAAGGCCCTCGGCGACCGCGCCCTCGCGCTCACGCTCGCCTTCTGGCCCCGCCACCCGTCCGAGGCGGACTTCATGCGCGCACACCTGGAGCACCTCCGCTTCACGGAACGCAGCGCGCTCGCCCGCATCGGCATCGAGATGGTCGCGGAGGGCGACCTGCGCGTCGACAAGGGCCGCTTCCTGCTCGACGCCGAGGCCTTCCTGTTCGACGAGAGCTTCCCCAACGTCTCCTTCTGGAAGAAACTCCTGCGCCCCGGCACCCCCGTCGGCCGCCTCTA
>JAJXVO010000250.1 GCA_021782105.1 bacterium
CCGAGTAGTGGATCAGTGTGGGCAGACAGCGGGTGACGCCCGTCGTCCGCATCGCAGTCAAGGCAGTCTGAAGCTGTTCCGCGGAACGACCCGGCGTATTGAAATCGACGCCGGCAAAGCCGTTCACGTGCAGATCCACGAAGCCTGGGCAGCGGATCTTCATGCGCTCAGGAGTGTGCCTCCACATCGGCGGACTTCAGCAGGCCCGCCGAACTGCGGTCGAGGTATAACGTGACGTCGGGATGCCGACGCAGGATCGAGGCGGGAACCTTCGGCGTGATCGGTCCCTCCAGGCATCGTTGTACCGCCACCGCTTTGCGTGCATCGGGCACGATCGCGAGGATGGCCTTGGACTTGAGAAGTTGGCGAATCGAAATCGAGATGGCGCGATGCGGCACCTCGGAGAGCTGCTTGAACCAGCCTTCGCCGACCTGCTGGATCCGGCACGCCTCGTCGAGCTGCACAATCAGGTACGGCTCCTCAGTGAGGAAGTCCGCCGGCGGGTCGTTGAACGCGAGATGTCCGTTTTCCCCGATGCCTGCGAACGCCACGTCGATCGGCGCCGACGCCAACGCCTTCCCGACCTCAAGCGTGACCGTGACAGGATCTGTTTCGCCGTCCAGCAGGTGGTACACCGGAATGCCCACCCGGCGGATGAGCCGTTCGAGCAGGTACCGGCGGAAGCTGGCCGAATGGTCGACGCTCAAGCCGATGTATTCGTCGAGGTGAAACATCTCGACCTTCCGCCAATCGATCCGGCGCTCCTTCACGAGTGCGTCCAGAAACTGGAATTGGGATTCGCCGGTCGCGACCAGGATGCGGGCACGCCCCTGTTCCGCGATCGCGCGGGCGATGAGGTCGGCCGCCTGTGAAGCGGCGGCATGGCCAAGGAGCGTTTTGTCTGAGAAGATCCTAACGTTCATGGAAAGGTTTTTTCTGACAGAGGACGGAGCTCGATCGCGCGGAAGCGCACACCGTCCGCGCCTGCGAGGCCGATCGCGCCGACCGGCAGCGGCTCGGCGACCGACCAGGCCAGGCGGCCGTTGATGGTCAAAGTGACGATGTCGCCGCGCACCACCAACGCGTACCGGTTCCAACGCCGCGCGGGATGGAGCGACCGGGTGGCAAGGAACCCCGCCGGCGGAGTCGCGGAAATCTGCCTTCCGTCCGGAACGGAGCCGGAAGTTTGAGTCGGCGTGCATCCGACGAAGACGCCGGTCGGGTCTTTGACCTCGGGCGACCAACGCTCGAACGTGAGGATGAAACTGCCCCAGGACTTCCGGGTGCGCAGCCAGCCGCGGGCTGGGCCGGCGGTCGGGGCCACCAAGGCACCGTGTTCCACCACGAAGCCCGCGCTCCCGACCTCGATCCACGGCGCCATGTCCCGGCCGTCGAAGAGAGTCTCGGACGCCAGGGTTTCGTCAGCATAGACGCCGAGCTTTCGGAGCAGCCGGTCGTGAGCCGGATGCAGCCGCGCCTCGAAACTGGCAAGATCCTCGGCGCGCCCCTCCGCCCAGAGCGAATCCGCGATCGAGAGCAGCCGCGGGTACAGCCAGCGTTCGACGAGCCCCTGCTCGGTGGCCCAGGCGCAGGCCTGGCCTCCCAACAGCTGCGCCTGCGGCGACAGGTCGCGGTAGGTGACAATCCGGGCGCCGCCCTTGGGATCCGGATCGGCAAACCGCCTCGCATCCCAGGCGCGCACGGCCGACAGCGGCAGTCCTCCGCGCAACCCGAAGGAGGTCAGGTAGAGCGGTCCGGTCGACGAGTTGATCAGCGTATACCCGGCGCGCGCGAACTGGTCGGCGTTGGAATAATCATGCCAGGCGTCGATCACGATGTCCTTCGACGGCGCCGGCTCCACGCCCGGATGGAACGCGTCGTTCCAGACGATCATCCGTCTGCCGTGGCGACGGACGATGGTGTCCATATCGAGCACGAACGTGTGATACAGGGCCTGCAGGGTTGTGACGCCTTTCTCCTTCATACGGGCGCGGCACGCCGGACAGTCGGCCCAACGACGGAGGGCAAACGGTTCATCGGCCCCCAGGTGAACATAGGGTGACGTGAAAACAGCGGCCGACTCGGTAACCACCGCGTCGATGAACTGCAAAGTGAACGGCGTGCCGCAGCACAGGATCGAGTCGTCGACACCACGAACCTGCCCGTCGCAACCCAGCTGCGGATAGGCCGCGATCGCGGCACGGGAGTGTCCCGGGAAATCAAACTCCGGCACGATATCCACGCCGTAGCGCGCCGCGTAGGCCACCAGCGCGCGCAGTTCGTCCTGCGAATAAAAGGGTTGTCCCGCCGGCGTGCATTTGGGGAAGGCAAGGCACTGGAAGCGCCAGCCCTGGTCGTCGGTCAGGTGAAGATGCAGGACGTTGAGCTTGTACGCGGACATCACGCGGATCGTGCGGCACAGGAAGTCCAGGCTCAGGAAGGAGCGGGCGGGGTCGAGCAGGAGTGCCCGCCACGGGCGGACGGGCCAGTCGACGATCATCCCGTGGCGCAACGCCTCCCCGTCTTGGTGCGCCTCGATGCTTTGCAGCAGCGTTTGGGCGCCCCATAGCACACCCCGGGCGCTCGGCGCGCGCAGCTCCGCATTGCGTCCGATCCGCAGGGTGTACGACTCGAGGCTGGCCGTTCCCGGCGTATCCCCGAGCGCCAGGACGATCGCCCCACCCTCTGGTGGGAGATCGCGCGCGAGGACGGCGGCCACTCCGGCGCGTTGCCTCAACTCGTCGCGCAGCACCTCCGCGGCGGTCGTCAGCTGCGCGGGCGCGTCCGCGGGCACCACGATGGGCAGGCCCTGCCGCAGCACGAGCCAGCCGTCAGCATAGTGGACCTGGGCCGGCAGGGGAATCAGCGCGGGGTTCGCCAGCGCCCGGGCCCCGCCCCCGAAGGCCAGGCAGACGAACGCACCGAGAGCGACGAGCCGCGTCCACGCCCCGCCGGTGCGGGCCGCCGCAGCCCTCTGGTGGCGCTGCGCAGGGTCCGTCCGGCGCGGGGCGTCGACGGGTTCGGTTGGTTGGGCAGGGGTCACGACGGGTGTCTTTGGCTGTGGCGGCGGCAGAACCTCAGAACGTGCCCTTGATGCCAGCCACATATTGGACTCCGAAATCCTGGGTGTTGTATTGCCGGGCGTAGGACGGGGTCCCGGGCGCCGAGTACAACAGGACGTACTTCTCATCGGTGATGTTGCGCGCGTTGAGGAACAACGAGAGCCGCTTGGTGAAGCGGTATTCCGCGTTCACGTCGAGCTTCAGCGATCCTTTCAGCCATTGATAATCGCCCGCCGGCACGCCGGAGCCCGTGCGCAACAGGAGGCGCTGGTCCGAACGATAAACCCATTTCAGCATCAGGGAGAAGCGGGGACGGTTGAGGGACACGCCCCAACTGGCGAAGCGCGGCACGAAGGCGCTGAAGTCCGCCGTGTTGGCCCCCGTCAGATGAAGCGTCGTTCCATTGCCGAACACCGACATGCCCCGGGCCCACGTGGGAAGGAAGGTGAGCTGCTGGCTGTAGTTGAACTCCAGGCCCGTCACCTGCGCGTTGCCGACGTTGTCCTTGGTCACGAAACTGTAGCCTTGGAACAGCGTCGGATCCAACCCGTACTTTGCCAGCATGTCCGCCGTGGCCGGGGTGGTGACCGAACCGAAGAAGTTCGAGAAATCCTTGCGGAAGGCGCCCAACGAGAGCACTCCCGCCTGCTTGAAATAATACTCCAGCGAGAGGTCGTAGTTGTTTGCCTCCCACGGTTTCAGGGCCGGGTTGTTGACCGTGATGAGCAGACTGGTGCCGGATAGGTCGGGGGCCACCACGCTAGGTATGATGTTGCCGAAATCGGGCCGGCCGATGGTCCGCGCGTACCCGACACGCGCGAGAAGGTTCCCCGTGATGGACCAGGTGGCATTGGCGCTCGGATAGAGGTCGCCATAGGAGTTGGAAACGCGGCTGCCGCGCTCGATGTACTGGAGCCTGGTCTGTTGCACCGGATCCGTGGTGATCAGGATCGGCTTGCCGTTGGAGCCCAGCACAAGCCGACCGCTGGAATCCTTCTGGTAGATCGCGTTGGTGTCCTTGAACGGGCCCTCGCCGGAGTCTTCCGTGCGCTCATAGCGGACGCCTCCCACCAGCCAGAGCCGGTTGTCGAAGAGTTTCGTATCGATGCGCGCGTAGGCGGCGCTGACGGCCTCGTCGATGTACAGCGAGCCGTTGACCGCCCGCTGGATCGTGCCGTAGGCCCCGGTCAGCTGCTCGGTGAACTCCTGCGGGTGCGCGAGGAAGAGTTGATACATCTTCTGCGGATCCAGCCATTGCACGTTGGTAAATCCGTACGGTGGCGTCGTGCCGGAGAACGAGGAATCCAGGAAGGGCGCCGCCGCCTCGTCGCCCGAATTGTAGATCCCGTCGGGGCCGTTATACCGCCAGACGGGCGCTGCCGTGTGAATGTCGCGGATGTTCTGTCGGAAATCGACGCCGACCCGCACGCTCACCGGGATGCGCGACGAAAAGTCGCGCTGGAAATTGGCGTGCGCCCCACGGAACTGGTCGACGGCGTTGCTCTGGTTGGAGTTCACCTGGCCCTGGTAGCCCGTGTTGTTGATCGACGTCGGAGTCGTGATGACCAGTTGGTTCGCCAGAAGAAACGGGTCTACGGTCGCACCGTTCTTGACCACCTGGATCACACCCGGCCGGTCGGCGGTGAGATCGGCGAACGTGATGGTCGCGCCCGTCATGCCCGCGGTCACACCGTTGAAGAAGCCGTCGTCGATGTCGCGATAGTGGTTCGTCGAACGCGAGTAATAGCCTCCGGTATCGAACCTCCAATTACGACCCGTGTGACGGTACGTGATGTTGGGCTGCCAGGTGTCGCCGACCTTGTGCCGGAAATTGGTCGACGTGTAGAAGTTGCCCTTACCGGCCGCGCCGTTGGTGAAGGTCGGCCCGAAGGTGGCGACCTGGCCGGTGTCGAAGGTATAGTTCTCTATGTAGAAATAGTTGTCGAACGAGCTGTACTGGCCGGTGACCGAGATCAGGTCGCGCGGAGAGATCCGCCAGTCAAGAGTTACCCCGATCGAGCCGCGCTGGGTGGTCTGCGGCGAGGTCTGCATCCGGTAGGTCCCCATGTAAGGCGTGTCGGCCGTCACGGTAGACGGGGACCCGCTGGGTTTGCCCGCGGACAGGGGATACCAGTTGGTCTGCGACAGGGTCTGCGGATTGTAGTTGTCGGACAGCAGGCCGGTGATCACGAAGCCGAAGTTTTTGCTCACCGGGTCGACGTACGTGAAATCCATTCCAGGCTTGACCAGGCGCTCCCTCGTGCCGTCCGGTCCGATGGCTGAGCGGCCCAGACTGACCGCGGTGTCGTTGACGTTGAGGTAGGCGCGATAGTCGAGTTGGGCAGAAGCCCGTTCGAACGCGCTCTTGCTGATCATGTTGACCGAGCCTCCCAACGTGTCCGCAGGCTGGTCCGGCGTCGTGGTCTTGGTGACCTCGACACGGGAAATATTGTTGATCGAAACCTGCTCGAATTCGAAGGTGCGCGACGCGGAGCCGGACGAGGCCGTGGCCATGCGGTTGCCGTCCATGGAGATTGGCGTCGTGCTGGGCGGAAGACCGCGGATCGAGACGGTTCTCGCCGCGGCCGCATTGTAGTCGACCAGCACGC
>JAJXVO010000017.1 GCA_021782105.1 bacterium
GCGGGATATCGAGGGATACAAAGAGAATCCCGAGTGGGCGGAGGTCGGCCGCATCATCGAGGTCGGCGACGGCATCGTCAGGATCCTCGGGTTGCGCAATGCGGTGAGCCAGGAGGTGCTCGTCATCGAAACGAAGCACGGCAATCGCGCGGCGCTCGCGCTCAATCTCGAGGAGGAATCGATCGGCGGGCTCGTGCTCGACGATTTTCTTGCGGTCGCAGTGGGGGATACGGTGCGCCGCACGGGCGATATTCTTTCGATCGCGGTGGGCGACGAGCTTATCGGCCGCGTCATCGACCCGCTCGGCAATCCGATGGACGGGCAGGGCCCGGTGTTCAAGGACGGCGGCACCGCGCCCGGGCGCAATCCTCTCGAGGCGCGCGCGCCGGGCATCCTCGAGCGCGAAGGCGTGAACACCCCGGTCCATACCGGCATCAAGGCCATTGACGCCCTGATCCCCATCGGCCGCGGCCAGCGCGAGCTCATCATCGGCGATCGCTCCACGGGGAAGACGGCCGTCGCCATCGATACCATTTTGAACCAGAAGAACGACACGGGCCGCCGGACGCCGATCTGCATCTATGTCGCGATCGGCCAGAAGGAGTCCAAGGTCGTGAAGATCGCGGAGACCCTCCGCCGGCACGACGCGCTCAAATACTCGATCATCGTTTCCGCGTCGGCGTCGTCCCCGGCGGCCATGTGGTACCTTGCGCCGTACGCCGGCTGCGCGATCGGCGAGTATTTCCGCGACAAGGGCATGGACGCCTTGATCGTTTACGACGACCTTTCCAAGCACGCGTGGGCGTACCGCCAGGTGTCCCTCCTCCTCCGCCGCTCAACGACGGCTTGAGAGCCGGATGCCCGACGCAGGGGTGCCGCACCGCACCGGCCTTGACAAGTCGGGGAGGTCCCTGCTGTCGTCACCGTTTTACATGAGCTTCCTGATCCCGATTTTCACCTTCGTCCTCATCATCATCTCCGTGCTCCTGGTCCTGGTCGTTCTTGCGCAGAAGACCAAGGACGGCGGCATGGGCGCCGCTTTGGGCGGCGGTGTGACGGAGTCGGCCTTCGGTGCGGACACTGGAAATGTGCTCAGCAAGACGACCATCAAGCTAACAATTGCATTTTTCGTCATTTGCTTTGCCCTCTATGTCGGGGAGATACACATGCGCAAGGTTGCGGCCGATACCGCCGCGGTTGCGCTGCCCACGCTCGCCTCTCCCGCTCCCGCTAAGGCGACGGGTTCGAATCCCGGACCGACTCTCGCCATTCCTGCTCCCGTCAAGGCTCCTGCTGACGCGAAGAAGCCCTGAGTAAGCCGGATACGATGTCCGCCTCGCTTCGCACGCCTGCCGCACGCCTGTGGCGGGCGTTTTTTTTGCTCGCCGGGCTCGCACTCGGAGCAGTCGCCGGGCTCGCGCAGCCTGCAAAAAATTACCGGCCCATGCCCAACTACGTCCAGTTCGGCGTTCCCGATCAGGCCGAGGGGCGGCGGCTGATGGAGGATTTCAGGCACCTCGGGATTTCAGGCGATTATTACCTGGAGTTCAGGTTGCGCATGATGCCCCACCGGGGCCACGAAACCGTGTACACCGGACGTCTTTGGGGAGGGCGCCGGCCCGAAGGAGCCTACACGCGTCTCGAACTCAAGGAGCCGGGCGGCGCCGAACTCCGGTTGCTGATCCTCAACGGACCGAATCCGCAGATCTGGAGCTGGCGCCCCGGCCTTCTCGAGGCCGAGCACCTGGGGCTCGCCGATCTGTTCAAACCCATCCCCGGGACCGTGCTCACTCCCTTCGATCTCCAGATGCCCTATCTTTACTGGAAGGAGTTCACGTATGAGGGACTCGCGAAGGTGAGGGGCAGGCCCGCCTACAATTTTCTGATGTATCCACCCGTCGACGTCGCAAAGGCTGATCCCGCCCTGCTCGGCGTGCGCGTGAGCATCGATTCCGAATACAAGGCGATGGTGGAGTCCAAGCTCATTGGAGCCGACGACCGCACCCTCAAACGTCTCTCTCTCCAGGAACTCAAGAAGGTCCGCGGCCAGTGGATCGTCAAGATGGTGGAGGTGCGCGACGAGGCTAGCCGCGCGACGACGAGGTTCTCCGTCACCGGTGCGGGTCTTGGCCTTTCGTTCGCCGGCGCGCTCTTCTCGCCAGGCGCGCTGTCGACCGATATCGCGCCCCCGTCCGGCGATTCGGTCGACCGTTTCTGAACGGATCAGTCATGATCGCAGGATATCGGCGCGGGCCTCGGGTGGCCGTCTTCGACCTCGACGGCACGCTCTTCGACAGCCTTCCTACCGTCCTGAGGGCCATCCGGTATGCATTGGAACCCTTCGACAGCCATCCGCTGACGATGGAGATTTTCCCCCGCCTTGGAGGACCTCCCGAACGCTTTTTCCCGACCCTCCTTAGAAACCCCGAGGATACGGCGGCGGCACTCGAAAGACTTTCAACGTTCATCGCCGAACACGGCTGGAATGCATCTCCCTTTGCAGGCGTCCCCGAACTTCTCGCGACCCTGCGCAGGGCGGGCGTGCACACGGCCGTGTGGACGGGACGCGACCGGATTTCGACGCTCGAACTCGTCAACCGGCATTCTCTCGGTCCGCTTCTGGATGCAGTCGTCTGCGGAGACGATTTTCCAACGCACAAGCCGCATCCCGAGGGCATGCGGGTGCTCCTTGCGCGCTTCGAGGCCCATGCGGCAGATGCGATCTTTGCGGGAGATTCCGACGTCGATGCGCTCTCCGGAGCGGCGAGCGGGGTAAGAACAATCTTGATACAAACCGGGAGGACGCTTCCCGATGATATTGCGTCGAAAGTCTGGCGGATCGTCAGCCGGCCCGACGAGGCCTACGGCCTGGTTCTTGCGTGGGCGTCCGACGGCGCATGAACCGGCGCTCCCCGGACTCAGAGCACGCTGCCGTCCCGGGCGTCGAAAAGGTGGGCCTGGCTCAGATCGAAGTACACCGATATCCTGAGTGCGGAGCTCTGCCGCTCATCCGGCCTCACCCGCGCCACGAAGGAGGTCGCTCCGGTCGAGAGGTGAAGGAAGGTCTCCGCGCCGGTCGGCTCGGCCAGTTCGAGCGTCGCCGGATAGGCCGCCCTCGCTTCACTCGCGGCAGACGCCTGGAGTTCATGCACGTCTTCGGGCCGGACGCCCAGAATGACGCCCCGGCCGCGGTGAGTGCCGGCGCGCCGCGTGAGATCCGGCGGCAACTGCAGGCGCAGTGGGTTTCCTTCCGGATTGGTCTCCTCGAAGGCTAGGTCGGATCCGAATTCGGTGATCCTGCCCCGGAACAGATTCATCGGGGGGCTGCCAATAAAACCTGCCACGAATAGCCCGGCGGGCCTGCGGTACAGATCGAGCGGCTTCGCCACCTGGCGTATCTCGCCGTCGCACATCACGCAGATCCTGTCCCCCATCGTCATCGCCTCCGTCTGATCGTGAGTCACGTAGATCATCGTGGCGCCCAGCCGTGCGTGAAGTCGTGATATCTCCGTGCGCATCGAAACGCGCATCTTTGCGTCGAGGTTCGACAACGGTTCGTCGAAAAGAAAGACCTTCGGCTTTCGCACGATCGCCCGCCCCACGGCGACTCGCTGCCGCTGCCCGCCCGACAGTTCTTTCGGACGCCGCTCCAGTAGCCCCTCCAGACCCAGCATGGCCGTCGCCTCCTGTACGCGCGTCTCGATCTCTGCGCGGGGAAATTTACGAAGCTTCAGGCCGAACGCCATGTTGTCGAAGACCGTCATGTGCGGATACAGGGCGTAGTTCTGGAAGACCATCGCGATGTCCCGATCCTTAGGCGGCACGCGGTTCACGATCCGACCGTCAATGGATACCGTTCCGTCGCTGATCTCCTCCAACCCTGCTATCATGCGCAACGTTGTCGTCTTGCCGCACCCGGAGGGCCCGACGAGAATCATGAACTCACCGGCGGCAATCTCCAGGTTGATGCCTTTGACGACCCGGACGCCGGAACTGCCCTTTTGTGGATACAGTTTCGTGAGGTGCTGGAGGACGACGGTTGCCATCTTGGTTTCGATCTTGGTTTGGCGGATACGGGGGTGGGAGAACACGCCACTGGGGAAAATGGCGAGTCAATCCCATATCCGCGAAGAATTTCGTTGCGCAGGGGGCCCTTCGAATGCCAGAACGGTCACGTTCCCGTAAGCCCAGCCCCAACCAACCTAATCACGGCTTCTGTTGCATCATGGCCTCGAAATCTGCAAGTACCCCTGCGCCCCTTACGTTTGATCTGGATCAACCCATGGTTGACAAGATCGAGCATTGCCGCGAAGCGCTCGGCCTCGGCTCGACGAGCGAGGTAGTCCGTCTCGCGATCTCCAAGTTCAACTTCGATCGTTTCAAGCCCACCGAAAAGCCGCACAGGCAGATTTCGGTCCGCCTCACCAGCGATATGCGCACCATGCTCAAACGTCAGGCGCGCACGAAGGACTCCAGCATCGGTGAGCTTCTCCGCGTCGCCATCGACGCGCTCGCCGACAATTCAAACAACGGCAAAAAGAAAGCCGTTAAGAAGAGCAAGCGCTGAGCCCCCGACTCCCGTCGCAATCCGTATTTCGCGCGCCGTCGGTCCCTGGGGCCGACGGCGCTTCTTTTTTGGAGCCCGACTTGCCTTTCCCTTACGCTCTTATTTCAGTCCCACCGTCTCGACTATGACCTCATCTCCTCTGCCTCTCTCGACTTGGGCCCGTAATGTATCGCCGTCACCCACACTTTCGATCGACGCCAAGGCCAAGGCCATGATGGCGGCGGGCGAAGACGTCTGTGGTTTCGCAGCCGGCGAACCCGACTTCGATACTCCCGAACACATCAAGGAGGCGTGCATCGCAGCACTCCGTTCCGGCAAGACCAAGTATGCCCCCACACCCGGCATCGAACCGCTTCGCCAGGCCATCGCGGAAAAATACGCGGCCGATTACGGCCTCAAGGTTACTCCCGCCCAGGTCGTCGTGAGCCCGGGTGGCAAGTTTTCCTGCTACCTCGCCATCCTCGCCACATGCTCGCCCGGCGACGAGGTCATCATTCCCGCCCCGTACTGGGTCAGCTATCCTGAGATGGTGAAGCTCGCCGGCGCGGTGCCCAAGTACATCCTCGCTGATGATTCGACCGGATTCCGGATGACCGCCTCGCAGCTCGAGGCCGCAATCACGCCCAAGAGCCGCATGCTGGTCCTGAATTCGCCGTCGAATCCGACTGGGGCCGTCTATACCCGCTCCGAACTCGAAGCCATCGTGGCAGTGGCCGTGAAGCACAATCTCGTGATCATGTCGGATGAGATTTACGAGTACCTTACGTACGATGGGGTGCGTCATGTCGCACCTGCGACCTTCGGTCCCGAGGTCGAGGCTCGCACCATCATCGTCTCCGGTTTCTCGAAACCCTATTCGATGACGGGGTGGCGCCTCGGCACTCTGGTTGCTCCGGCGCACGTCGCCAAGGCCGTGGGCGAGCTCCAGAGCCAGATGACTTCGAATGCAACGAGCTTCGCCCAATATGGCGCCCTCGCTGCCCTCAAGGAGAAGGAAAAGACCCGCGTGGCGTTGAGCGCGATGCTCGTCGCCTTCGATCGCCGTCGCAAATTCCTCCACGCCGAGCTCAACAAAATCCCAGGCATCGAATGCCTGCTCGCACAGGGGGCCTTCTACCTCTTCCCGAAAATCTCGAAGTTCGGGCTCTCCTCCCAGGAATTTTGCGCCCGCCTGCTCGACACCGAGAAGGTTGCTGCAGTCCCTGGCAGCGCCTTTGGTGCCGAAGGTTACATGCGCATCAGTTATGCGACGAGTGACGAGACCCTCGCCAAGGGCGTCGCCAGGCTCGCGAAGTTCTGCAAGGCCCTCTAAGCCCAGCACCCCTCTTTCAACATGGCCTATCAATCCGTCACTCCACCGGCCGGAGGCAAGATCACCATTGCCAATGGCAAGCTGAATGTTCCGAACAACCCGGTCCTTCCCTTCATCCGAGGCGACGGCACGGGTCCCGATATCTGGGCGTCCTCCGTGCGGGTTTTCGACGCCGCCGTCGCCAAGGCTTACGGTGGTCACCGCAAGATCTCCTGGTTCGAGGTTTTCGCGGGCGAGGAAAGCTTCAAACGCTTCAATAACTGGCTGCCCGACGATACGGTCGAGGCATTCAAGGACTACTTGGTTGGCATCAAGGGCCCGCTCACTACTCCGATCGGAGGAGGCATTCGCTCCCTGAACGTCGCCCTTCGCCAGATGCTCGACCTGTACGTCTGCCTTCGCCCCGTGCAGTGGTTTACCGGGGTGCCTTCCCCCGTGAAGAAACCCGAGCTCGTCGAAATGGTGATCTTCCGCGAGAACACGGAAGACATCTACGCCGGCATCGACTTTCAGGCTGGCAGTGAACCGGCCCTCAAAATCGTCGAATTCCTCAAGGCCAATTATCCAAAGGATTTTAAGAAGATCCGCTTTGGCGAGACCCCCGAACTCGTCGGCATCGGCATCAAGCCCGTATCGAAGACCGGCACCCAGCGCCTCGTCCGTTCCGCCATCCAGTACGCCATCACCCAGAAACGCAAGTCGGTGACGATTGTCCACAAGGGCAATATCATGAAGTACACCGAAGGCGCCTTCCGCGACTGGGCCTACGAACTCGCGAAGAGCGAGTTTGGCGCCGTCGAGATCGATGGCGGCCCTTGGTGCAAGATTCCAGAAGGCAAGCCCGGCGCCGGTTTGATCATCAAGGACGCCATCGCCGATATCACATTGCAGCAGGTGCTGACCCGGCCGACGGATTTCGACGTGATCGCCACGCTCAATCTGAACGGCGACTACCTTTCCGACGCCCTGGCCGCGCAGGTGGGCGGCATCGGCATCGCCCCCGGCGGCAACATCAATTACGTTTCCGGTCACGCCATCTTTGAGGCGACCCACGGCACCGCGCCCAAGTACGCCAACAAGGACGTCGTGAATCCGGGTTCGGTCGTGCTGTCCGGCGAAATGATGTTCCGCTACCTCGGCTGGAACGAGGCTGCCGACCTCATCATCAAGGGGCTCAATGGGGCTATCGGCTCCAGGAAAGTGACCTATGACTTCGCCCGCCTTATGGAAGGTGCGACGGAGATCAAATGCTCCGCTTTCGGAGACAACATCATCGCCCATATGTGAGGGCCCTCCAGGGCCGCCACTGATCGCAAAGGCGCCCACTTGGGCGCCTTTTTTGCGCTCGATTCCCAGCCGCGTCAGTCGGCCGATTCAGCAAAACAGGGCTAAACCGGGGGCGATCGGCACGTGCTGGCGACAGGCATGCGCTGAGCCGAAAATTGTTCGACGAAAACCGGCCCGACAGAGTTCCTCCGAGGGGGGCCGCCGCGCGCCTAATGACTGAATTGTTGATCTGTGACTATAGTATAATTATAATATTAATGATAAATGACTAACGTCACAATCGGGACTGGTGATTTGAGGAGTTTTCAGGTGCGTTGGTGCGATTCGAGGCTTGCTACCACCAAAGGCACTCGGGAGTCTTCCAATCCGGCCATGGATGACCTCAATCTGTCCCTGTTTTCCGCGTGGTTCTTCGCCCCGGACGATTCAAAAAAGGGGTACCTCAGGTCATAGGAGATCCTCGGCTCCGATATTACACTTTAGCGATGGCGACTTCCCCACAGAATTTTCCCTCTTCCCGTTCGAAAACCCACCAGACACCGCCCGTGACGCCCGTGTCGGCCGGCTTCCGTATGCCCGCCGAATGGGATGAACATCGTGCAATCTGGCTCTCTTGGCCGGTTCGCGCCCAGACTTGGCCGGGCCACTATGATCTCATCCCGGCGAAGTTTGCCGAAATCGTGGCCGCGATCAGCCGCTTCGAAGCCGTGCATGTGAACGTCGGCCTGGCCCTGCAGCCTCTTGCGCGCCGCCTCTTTCAGGAAGCGGGTGCGATGTCCCAGCGTGTGACGTTGCATGATCACCCCACGGATGACACCTGGTGCAGGGACCATGGACCCATCTTCGTCCGCAATCCGTCAACCGGCGAAATCGCCGTCACGGATTGGGATTTCAACGCGTGGGGCGGCAAGTTCAGCCCTTGTGACAACGACAATGCCACTCCCTCCCGCGTGGCGAAGGCACTCGGTCTGCGGCGGTTCATTCCGAGCATGATCCTCGAGGGCGGATCCATCGACGTGAACGGGCAGGGCCTGTTGCTCACGACCGAGGTTTGCCTGCTCAACCCCAATCGAAATCCGCATCTCGACCGCAGTCAGATCGAACAGCGCCTCCGTGAGTATTTGGGTGCGACTCATGTCTATTGGCTTGGTCGTGGGATCGAAGGGGACGACACAGACGGACATGTCGACGATCTTAGCCGCTTTTACTCGACCGAGGGGATTGTGACTGCCGTGGAGAAAGTCGAGTCCGACATCAATTATCGTGCGCTTCGCGAGAATCTCGACCGCCTCCGGAGCATGCGAACGCCATCGGGTGCTCATTTCACGATTGTCGAGTTGCCGATGCCTGAGCCCTGCGTGACCGATGGGCAGCGCCTGCCCGCCAGCTATGCCAATTTCCTGATCCTCAATGGCGCCTTGCTGGTGCCGGTCTTTCGCCAGCCCAAGCGCGATGCGGAAGCGTTGGAAATCCTGAGCACGTGTTTCCCCGGACGTCAGATCGTGCCGATCGATTGCCGCGATTGGGTGATCGGGCGTGGCACGCTCCATTGCATTTCCCAGCAGCAGCCGGCTTGAGCGCACGGCGGCACTTCTGGCTGCCGCCGCACACTGCACTGGCGCCTCAGGCCAGGGACCTATGAGTTGCGAAGGGCGTCCGCGCCCCTTCCGCCGCACACCAGGGCGAGAACGTGGACGAGTTTTTTGAGTGATTCCCGCGAAGGATCACCGAGGAGAGCCACTTGGATCCAGTTGTGCTCGCGCAGGTAGGCGCTTGCATAACTGAGCCAGAATCCCCGCGCCTTGAGCTCTTCTCCCAGCGACACCGCAGCGCCAGGGCTGTCCAAGCGCAGGCTGACGATTGCCGCACAGGCGTGTTCCTCGGGGGCCACGAGATCGAAGCCCATGGTTCGAAGCGACTGACGCAGCCACTGGCCGTTTGCATGGATGCGTGCCTGCCGTTCCGGCGTCGCCAGTTCGATCGCCTTTTCAAGTGCGGTGACCAGATTCGACGAATGGGTGAAAGGCACGCTGTCGTGGGAGGCCCACTCCCCCAGATCGATATAAGAGGGAAGGCGCTGTGGTTCGGGAGTGGGGCGGTAGTCGTGAAAGACCATTGCGAGCCCCGGGTAGGAGCCGAGGCCTTTCCCGCTTGTCGCGGTCGCCAAGTGGACGCCAGACAGATCGAGGGGCAACGCTCCGATGCTGCTGATGCAATCAAGGCAGAGATGCAGGCCCAGCCGATCACAGATGGCTTTCAGTCCGGGCAGCGGATTGAGAATGCCTGTCGAAGTCTCGTGATGCACGCACCAGATCCAGCCTCCCCGGGGCAGCCGGGACGCGGCGTTCTCGATCTGGCTCGGGAGAATCGGCTCACCCCAGGAGAGTCGCAGCCAGTCGAAGCGAAGGCGGGCTCGCCTAGCTTCATTCGCGAGGCGTTCGCCAAACTCGCCGTTCGAGATGACGAGGCCCGTGGTCTCCATCAGGCCGAGCTGCGCGGCGACGACCGCATTGGCCAGCGAGCCGGACCCAACGAGCACCTGGACGTCCCTGGCCTTGGTCATCAGGCAGAGATTTCTCCGGATGCATGCGATGCGCGTGAGAAACTCCTGGCAGCGGTGTGAATCTGCCTGCGAAGCCATCGCCGCCTTCACATCAGGGGCGATGCTGACGGGCCCGGGGAGGAAATTCTGAACCTCTTGGCGAGCATCGAATGCCTCGATCGCCGGTCCGAGAACCGGACTCTTCTTCATCGTCTTCCCAAAGGCTTCAAGCGTGAGGTACATCGGCTGGTAGGGCGCATCGGGGGTTCCTACGACTGGGCCGAAGGGAACGAATCCAATGTGCCGATACAACCTGAGCTGTCGCGTCGTGCCCGAGATGATTGCGAGGTCGAAGCCCTCTGAGATGCAGTAGCGGACCACCTGCTCGAATAGTTCGGTGAAGACGTGGGACTTTCGATATTCGGGGGCCACTGCCAGCAGCCGGACCTCTATCGGAGTGCGGTCGGGGGGAAGGTAACGATCGAGCTCAGGAACTTTGGAATCGAGCGAGAATGGTCTGTTCCTTCTGAGCGCGAGCATTCCCGCGAGCCGTTCGCCGTCCAAGGCGATCAGGTAGGTGTTTTCAGCGTGGAAGCGGTCCACCAGCCGGCCCTCCAGATTCGGGGCGTGCTGGGGGATCTCCTCCACGAAGGTCTGGTAGTTCAATCGATGGACCAGCTCGATTTCCCAGTCTTCCGAGGCAATCTTGTAAACGACATTGGTGGAGAGAGGAGTCACGGTTTTTGAGGGGATTGTGAGTGAAACCGGGAACCTTCACGCCAGCGGCGCAGGTGGTCCCGATGTGCGATGAGCACCAGCGCATAAGATGCGATGGCAAGAGAGGAGCAACGTGGATCGGCATTCATCAGCAGACTCATCACCGGCACGGCCAACAGGCCCGCAAGTCCGGCAATCGTGAAGCGCAAGAAAGGGAGCAACAGCAGCAGCAACACGGCTCCGGGAATCAGGTGTAGCGGAGCGATGACCAGCCAGGCTCCGAGCATGGGTCCGATTCCCTTGCCCCCCCGAAAACCCAGGGTCGCCGGCCAGATGTGTCCCAGAAGCACCGCGATTGCGCAAAGGTGCTGGAGCACGGGGTCGTCGCTTACGAGGCGAGCTGCCAGGACAGCCACCGCACCCTTGGCAATATCGAGCGTGAGAACCGTGGCGAAACCTCCCGCTCCGAGCGCCCTGCCTGCATTCGTCGCCCCGGTGGCGCCGCTACCCTGATGTCGGACGTCGCGTCCCGTGCATAGCCGGACCAGCCAATATCCTGGGGACAGGCATCCCAGGACATAGGCCAACGCAACCACGGCAAACTGGTTCAGGGGGCTCATGGTGGTCGTTTAAGAATGTTACAAATTGCCCGCGGCTCGACAAAAAAATGCAGGTCGGGCGCTGGAGCGAAGGCGTCGGTGTCAGCGGAATGACATTTTGGAAAGCAAAAGTATCCGGATTTTTGGGAACACCGCTTGGCTCATGCGCCCGCAGCCACCAGATTCACTCCCAGCGGGCTCTGCATGCATCGTGCGGATACAGGGGCGAATCCACAAAAAAAAGCCGGGCCCGCGGGCCCGGCTTCGAAGGGATGAGAACAGGAGAGCCTCAGAGCTTCCCGCCGTAGATCGCGTTTGAGCCGAGCTCTTCCTCGATACGAAGGAGCTGGTTGTACTTCGCCACCCGGTCCGTGCGGCAAAGCGATCCAGTCTTGATCTGGCCGGCATTCGTCGCGACGGCGATGTCGGCGATCGTCACGTCCTCGGTTTCGCCCGAACGGTGTGAGATGACGGCCGTGTAATCGGCCTCCTTGGCCATCTCGACGGCGTCCAGAGTCTCGGTGAGGGTTCCGATTTGGTTGACCTTGACGAGAATCGAATTCGCGGTGCCGGTGGCAATGCCCTTGGACAGGAACTCGACATTGGTGACGAAGAGATCGTCGCCGACGAGCTGCACACGGTCTCCGATGGCGTCGGTGAGCTTCTTCCAGGTGGCCCAATCGGACTCGGCGCAGCCATCCTCGATCGAGATGATCGGGTATTTGCTGGTGAGCTCCTCATAAAACGCGACCATGTCGTCGCCCGTGAGAACCTGGCCGGTGGATTTCTTGAAGGTGTATTTCTTGCTCTTCGGGTCGTAGAACTCGGACGAGGCGACATCGAGGGCGAGGGCGATGTCCTTGTCGGCACCGAGCTTGTAGCCGGCGTCCTTGACGGCCTGGGCGATGACATCGAGTGCGGCGGTGGCGCTGTCGAGTTTCGGGGCGAAACCACCCTCGTCGCCAACGGCGGTGGCGAGACCCTTGCTCTTGAGGACCTTCTTGAGGCTGTGGAAGACTTCGCAGCCCATGCGCAGGCCTTCGGAGAAGGTCGGAGCGCCCACGGGCATGATCATGAATTCCTGGAAATCGATGGGAGCGTCGGAGTGGGCGCCGCCGTTCATGATGTTCATCATCGGAACGGGGAGCACCTTTGCGTTCGGTCCGCCGAGGTACTTGTAAAGGGGCTGCCCGAGGGCGGCGGCGGCAGCCTTTGCTGTGGCCATCGAAACGCCGAGGATGGCGTTGGCGCCGAGCTTCGACTTGGTGCTCGTGCCGTCGAGCTGAATCATGAGCCGATCAACGGTGACCTGGTCGCAGGCGTCGAGGCCCACCAGGACCGGGGCGATCACGGACTTCACATTGTTCACCGCGGCCTGCACACCCTTGCCAAGGTACCGCTTCTTTCCGTCGATGCCCTTAGGGAGCGACTTGGCCGATACGGACGAGTCACGCAGTTCGATCGCTTCGTGTTCGCCGGTGCTCGCGCCGGAGGGAACGGCGGCGCGGCCCAGCGCGCCGCAGGCGAGCTTCACGTCGACTTCGACGGTCGGATTGCCGCGGGAGTCGATGATCTCGCGGGCGGTGATGGCGGTGATGGTAGTGTTCATAGAGGAAAGGTTGAGTCAGTTGATTCGGACGGAAACAGCTGCGAGTGAATGCGCTTCGATTGGCCAGGGAAAGCCGAAAGAATGCGCAAAGTTTGTCGGGTCCTGTGCGGACCCTCGCCAGTCCCTCTCGGACTGGTCAAGCGAATGGCGGGCGCGTGGCGCCAATCCGCTCGAGAAACAGACGGAACGCGGACCGACTCGGGCGCATGGCTGCCGGCAGCTGGTCCATATTCCCCTGCTGGATCGCGAGCCGTCCCACGGTCATTCCAGTGTAATTGCGTGCCATCAGGACTTCCTTGGACAACACGCCAACCGGAATCTGGTTGAGGTGTCCTTCCGATGCCGCCGCATGCAGTGGCGTGTCGCCGTTGTCGTTTCGCGTCAGGAGGAGATCGCGGGTCAGGTGGCCCGCAGGAATCTTGTCCAACTGGCCGGTTTCGGCGGACGCATGGATCACGGTGAAACCGGTCTTGCTCGCGACCACCAGGTTGTCGTGGACCAGGAGATCGGCGGGTATCTGGCCAAGATGCCCCGAGATGGCTGCCGCATGGAAGACTGTGTCGCCCGCATTGGTCTTTTCGAGAAGGGCGTCTCGCGTCAAAAGACCCGTCGGAATCTGGTCCAAATGGCCGTTCAGAGCTGCCACATGGAGCACGGTTTCTCCGCTGATGTTTTTTTCTCGGACACTCGACGGCGTCACCAGCCCGATCGGAAGCTTGTCGAAATGGCCACCCTCAGCCGCCTCATGAAGGAGGGTGTTGCCGAGGTCGTTCTTGAGCGTGGCGATTTCGAGAGTCAGCATCCCATTCGGGATCTGATCCAGATGTCCGTTTGCCGCGGCGATGTGAAAGACGGTGTATCCGGAGTTGCTGCGCTGCAACAGCGCGTCGAGCGTCAAATACTCCGCCGGGACCTGATTGAGGTGTCCGCCAAGGGCGGCTTGGTGGAGAGGAGTGTACCCGGCATCATTTTTGACGAAAAATAGCTGGGGGAGCAGCAACCCCTTGGGCAGGTCCTTGATGCAGCCGTAGCGCGCTGCGAGGTGGAGAGGCGTGTGACCCGACGCATTGCGGGAGACGAGCCTTTCAGAGGTCAGGTACTCGACGGGGACGGAGGCCAAGGCGCCCTCGCGGGCGGCCGAATGGAGGTCAATGAATTCCATGCGCTCTTCTGGAAGCCGAGTGCATAGGACGCCCACGGGGCAGGCAATGGAAAAGCGCCCCGGAGGCGGCTGAGAAGAACCTGTGCACAAATTTCGAGAACTCATCGTTGCATCTTGGAGAGACTCGCTCTTCCCTCCGCCCCTTCACGCATGGCAGAACCTCAACCCCAGGGCTCCCCGGGACGCTTTCGCAATCGGGATAACGGCGCGGATTCCTCCGCGCTGGTCGGTCGCACGCTTCCGCATTCGGTCGAGGCGGAGGAGTACCTTTTGTCGTGCTGCCTGCTGGACGGCAACGACTCAATCGCGCGATGCATGGAGTCGAAGCTGACTCCGGACGCGTTTTATATCCCGGCCAATCGGCTCATCTATGAGAAGATTTGCGATCTGTACCAGACTCGGCCGCCGGTGGATCTTGCCGTCCTCGCCGAGGAACTGAAGACCCAGCAACTGCTGGATACCGTCGGCGGCTATGCGTACCTCACTCAGATCAGCGGACGTATTCCGACGACGGCCCAGGCCCAGTACTTCATCGACAAGGTCCGCGAGCTGTACCTGTTGCGCCAGATGATCCGCGTATCCACCGGCGTCGTCGACCGGTGCCTCAATTATCAGGGCGGAATCGAGGAGTTCATCGACACCGTCGAGCGCGACTTTTTCGAGATCACCCAGGGGCGCATCTCCGATGCTGCCAAGCCAATGAAGGAGCCGACCAAGGAGGCCATCAACGTCATCAACAAGATGATGATGAAGAAGGGTGAGCTCACTGGCGTCTCGTCAGGATTCAAAGACCTGGATGCGCTCACCTTCGGTTTCCAGAAGCAGGAGATGATCATTCTCGCGGCCCGTCCCTCGATGGGAAAGACCTCGTTTGCTCTGAATATCGCCGAGTCCGCCGCACTTCCCAAGAAAGGGGAGGGGGTGTCCGTCCTGGTATTCTCCCTTGAAATGAGTTCGGCCCAACTCGCGCTCCGCATGCTTTGTTCGAGAGCCCGGGTGAACATGAAACTGCTCCGTGAGGGGCTGATTCCGAAGAATGGCGAAGAGTTCAAGAACCTGGTCAACGTCGCGGACGAGTTTTCGAAGGCCCCCATATTCATCGATGACTCAAGTCATCTTACAATCATGGAGTTGCGGGCGAAATCGAGACGTTTATGCGCTCGCATGAATGGCACTATCGGCCTGATCATCGTCGATTATCTCCAACTCATCAGCTCCACCGATCCCCAGGTCCCACGTGAGCAGCAGGTATCTGAAATCTCCCGTGGATTGAAGGCTTTGGCCAAGGAACTAAATGTTCCTGTAATTGTATTAAGTCAGCTCAATCGCTCCTCCGAAAAGGAAAACCGCACCCCGAAACTATCGGACCTTCGCGAATCCGGATCCATTGAGCAGGACGCTGACGTCGTTCTCATGCTCGCTAGGCCGAAAGACGCGGACGAGAAATTTCAGGTCGCTGCGGATTCCGCCGAGTTAATCGTTGCCAAGCAACGAAACGGGCCGGTAGGAGATCTGAAACTTACTTTCCTCCGAGACATCACCCGCTTTGAAAACTACACACCGTAGCCCCTATTCCCCCTTCCTTCGCTGGCTGGCGGCCGCCGTCTTCCTCGTACTTGGCCTGACCCGTGGGATTGCCCAGGATACGGGCAGTGCTCCCCCGCAGAAGATCGGAGCGATCTCGATCCGCTTCGTCGGCACGGCGAACGTCAGCGATCAGCTTGTGCGCGCCAACATGCAGCTGCGCGCAGGCATGGACGTCGACGAGACACTCATCGACCGCGACATTCGTACGCTGTACAAGACTGGGCTCTTTGAATTCATCGAGGTGAAGCGCGACAACCTTCCCAATGGCACCGTCGGCCTCATTTTTGAACTCACTCCCCGTTACCGGGTGCTGGCAATCCGCTACGAGGGTGCCAAGCAGATCAAGCCTTCCAAGCTGGAGAAAGAGGTCAAAACGAAGATCAATTACAGCCTCGACGAGCGCCAAGTCAAAGACGACACGGAGGCCATCCGCAAGTTTTACCAGAAGAAGGGATATTACGAGGCCCAGGTAACCTATGTCATCGAACGCAACCGCGACACCGGGTTTTGCACGGTGGTCTTTGAAATTAAAGAAGGGGCCAAGGTAAAGGTGTCTGATATCCGGTTCACTGGGAATCGCCACTTCACGGATCGAAAGCTGCGCGACCAGATGGAGACCAAACGCTGGTGGATGTTCTCATGGCTGCTCGGCACAGGCCGTCTGAAGGACGAGGTGTTTCAGGACGATCTCGACAAGTTAAAGGATTTTTACCGTGAGGAGGGTTTCCTGGACGTCGATATTTCCTTCGATCAGGTCCGCTTTGACTATCCGAAGCCGGGGCATCTCGTCATCACGATTCCGATCAACGAGGGCCGTCAGTATCATATCGGTACGATTACTTTCTCGGGCAACAAGCTTTACCCGAGCTCGCTCCTGTACCGCATTCTGCACCAGAAGACCGGGGCCGTGTTTGCTCCGTCCAAGCTCGACAAGGATACCGAGCTGCTGGAGGACTTTTATGGCCGCGACGGTTACCTCGACACGCGGGTGCGTCTGCTGCGTCGGCCCAACATCGAGACGGGTAACATCGACATCGAGTACAAGATCGAGGAGAGCGAGAAATTTCATGTCGAATCCATCAACATCGAGGGCAACGTTAAGACCAAGAGCACGGTCATCGTCCGCGAGCTCACGCTCGGCCCCGGCGAGGTGTTCAACACCGTTCGCATGAAGATCTCGAAGCTGCGTCTGGAAAACACGCGTTTCTTCGATGATGTGAATCTTTCGCCCGAGGACACCAACATCCCCGGTCGCCGGAATCTGAAGGTCGACGTCAAGGAAGGCCGCACCGGTAATCTGTCGTTCGGCGCGGGATTCAGCACACTGGAAAAGGCAACGGTCTTCGCCGAAATTTCCCAATCGAACTTCGATCTTTTCAGCCCGCATACCTTCTTCCAGGGCGGTGGCCAGAAATTCCGCCTGCGAATGCAGTTGGGCTCGTACTCGAGTGAGGTGGTGCTCTCCTTCGAAGAGCCCTGGTTGTTCCAGCGCGAACTGGCCTTGGGGTTCAGCGTCTATCGCACGAGCGCCGACTACTACAGCTCGTACTACCAGGAAATCACGACGGGATTTGAGGTCTACCTGCGCAAGCGCCTGTTCGAGCTGGTGGAAGGGCGCGTCTCGTACGGAATTGATCGCTACAGCATCACGAACGTTTCCGCCTCCGCTCCGGCGGTGATCAAGGCTTCGGCGGGCTCCACCGATATCGCGAAGTTCGGACTCCAACTGCTCCGCGACACCCGCGACAAGATCATCAACACCACCCAAGGCAGCCGCATCGAGGGTGACTTCGAGCTGGCCGGACCCTTCGGCGGCAATACGAACTACTACCGCCTCGAGTTCCGCGACGCGCATTACTTCCCGCTCTTCCAGACGCAGAATCAGGTTCTCGCACTTCTCACGCGCGGTGGCGTGGTCGAAAATTACGGCGGCACTCCGGACGTGCCCTTCTTCGTCAAAAACTTCCTCGGTGGCCCGTACACCCTGCGCGGATTCGAGTATCGCGATGTTGGTCCCAAGGATCCGACCACGCACGAACCGCTCGGCGGCAAGACCTACGGCTTCTTCAGCGCGGAGTACACGGTCGATATCGTGAGTCCCATCCGGTTCGCCGTCTTCTACGACGCAGGATTCGTGAATTCCGGCGCCTACGATTTCAATCCGGGCAACTACAACGACAACTGGGGTATCGGTCTGAGGCTCTTCGTGGCGGGGTCGCCGCTGGCCCTGGATTTTGGTATCCCGTTGACCCACGACCGGTACAACAACAAAGGAAACCAGTTTAACTTTTCCTTTGGCACGCGTTACTAAAATCTATCCACTCACGCCTTCTTTTTCTCCAACTACCCATGAAAAATCCCGTTCGCATACTCGTTGCTCTTGCCGCTGCTGCCTCACTGGCATTCACGGTGAAAGCCCAAGACTCCACACCTAAGATCCTTGTGTTCGACATGGCGAAGGTCTTTGCGGGTCACTACAAGACCCAGGAACAGACCGCCAAGCTCAAAGTCGACGAGCAGAAGGCCGAGCAGGAGCTCGATCGCCTCAACAAGGAAGGCAATGTGCTCGTTGAGCAGTTCAAGGACCTGAATACCCAGGCCAGCAATCCGACGGCCACCACCGAGGCCAAGGAAAAGGCCAAGGCGGCCGCTCAGGCCAAGTACGAGGAAATCCAGAAGAAGCAGGAGGAGGTTCAGCAGTTCCGCGTCAACACGCAGCGCGCCCTCCAGCAGCGCTTCGGGGCTTTCCGTCAGATTCTGATCGAGGAGATCACCAAGATCGCAGTCGACATCGCCAAGAAGAAGGGCGCCACGCTCCTGCTGGACAGCTCGGGTGCGACGGCCAATGGCATTTCGGCGGTGATCTACGCCGATCCGTCTCTCGACATCACCAGCGACATTATGGCCGAGATCAACAAGAGCCGTCCGGCCGATGCGGTTGCCGCTCCGGCTGCTGCGGCTCCCGCCGCAGGTGAGCCGACGATCACGGTCCCCGGCTCCAGCAAATAAACCAATCGTCTTTTTCTCAAAACCCCGCTCCTCGCGAGCGGGGTTTTTTGTTGCTTGGCGCGGCCCGACTTTGTCACAGGCTCGGCGCGTATGCAGGTCCTGTTTTCTCCGGCGCAAATCGCCGAAATCGTGAAGCCGAAATCGGCGTTGGGCGACACCGCCGAAAGCATCCGATCGATCGCCTCCCTTGAGGATGCGCGGCCGGGCGATCTGTCGTTTCTCGGAAATCCGAAATACAAGGGGCAGGTGGCCGGGTCCAAGGCCTCATTGATTCTCGTACCTGGCGACTACGAAGGGGCGCCCCAGCCCGGGCAACAGTATCTGTGGGTCGACAATCCGTCGGCGGCTCTATCGCTGGTGTGTGCGCGTGTGGAGCAGATTCTTTGGCCAAAGCCTGAGCCGGGGATCCATCCCAGCGCCGTTGTCTCAGCGAAGGCGCGGATCGCGACATCGGCGAGTATCGGCCCGCTGTGTGTCGTCGAAGACGGCGCTGAAGTCGGCGAGAGGACCCATCTGCAGGCGCAGGTGTTCGTGGGGCGTGAAGCGAGGATCGGTGCGGACTGCTGGCTGATGCCGGGAGTGGTTGTGTCCACGCTGTGCGAAGTCGGCCAGCGCGTGCGGCTCCACTCGGGAGTGGTGCTTGGTGCCGACGGTTTTGGATACGAGTTTGTCAGTGGTCGGCATCAGAAAGTCCCGCAGGTTGGCACCGTTGTGATCGGGAATGACGTGGAAATTGGGGCGAATTCGACCTTTGATCGCGCGCGTTTCAGCAGGACGGTGGTTGGCGAGGGAACGAAAATCGACAACCTCGTTCAGGTGGGGCACAATGTCGTGATCGGCAAACACTGTATCCTCTGCTCGCAGGTCGGCGTGTCTGGCAGCGTGGTGATCGAGGACTACGTGGTGCTTGCCGGGCAGGTGGGGGTCGCCGGCCATCTCACGATCGGGAAGGGTGCGAAGGCCGGAGGGCAGGCCGGCATCTCGTCGTCGGTTGCGGCGGGAAGTTATGTAAACGGCACGCCGGCCATCCCGTACCTGCTGGAGCGTCGTCTCGCGGTCCTCCATCAGCGAATGCCGGAACTCTTCAAGCGGGTGGCCAGGATCGAAGAAAGTCTAAAGCTCGATATTGAGCAAACGCCTGCGCGGGAGCATTAGCGCGATTATCCAGATTTGGCTTTCTCTGCCCTGAAAACAGGGCACGATCACCGGCCGAACCATGAACGAGTCGCGGCTCAAAATCTTCACCGGCAATTCCAATCGCCCGCTTGCCGAGGCGATCTGCAAATCCATCGGCGTCCCGCTCGGCGAGGCGACGGTCACCAGTTTCCCCGATGGGGAGTCTTTCGTTAAGATCAACGAAAACATCCGCGGTGCGGACGTCTACCTGATCCAATCGACCTGTCCGCCTACGAACCATCATCTGATGGAGTTGCTGATCATGATCGACGCGGCGCGTCGCGCATCAGCGGCTCGAATCACGGCGCTAATACCGTTTTATGGATACGCGCGTCAGGATCGCAAGGACCAGCCCCGGGTACCGATCACCGCGAAGCTCGTGGCGAACCTGCTCGTGGCAGCCGGAGCGAACCGCATTCTCACGATGGATCTGCACAGCCAGCAGATCCAAGGTTTCTTCGACATTCCGGTGGACCACCTCTACGCGTCGCCGGTTTTCTTCAAATACTTCGCCGAGAAGATCAAGAGCCCGACCTTGGTGGTTTGCTCTCCCGATGTCGGTGGCATGAAGATGGCCGCGGCCTATGCGGATGAACTTGGCGCGGGGCTTGGATTGGTGGGAAAAAAGCGCAAGAACGCGACGACCGTCGAGGCGATCAATGTCGTGGGCGACGTGAAGGACTGCGATGTTCTGCTGGTGGACGACATCACCGAGACGGCCGGCACGTTGACGGCTGCCGCGAGGTTGTTGCGCGAAAGCGGAGCCCGCAGCGTGCGCGCTGCCGTGAGCCATTGCGTGCTCAACGACACCGCGTATGAGCGCCTTTCCACGGGGCTGATCGACGAGCTCATCACCACCGATTCGGTTCCTGTGACCACGCGTGGACTGAACATCCGTGTTCTGAGCATCGCCGATCTGATGGGACAGGCGATCCTTCGGATCAACAGTAACGAGAGTGTGACCAGCCTCTTCCGCGTGAAGGGCTTCTAGGGTTCGGTTTTTGCCAGATCCGACCTGGGGCACGGGAACGTGGAAATTTGATGCGTCCCGTGCTTTATTGTGGCACCCGCGACAAACTTGGTCATGCGATGACTCGGAGAGCGCCTTGTGCCGAAACGCCCTTTCTCTGATCCACCATGAAAGCCGCAGCCCTGTTACTCCTCGCCGTCCTCGGTCTTTGCGCCGGGTGCGATTCCATTACCGACGCCACGCAGTCGGTGCGTCAGCATTGGGAGGCCCGCAACGCCGGGGAAACCCGGGTTTATACTGGAGACCGGCATGCGGTTTATCAGGCTGCGAAGGCATCGGCCGAGAAATTGGGGTTTCGGATCCTTCGCGGAGGTCCGGCGCAGGGCACCTTTGAAGCGATCTCAGGCCTTGATTCCAGCACCTTGCATGGTAGCCGCCAGGTTAGGATGTCGGTTGCGCTCTCGGATAATGACGCGGGCACGGCGCTCACGGTAAAACTCTCGGAGATCATTGAAGATAATTCGCTTAATCGTGGTGCAGGCACGGCGACCGAGACGCCGCTGCGGGACACGCCGTACTACGAGGTCTTTTTCCGCCAGGTCAAAACGCTGCTGGCGACGCCGGCAAAACGCTGAAAGTGGGCACTGCGTCGTGATCGAGACCGGGCATGGGATGCGCAATGTGCGGTCGGTCGTGATTTAAGGCTTGCGGACCGCCCCCCGCACTGTGCGAAATTGAACCTTCGCGGCGTTTTTTGAAGGTCCGGACGGCGTCCGCCGCGTGCTCCCGCCGTCTGGTTCGTCAGTATCAACAACCAACCCAGTGGCCGGAAGGTCACCCGCGGTGGATCGACGTCTCTGGAGCGGGCGGCGATTCGCTGCCTCACGTCATGTCTAGTTCATTGATGCAAGAACTGCTCGCCCAATCGTCCTTTGATAAACTCAAGGAAGGCACGATTGTCCCGGGCATCATCACCGAGATTCGCCAGAACGAAGTTGTCGTCGACATCGGCGGCAAGGCTGAGGCCGTTGTTTCGGCTTCCGAGTTCATGGACGTCGGCGATCTCCAGATCGGCCAGCAGATCGAAGTATTCCTCGAGAAGCTCGAGGACAAGAACGGCAATCCGATCGTTTCCTTCGACAAGGCCGAACAGAAAAAGAATTGGGATAACATCCTTCAGCGCTTCCCGGAGGGCTCCGTTGCCACCGGTCGCGTGAAGGCCAAGGTCAAGGGAGGTTTGATCGTCAACATCGGCGTCGACTCCTTCCTGCCCGCGTCCCACATCGACATCCAGCCCCCCAAGAACCTCGATCAGTACGTCGGTCAGACCTACGACTTCAAGGTTCTCAAGATCAACCTTGAGCGGAAGAACATCGTTCTGTCCCGCCGCGAGCTCATCGAGCAGCAGCGCGCCGAAAAGCGCCGCAACCTCCTCGAGTCGATCCAGCCGGGTCAGGTCCGCAAGGGTGTCGTCAAGAATATCACCGATTTCGGCGCGTTCATCGACCTCGACGGCATGGACGGCCTGCTCCACATCACCGACATGAGCTGGGGTCGCATCACCCACCCGAGCGAAATGCTCAAGCAGGGTGAGGAGATCAACGTCATGATCATCGAGGTGAACCGCGAGAAAGAGCGCGTCTCCCTCGGCCTCAAGCAGACCACCAAGAACCCCTGGGACGAGATCGACCGCAAGTACCCGGTCGGCGCCAAGGTTCATGGCAAGGTCGTCAACCTCGTTCCCTACGGTGCGTTCATCGAGATCGAGCCCGGCGTCGAGGGTCTCGTCCACATCACCGAGATGTCCTGGACCAAGCGCATCAGCAAGCCCTCCGAACTGCTCAAGGTCGGTCAGGAGCTCGATGCGGTCGTCCTCGGCATCCAGAAGGAAGAGCAGAAAATCTCGCTCGGCCTGCGTCAGCTGGAGCCCAACCCGTGGGACATGGTTCGCCATAACTACCCGATTGGCGCCCGCGTTCGCGGCAAGGTTCGCAACATGACCACCTACGGCGCCTTCATCGAACTCGAAGAAGGCATCGACGGCATGGTCCACGTGAGCGACATGAGCTGGACCCGCAAGGTCAACCACCCCTCCGAAGTCCTCAAGAAGGGCGACGAGGTGGACGCGATCGTGCTCGACGTCGATCCGGCGCAGCAGCGCATCAGCCTCGGCATGAAGCAGCTCGCCTCCGATCCGTGGTCCGACATCGACAGCCACTTCCGCGTGGGCGACGTCGTCCAGGGCACCGTGACGAAGATCACCTCCTTCGGCGCCTTCGTGGAGCTCAAGGACGGCATCGACGGCCTCGTGCACATCTCGCAGATCAGCGAGGAGCGCGTGGAGAAGATCAAGGACGTGCTCAAGCCGGCCCAGCAGGTCACGGCTCGCGTCGTCAAGATCGACCGCGAAGAGCGTCGTCTGGGTCTCTCGATCAAGGCCGCCAACTACTCGGCCGACCAGCTGGCCGCCGAGACGGCGACCTACGAGATGCTCAACCGCCAGAGCAGCGGTTCCGACATGATGAACCTCGGCGACATTCTCGACGAGGCCGCCAAGAAGGAATAAGCCCTGCTCACATCGACCTGGGTCCGGTAAACCGGGCCCGAGGCCTTTTTAAAACAGAACGCCCGGCAGCAATGCCGGGCGTTCTGCTTGTGCGCCCGGGAGGAGTGGAGAGCGGGAATCGGAAATGATATCTCTGCGCCATCGGCGCCAAAGTTCGGGTAGGCTGCATGCCCATTCCCCTCCGCGCTCCGCGTCACTGAATTCATTCCCGCTTCCCGCTCCTCACTCCTCGCTTCTTCTCAATCGAACGCGAGGCGGCCGTTTGACTGCAGGTACTCGGCGATGGCCTCGGCGAAGGCGGGGCCGAATTCGGCCTTCTTCTTCTCGCCCATCCCGAAGATTCCGTCCATCTGGTCGACAGATTCCGGATACTGCCGGGCGAGCTGACGAAGGGTCGCGTCCCCAAAGACCACGTACGCGGGGACGCCGCGCTGATCGGCGAGGCGCTTGCGCAGCGACTTGAGGCGGGCGAGCAGGATCTCGTCGCACTCGATGGCGCCGGCGCGGGGCAGGGCCTTTTTCGCGCGCGGCGTCTCCATGGGTTTTGTCAGCCGAAGCTTGCGGCGGTGTTTCAGAAATTCCATGCCCTCTGCGGTGAGCTCGAGCACCGGGAATTCTCCCTCGGCTTGAGCCACAAAGCCGAGGCGCATCAGTTCGCGGCCGACGGCGATCCACTGCGGACGGGACATGTCGCGGCCTATCCCATAGGTGCTCAGCTTGTCATGACCGAAGCGTTGGATGCGCTCCGTCTCGGCTCCGGTGAGCACCTCCACGATGTGCAACATGCCTGTGCCGAAGCGGGAGGCCTGGCGGACCCTGTAAACGCAGGAAAGGAATTTTTGAGCGGGCAGGGTGCCGTCGTAGGTCTCACGGGGCTCCGTGCAGTTGTCGCAGGCTCCGCAGTTGTCGACGGGGAACACCTCGTTGAAATAGCGCAAAAGCTCGGAGCGGCGGCAGGTCGAGCCTTCGGCGTAATGGGACATCTCACTGAGCTGGGTGCGCGCGATCTGACGTTCGCGGTCGTCGGTGATCTGGTCGACAAAATGGGCGTGTTTTGCAATGTCGCCGCCGCTGAAGAGCAGGAGGCAATCGGCCGGGAGACCGTCGCGTCCGGCGCGACCCGTTTCCTGGTAATACCCGGCGAGATTCTTGGGCAGATCGTAGTGCACGACCCAGCGCACGTTGGGCTTGTTGATGCCCATGCCGAACGCGATGGTGGCGCAGATGATGTGGACCTCGTCGCGCAGGAACAGGTCCTGGTTCCTTGCGCGTTCGTCGGACTCGAGGCCGGCATGGTAGGCCCGGGCCGAATAACCGCGGCCGGAAAGTGCCTCGGCGAGTCGCTCGGTGGCCGCGCGCGTCGTGCAATAGACGATACCGCTTTCATCCTCCCGGTTTTTTAGAAAGGCGAGGAGCTGCTTGAGGGGATCGTTCTTGGGTTGGACGCGGTAGCTGAGGTTGGGACGATTGAAACTGGCGACGAAGACGGCGGGTTGGCGCAGTTTCAGGTGGGTTGAGATATCCTGGCGCACGCGTTCGGTTGCGGTGGCCGTGAAAGCGGACAACGGCACATCGGGCATGAGGTCGCGCAGCTTGGCCAACTGCCGGTATTCAGGGCGAAAATCGTGTCCCCATTCGGAGATGCAGTGGGCTTCGTCGATGGCGATGGCGGCGACGTTCCAAGCACGCAGGTTTTCCTGCCAGTCATCGAGCAGGAGTCGTTCTGGAGAGACGTAGAGCAAGCGCCACTCGTTCCGATGGAGACCGGAGAGACGCGAACGTGCCTCGGGGGCGGAAAGTGAGGAATTCAGGAAGGTTGCGGCGACGCCGGCCGCCTGGAGCTGGTCGACCTGGTCCTTCATCAATGCGATGAGCGGGGAAACCACGATCGTGAGACCTGTCCGGTGCAGGGCCGGAAGTTGAAAACAGAGGGATTTGCCGCCGCCGGTGGGGAGGAGAGCGAAGACGTCGCGACCGGCCAGCGAGGCTTCGATGATTTCCCTTTGCAGGGGGCGAAAGGAGCCGTAACCGAAGACGGTTTTCAGCGTGATGAGTAATTCGTCGGACACGGGTCTACGGGTAGGGACAGAGTCGGAAGAGACAAATGAAAAGGTAAAACAAAATAGCCGGCTTGCGAGAGCGTGCCGGCGAAAACGCGGGAGGCGCGTGGAGTGGGCTAGACGCGTCGTCCGACGATGACCAAGTCGCGTTCGACGCCGTCGAGGATCGCCACGCGGGGGAGTTGGGCCCATCGCGCGAAGGACTCGCTTTCAAACAGGCGCAAGCTGGGCAGATTGTGGCCGAAGATATAGCCGAGGATCGTGTGTACGCCGTGATTTGGGGCGACTGCCAGGGCATGTCGCAGCAGTGCGCGGCCCAGACCCCGACCACGGAACGATTCGGCAAGGTAGATCGCGATCATCACGGTGCCGTCGTAGGCGGCGCGCGGGTAAAACGTATCGAAACTCATCCAGCCGACGACGGCTCCGGACGCATCCTCGACGAGGACCCAGGCCGGGCGGGTTCTAGGTTTATGCGCCTCCAGCCAGGGGCGCCGGGCGTCGACCGTGATCGGCTCCAGGTCGGCCGTGACCTGGCGGCCCAGGATGATGCTGTTGTAGATCTCGACGATTGCCGGCAGGTCGCCCTCGGAAGCGGGGCGCAAAGTGAAGCCTGCCGGAATCATCGCAGAGGGGGGCGGACTTATTTCGCCGCTGCGGGAGCCGCAGGGGGAGTCAGGAGTTCCATGCTGTCGGCGAGTGCGAGGAGGCGCGAACGGAGGATCTGATCCTGCTGGTCCGAGGTGAGCGTGTAGGCGGAGCGTTCGGTGGAACGCTCGCCGAGCTCGGAGCTGATCAAAATCACGTGATTGTCGTGGATGAACGCGAGGTTGCCGCGTTTTGCGATCGGGATGTTGTCGTTGCCTGGAAAGAGTTCGATGCGGGGATTGAAAGCCGAGCCACCCGGAAGGAGCGTGTAGACGAGGACGGCGCCGCCCTCGGCTTTGGCGATGTAGCGGGCGTTGGGTTCGGCCGAGGCCCCGCGAAAGTTGGTGATCAGATTCTTAAGGACGACGTCGGTAAAGAATTGGACGAGGTAGTCCTTGGGACCGATGGTCTGCAATTCAGCAACCTGGGCTTGATCGAGCGGAAAGACCGCGATTGTGATGCTGGTCGTGAATGCGTCCCTGAACGTCACGACGCTGGCCGAGTCCGAGATCGTTCCGCCGAGGGCTGGAATAACCGGAATTGGAATTTTGAACAGTCCCGTCGGCGACACGTAGAGGCCGTTGTCGATCGAACCTTGAAGGGTAGGCGGGGCGCCGGTTTCGGACTGGGCGAAGACCGCCACGGGGAGTGCCAGGAGACAAACGGAAGCGAGCAGGGTACGAGGAGACATGGGTGATACGAGTTAATGGAGAATGAGAGACAAGCAAGCTGGGACGGGACTGGCTAGACCTGAAGCTGGGTCCAAAGCTCCCAGGGAATTTGTTCCGGGCGGCTTTGAGGGCTGAGGCCGCCTTGGGAGAGCGCGGAAAGCCAGGCGGCGCCGCGGTCGGCGACTCGGTCGCGGAGCAGGGACCCTATTTGTTTTCGGCGCTGCTGAAAACAGGCGCGCACGACGGCTTTGACTGCAGGGGCAAAGACGAAGGGCGCGGA
>JAJXVO010000251.1 GCA_021782105.1 bacterium
TCGATGCGGCGGTCGCGAAGAAAGGGCCAGTGGGTGCGGGTGTGGTCGATCGTCGACAGGTCGCATTCAGCAAGAAGCGCCTCCTCGGTGTCAACGCCGGCCTTCGCAATCACCTCTCCCATCGTACCCGCGACAAAACTCTGCCCCCAGAACCGCAGTCCGTCACCCCCCGCCGGCCGCTCGTGTCCGACGCGATTGATTGCAGCGACATAACAGCCGTTTGCGACCGCGTGTGAACGTTGGATCGTCTCCCAGGCATCGTGCTGCTTCCTCCAAAGTTCGGGTCCCTCCGAAGGATGCCAGCCTATCGCAGTGGGATAGATCAGGATTTCGGCCCCCGCCAGCACCGCAAGCCGGGCCGCTTCCGGATACCACTGGTCCCAGCAGATGAGCACGCCGATCCTTCCGTAACGCGTCTGCCAGGTGCGGAAACCGAGGTCTCCGGGTGCAAAGTAGAATTTCTCGTAGAATAGGGGATCATCCGGAATGTGCATCTTCCGATAGATTCCGAGAAGACTGCCGTCCGCATCGATGACCGCCGCCGTGTTGTGGTACAGCCCCTTGGTGCGGCGCTCGAACAGGGAGGTGACGACCACGACCTTGCGCCTGCGTGCAAACGCGCACCAGGCCGCAGTGCTGTCGCCCGGTATGTCCTCCGCCATTTCGAACGCGGCATAATCCTCGCTCTGGCAGAAGTACTGCGAACGGTAGAGTTCCTGCGTGCAGATGACCCGGGCGCCTGCTTTCACCGCGCGTTCCGCCATCGCCATCGCCTTTCGGTGATTGGCACCCAGATCCGCGGAACACGCGTGCTGAAGGAGGCCTAAAGTCGTCTTCATGGAGTCTCGCGCCACGCGCGGACTGACCTCAGTATATGACCTTGTTCAGCGGATACTCAACGATGCCCTCAGCCCCGAGCGCCTTGAGCTGCGGGACGATTTCTCGGACGATGCGCTCATCGGTGATCGTCTCGAGCGCCACCCAATCCGTGCTCGAAAGCGGCGAAATGGTCGGATTCCGCAGCGCGGGCAGCGTCCTGATCATCGCCTCGAGCGACGCCTTCGGGATATTCATCTTGAGGCCGACCTTGCTGCCCGCCTCCAGCGCGCCCTGCAGCATCATGGCGATCGTCTCGATCTTTTTGCGCTTCACCGGATTCGCCCAGCTGTCCTTGTTGGCGATCAGCTTGGTGTTAGTCTCGAGAAGGGTGTCGACGATCCGGAGCTTGTTGGCCTTTAGCGAACTGCCGGTCTCGGTGATGTCCACGATCGCATCCACCAGATCCGGCACCTTCACCTCGGTCGCGCCCCAGGAGAACTCGACCTCGACCGGAATCTTCTTGGCGGCAAAATAACGCTTCACCGTGCCGACGAGCTCGGTCGCGACCCGCTTGCCCGCCAGTTGCTCAGGCTTGGTGATCTCCGACGCTTCGGGAACGCACAACACCCAGCGCGACTTCTGCACGGATGCCTTGCTGTAGATCAGGTCGCAGACCTCCACGACGTCGGACTCGTTTTCCCGGATCCAATCGAACCCGGTGAGTCCGCAGTCAAAGAAACCATGCTCGACGTATCGCGAGACCTCCTGGGCCCGGACAAATCGGCCGTCCAGCTCCGGATCGTCGATCGACGGCTTGTAGGAACGCGAGCTGGTCGTGATCTTCCAGCCCGCCTTCGCGAACAGGTTCTTTGTGGACTCCTCGAGACTGCCCTTGGGCAGACCGAGCATCAGTAGAGGTTTGCTGTCGCTCACGCTACCGAAGGCACACCGGCGCCATCACCTCTTCAAGCCAATTTCTCCGTAGCCTCGACACCCACGCGACTATCCCGCCTTCTGCGCTCGACAGTCATCAGCGAATTGTAAAAATCCGCCCACCGCCCCTCCCCCAAGCATGACCAGCGACGCAAAACCTTTCATCGTCATCGTCGAAGACGAAAATCCCCTCGCCCAGGTTGTTTCGACGCACCTCGAAAACGCGGGCATGCAGACCCAGATCTGCAACCGGGCATCGCACGCATTTCGTTTTCTGCAGCGCAATTTCGCCAACCTCGTCCTGCTCGATCTCAATCTCCCCGATCAATCCGGCTTCGCCCTGCTCGAGGAGCTGCAGAAGGCGGGCATCGAAGTGCCCATCATCTTCGTCACCGGCAACACGCACGAGCTCTCGAAAATCAAGGGCCTCGAGATGGGGGCCGACGACTACATCACGAAGCCGTTCAGTTATGCCGAGCTTGTGGCGCGGATCCGGGCCGTGCTCCGCAGGACCGAGACCCAGCGCGACACGCATGTGACACGCAACGCCCGGCTGTCCGACTCCCCCTTTGAATTCTACGGAGCCACCATCGAGCCCCGCCGTCTGGAGGTTAAGTTTCCCGACAGCGCCATCGAAACGATCGGCCGCAAGGAACTGGGTATCCTCGCCTTCCTGACTACGTCCCCGGGAACCGTCGTCACCCGCAAGGCGCTCATCCATGCGGTCTGGGGGCAGCACGCGGACGTGAAAAGCCGCTCGCTCGACCAGTACATCGTAAAGATCCGCGATTTGTTCAAAAAACACGGGATCGAGCTCGACGGATTCCGCACGGTGCACGGCGTCGGCTACATCTACGAGCCGCGCTCCAATTGAGTTCGAAACCTCCGCGCAGCGCGGGGATTCAGGCGTCTGATCCGACCGAGAGCGAACACCCGTTGTGCGAGCGATTCAGCGTCAGGATGAAAGGCGCCGCCTTCGCCGCCCATTCCTCCGGCGTCGGATAAGTGGCCGCCTCCCCGGGCCAGCAGCGCCAGAGCATGTCGGTGTTGATGATGCCCGGGTTGAGCGGAATCGCCGCCAGCCCTTCGGGCAGCTCAGCAGCCAGGGCCTTGGTGAGCCCCTCCACCGCGTACTTGGACGCACAATACGGGGCCACGTTGGCGTCCGCCGAGCGGCCCCAGCCGGAACTCAGGTTCACGATGACGCCGCGCCCCGCCTCGATCATCGCGGGCACGAACACCCGGATCACGTTGGCCACACCCTTGACGTTCACGTCGATCAGCTTTGAGAACTCCTGAGGCGACACCTTCCAAAGCGGCGCCGGCTCGTTCATGAGGGCTGCGTTGTTGATCAGGATGTCGGGCGCACCGTGGAGGCCCGTCATGCGCTCAGCCCAGATCTCGACCTTGATCGGCTCCGTGACGTCGATTGCGTCGAAGCTGTGCGGCTCGGGATGGGTGAAGCGGAGGTCGAAGATCTCCGACCCGTTGCGACCGCAGCCGACGACCGTGTGGCCATGGGCGATATACCACTCGGCCAGTGCCCGGCCGAGTCCGCGAGTGACACCCGTGATGACGATTTTCATCCCAATTATAAAGTGAAGACCACATCGCCACGAAAACCGGCGCGGGTTCAACCCCTAAGATCAGGTGGATGCCTTCGGCAACCATGCCGCACGGGAGCGCGGCCACCCACCTCATTTGCTGTTCAAATTAAGGTGATTGAGGCCGTTCTTGCGGCAGGCATCCATGACGTAGGTGACATTCTCGAGCGCCGTATCCTTGTCGGCCCGGATCAGCACGGGAATGTTGCGATCCACGGCGCGGACGCGCTGCAGCAGGTCGGTGAGCTGCGCCTTGGTCGCAATCTTTCCGTTGAAGGAAACGACGCCGTGTTTGTCGATGCCGATGGTGATGTTGCCCTTGAACTCGTTTTTGCCAGCCGTCTCGATCTTCGGTAGCGAGATGTTCAGCGTCGTCGCGGATTTGAACTGCATCGTGACGAACGCGAAGAAGATCAGCATCACGAGCACGTCGATCAGCGGCAGGAGATTCATCTCCCGCTTTTTTCGACGGGGTTGATAGAGGCCACTCATGCTGGATGGGGATGAAGGTGTGCGCCGCGACCTCGGGCCTCAGATGCCGTCGCCCGAGGAGCTTTTCGAGCCCGCGCGTGCCAGGATGCGCTCCAGGAGCACGTCCAGCTGGGCTGCATATCCCTCCACCCTGCGCTGCAAGTAACCGCCACCGACCAGCGAGGGGATCGCGATAAGGAGCCCCAGGAGGGTCGCCGACAACGCGAGAGCGACGCCACTCGTGAATTGCACCGGATCAGGAAGGCCGCTCTCGCTTGAAATCGCGGAAAATACATGCAGCAGCGACCAGACCGTACCGGTCAGACCGAGCATGGGGGCCGCTGCGTAAAGAACATCCAGATACGGAATGCCACGCTCCATCCGGTTCACCTCGAGCCGGGCGAATGCCTTCACGGCGCCGGGATCAGCCGGATGTTTCTCCGAAAATTCGATGATGCGGGCCAGCACCGTGTGTTTTCCGCCCGTGATCGGCTTTCCGGTGACGACGGCGTCAACCAGATCGCTCGGCATGATCGCCGTCTTGCGCAGTGCATAGGAGCGCTCGACGAGTATGAACACCATCACCACCGAGCAGAGCCCGAGCGGATAGATGAGGAGGCCGGCACCCTTGATAATGTCAATGGAAGCTAAAAACATAGGAAATGAGTCCCCCGTAAGACTGAGCTATGGGCGAAAGGTTCAAGATTTTTCAGACGCGTGCGCCGACAACCCAGTTACCGCCAAGGCAGTTCCGCTGGTGCAAGCAATCTTCATTCACGCGCCATGCGACCCCAATCCGGGCGCCCGGGAAAAGACGAGGCCGGCGCAAAGGCCGGCCTCGTTTGGGAGATTGCGTGAGTCAACTGCCCGTCACACATTGACATAAGGAAGCCGCGTGGCGACCTCCTTGACCGAGGAAACGCCCTCGAGCAGCTCGCCGATTGCGTCCCAGCGGCCATTGACCAGCGCATCGCGCGCGGAGTCGCGGACGAGCGCCGGGATGCTCTGGCCGCCGAAGCGGACCTGCTGGGCAGCGACATCGACAACGACCTCGAGCTGAGGATTGTTCTCGATCGCGACCGTCAATTTTTGGATGTCCTCGCGCGAAGCCGAGGCGCAGGGAATGCCCAGCGTGGTGCAGTTGCCGAAAAAGATCTCGGCGAAGTTCTCGGCGATGACGGCGCGAAAGCCGTACTTTTGGAGCGCCTGCGGAGCGTGCTCCCGAGAGGAGCCGCAACCGAAGTTGAGTCCCGAGACGAGGATGCTGGCGCCTTTGAAACGCGGATCGTTGAGGGGGTGAGCCCTGTCGGAACCGTCGGCGTTCTTGCGGACGTCGTAGAAGAGGAATTCGCCGAGACCGTCGAAGGAGACGCACTTCATGAAGCGCGCCGGGATGATGCGGTCGGTGTCGATGTCGTTGCCAGGGACATACACGCCGCGTCCGGCGACCTGGGTGATTTTTGCGAGAGCCATGGTAAGGAAGGAGAGGTTGGGGTTCTGGAGGCTGCGGCACTTATTTGACGCCGAACACCTCGCGGGCGTCGGACACGGAGCCGGTGACGGCGGCAGCGGCCACCATGAGCGGGCTCATGAGGAGGGTGCGCCCGGTGGGGCTGCCCTGCCGGCCCTTGAAATTGCGGTTCGAGGAGCTCGCGCAGAGCTGGTCGCCGATGAGCTTGTCCGGGTTCATCGCCAGGCACATCGAGCAACCGGCGGCGCGCCATTCAAAGCCGGCTTCGCTGAAGATCTTGTCCAGCCCGAGCTTTTCGCACTGGGCCGCGACGATCTGCGAACCGGGAACCACGATCGCCTT
>JAJXVO010000252.1 GCA_021782105.1 bacterium
TCGACGGCGCGTACGCGGCGATCGTGCTCGATATCGGACTGCCGGACATGACGGGCTTTGAAGTCTGCCGACGGATACGGCGCACCTCGCAGGTGCCGATCCTGTTTCTCACCGCGCGCACCGCGGAGGTCGATCGCATCGTCGGGCTCGAAATTGGCGCCGACGACTATGTGGTGAAGCCATTCAGCCCTCGCGAGGTGACGGCGAGGGTAAGGGCGATCCTCCGGCGCACGTCCGATCGTTCCGAGCGGGCAGCAGGGACTCCGGCTACCGGCTTCACGATCGATGACGAGCGGCGCCGCATCGCCTTCCGCGGCGTGGACCTGGTCCTCACGCGCAACGAGTACCGGCTCCTGAAGACGCTGGTTGGGCGGCCCGGACGGGTGTTTTCGAGGGACGAATTGCTTGAGGCGGCCTGGGACGACCCGGGGGCGAGCATGGACCGGACGGTGGACGCGCACATCAAGGCGATCCGCGCCAAACTGCGGCTTGCCGCACCGGACGCCGACCCGATCGAGACGCATAGGGGTGTTGGATACTCCCTTCGCGAGGTGCGTTGAGGCCACGTGGAAACGAGCATGCGCCTGCGGACGGTCATCTTCTCGGTCTACGTTGGCAGCTCCGCGATCGGCTTCGCGGTGCTCATGACGATCATGCTTTGGGAGGTTCGCCCGCGCTACATCGACTCGATGCGCGCGACGATGCGTGAGACGGCGGAACTGCTGGCGGCGATGCTGAAGTCGCGGCTCGAGACCGACCGCGCGGGCGCGGGCGCGGCGGCGGTGGCGGCGGCCTGGAATCGGGAGTTCGCGGGGCCGGGGCGCACGGCGGGCCGGATACGGGTGTATGTCACGGATGCGAACGGCGTGGTGATGGCGGATTCGGCGGGCGGTCGCGACCTGGGCCGGAACTATTCGCAGCGGCGCGAGCTGAAGGGCTATTTCGCCTCGTCGACCAGCGCGGCGGCCCAGGCGGACGTCGTCGACGGTGAATTGCGGGCGGTCGCGCCGGTCGTGGTGGGCGGACGGCGGGTGGCGGTGGTGGGGGTGGGTCGGCCGCTGAGCACGATCCAGCAGTTTGTGCTCAGCGCGCGCCTTCGTTTGATCTTCGAGGGCCTGGCCGTGGCGGCGGCGATGCTCGTGGCGGGCTGGTGGATCGCGAGCCGGGTGACGCGGGCGATTGAGCGACTGACCACGTACGTGCGCGAGGTGAGGATTCACCCGCGGCCGGGGCCCCCGGCATCCCGCGCGAGGGAGATCCGGGAACTCGCAACCGCGTTCGAGGAGCTGAGGGTGGAACTTGAAGGAAAGGCCTACGTGGAGCGGTACACGCAGAGCCTGGCGCACGAGATCAAGGCCCCGATTGCGGCGATCCGCGGTGCAGCGGAGCTGTTGTCGGAGGATCCTCCGGCCCCTGACCGCGAGCGATTCCTCGCGAACCTGAGGGTGGAGTCTTCGCGTCTGCAGCAGATCATCGACCGGCTCCTCGAACTGGCCTCGCTCGAAGCGAGGGCCGGGAGGATCGAGACGCAGCCGGTGGGATTGCGCGCGCTGCTCGAGGAGGTGATCGACGGCGTCCGTTCGGCGGGCATGACCGGCGGGCGCACGATCAGGCTGGAGGCGAGTGGCGAATGGGTCGTCCCGGGTGAGCGTTTTCTTCTCCGGCAGGCGTTGGACAACCTGATCCGCAACGCACTGGAGTTCTCGCCCGACGATGGGCGGGTGACGGTGTTCTTGGAGCGGTGCGGCGGGCAGGTGGTGGTGCGTGTCGACGACCAGGGAGCGGGCGTGCCGGAGTACGCGCTGGGCCGCGTGTTCGACCGCTTCTTCTCGTTGCCGCGGCCCGGGACCGGACGCAAGAGCACCGGGCTGGGGCTGAGCTTCGTCAGGGAGGTGGCTCGGCTCCACGGAGGCGAGGCGGTGCTGGGGAACCTGCCCGAAGGCGGAGCGCGTGCGGAGCTGCGGCTGCCGCAGTCCCCCGAGACGCGAGCGCTGTAAGTGAACCACGGAGCCGCGAGGCCGCGGAGGAGCGCCTGAAAAACGCGGCGCGGCAGCCGCAACCAGGATCAGCTGGAGGATTGGCCACGAAAAATGCAAAAGGGAGTCGGGGTTCCGGCATGGAACGAAGAGCGCTTATAAGCCACGCAACCAATGGCCGAAACCTCTGAAACTTGGCGTTTCTTGTGGCCAATCCTTCGGTCGGCTTCGGTTGAGACGTGCGGGTTGGATTTCATCCGTTTTTCATCCTGTCTTCGTCCTGGCTTCATGCGGCGGTGATAAAAGGGAAGCATGGACACCCTCCCTTCCCTCCTCCCCGCGTCGCTCGCCGCATATTGGGAACGCTTCAGTCTCCCGGCCAAGTGTGCGGGCATCGCACTACTGGTGCTGATACTGCAACTGCCGGTCATGATGGTGCACGGCCTGCGCAACGAACGGTCGCAGCGCCGCGACGCGGCGGTGGCGGAGATCGGACGGACTTGGGGAGGTCCTCAGACCCTGGTCGGGCCGGTGCTGGTTGTGCCGTTCACGTTCCGGCCGGCACAAGGCGACGGGGTCCGCGTGGCGTGGGCCTATTTCATGCCGGAGCGGCTGGACGTGACGGGCGATCTGGCCACCGAGCGGCGTTCACGCGGCATTTACACGGCGGTCGTCTACACCGGAAGGCTCGCGCTCAGTGGCCGTTTCGCCGCTCCTGACTGGACTGCGCTGGGTGTGAATCCGATCGAGATCCGGTGGGCCGAGGCGCGGCTGATCGTCGCGGTGAGCGACCCGAAGGGGATCCGGGAGGCGCCGGAGTGGACCTGGTGCGGCCGGCCGATGACGTGGACTGCGGGCACGGGGTGGGATTCGCTGCGTGCCGGACTGCGCGCGCCGGTGGCGGTGAAACAGACGGTGCCAATGGACTTCTCGATTCCACTCACGCTGGCGGGAAGCCGTCTATTCGCGCTGGTGCCGGCAGGGGCGCGCACGACGGTGAGCCTCTCCTCGCCGTGGCCCGATCCAGGGTTCGAGGGTGCCACCTTCCCGGCGTCGCGGACTGTGGGTGCGTCGGGTTTCCGGGCGCACTGGGTCGTGAATTTCCTGGGGCGCGACCTGCCCCAACAGTGGGCGGAGGGTACCTACGAGCCGTATCCTAGAAAGGGTGACATCCTGGCGGCCGCACTCGGCGTGAACCTGGCGCCGGCGGTGGACTCGTACCGGACGCTGGACCGCGCGCTCAAACATTCCCTTCTGTTTCTCGCGCTCGTGTTCACCGCATTTTTCACCTTCGAGATGACTGGAACGGGACGGTTGAAGATGCTCCACTACCTGCTGGTCGGCGCGTCGCTCTGCCTCTTTTATCTCGGGCTGCTGGCGCTTTCGGAATTCGTGGGATTCGGACTGGCGTATGCCCTTTCTGCGGCGGCATCGACCCTGCTGATCACGGGCTACAGCGCGTCGGTTCTCGGAACCTGGAGCCGGGCGGGTATCGCGGCGGGCGCCACGGGAGGTGTGTACGGTTACCTCTATTTCGTTCTTCAGATGCAGGACTATGCGCTCCTGGCGGGGACGCTGGCACTGTTCGTGGCCCTTGCGGCGATCATGGCGGTGACGCGGCGCTGGGAGCGCCTGCACGAGTCGCCTTGATCCCGGGTTTGCATGCCGCGGCGGGCGAGCTGCCCGTCGCGGGAAATGCCGAAAAGGGAGCCGTAGCGATTCGAAGAGCGTCAATCGGCGGACGAGAACTGTTGGCTGGAGCCCATGAACGCCATTGAACCGCTGTCGTTGGCCACAGAGCAGGAATCTACGGCGGATTCGGAGCCCTGGGAGATACCGAACTCGCAAGGGACGATCCCCTGAGACTTCGCGAATTGATTCCTGCCGACCCTACGAAGGGAATGGCCCTGAGCGCCCCCGGAATTCAGGCGTGAGTGAGCGCGATTTCGTCGGCGGGTACACCGGTGCGCGAGGGGCAGCTCGGGCCGTCGAACCAGGAGCCCTCCACGAAAGTCGTATGGGGAATTTGGGGAATGCCGCATTTGTTGTGCAGCAACTGTCCCGCGAGGATCTCGACGGCGAGTTCGCCTACGGTGTGGTGATTCTGCCTTACGCCGGCGGTGAAGCCCCCGGACTGTTCGAGAAACAGATCGACGAAGGCGACGTCCTTGGGCACGGAGAGCCCACACTGCTCAAGGGCGGTCTGCACGAACGAGCGTTTGCTGAGGATCACATCGGGTTTGTGCTGATGGTACCAGTCGAGAAAGGTCTTGGGAGAGACCTGCACATTGGCGCGGCTTTCGTTCATCCAAGCGTCGACCGGAATTTCGTCGGGGAAATAGAGGATGGGCACGTGGTCGTGTTCGGGCATCTTGGACTGATCGCAGAGGAAGCCGGCGGTCCAGAGGTTATCGACGCTGTGATCCCATCCGCGATTCATGACGAAGCCGATGCGTTTGTAGCCCGCGGCTCGCACGTGCTGCATGGCGAGGCGGACGATGCCGCACTGATTGTTCGTCACGTTGTGAAGGGCGGGCGTGTGCGGAAAATAATCGATCTTCACGGCACTGAACTCTTCCCAGGCGAAATGGAGGGCGACGTCCACCTCGCGGCGGTGCGAGGCGATGATCATGCCGCTGATGCCGCGTGTGCGGAGAATCTGGTTGAGGCGACTATGTGTCATGCCGGGCTCTCCCATCCAGAAATGCTCCATCTTGTAGCCGAGCTGGTCGGCCGAGGCGAGGGCGCCCTCGTAGAAATCGGGATGGGCAGTCACATGTCGCCATCCGAAGCGAGTGTCCCAGTTGGTCACGTAAGCGAGCGTCGACGGCAGGCGTGAGCCCTTCACGCGGCGCCGGTAGGCGATGAGCGCCTGGACGGCGGGATCGGGCCGGTATCCCATGTCTTTGGCAAGCTCCTGAATTCTCAGGCGGGTTTCGACAGGGAGGCGGGGGTGGTTCCGCATGGCCATGGAGACGGTCGTGGGGTGAACCTTGGCCTCCCTGGCGACGTCTGCGAACGTGACGCGGCGCTCAAGCATTGGCACAAAAGGGCTTCATGTGGGGCAACTGTCAAATTTGGTCTATTGAGAGACTAACACAATAGATTTTTCCGTCCACGTTATGAACTGCAAATTCTGCCGCAGTAAACGTTAAGCATATAAATGGCATATAGGTATGTATTTAAAGATGATCAACGTTTGGGTTGTCGGTTTCATAATGTCAGGGCATGGTGGTTTTTTAATCGCAGTGTAGAAGAGACTTAGGTCCTTTTTTGGAAATTTCCCCCATAAAGGCAGGTAATTCGCTTTACGTAATGCGAGCAAACAGGCGGAGGGCATGGGGAAAGTCGAGGACCGTGATGCAGACATTTGGGGATGGCTTGGGTGCAAGAGTCTCAAGGCCGGAAGTTTCTCATGCGTCCGAGGAGGCTAAAAAAATGTCGGCGTCAGGCAGAGGCCCGACGCCGACATTCCCTAAATAAACCCTAACTTTGGACGAGTCCTGTTCGTGCTTTCACGAACAGGGCGCAGGTCAGAACTGGAACGAATTTGTGAGTTGCCAGAGCTGACCGTCGGCGATGCGGAACATCGCCGGGCTGCCATCGGGCTCGACCGCGATCGGTAT
>JAJXVO010000253.1 GCA_021782105.1 bacterium
CCAGGTTGAAGGCCGCAGCCACAATCACCGCGCTGAGCAGTAGATTGACGACATAAGGGGGCTCCAGGCGGGTGAACCTGCGCAGGAAATAGGCCCGCAGTCCCGGAGACGGGCGCGACTGGCGGTGGGCCTCGACGAACGGCAGGCTGAGGATATAGCCGCTGATCACGAAAAACAGTTGGACGCCATAGTGACCGCAGTTGGCGAAGAGCGCGAGCAGCCTGTCCATCGCGTCCTGCTGCGCCGCAGCATTCGCGGCTCCATTACGCGTGGAGACCACGATCCATCCATGGTAGACCAAAACCCCGGCGATCGCGAAAAACCGCAGACCGTCCACCTCGGGAATTAGGCGACCGGAAGAGGTCAGTCGCCCCAAATGCCGGACAAACCAGTTCCCGGGTTTTCGGGGGGCGGCGGGTTGAATTGAGGATGGGGCCATCGATGAGTGTTCAAACCGCGGACGCAAGCGGCGCGAGGATCACGAGTTGCGAGGCAGGCTTGATGGCATGGTCGGGGAGTCAAGCCCGCCCCGGGGCGCGGGGAATGGAGATGAGAGGAGGAATGGAAACGGCTTGCGGCCCCCGGGGGCTGGCGCCTTCTTCGGCTCGGTGAACATCGGTTTCCTTGGAGGCAGCTTCGATCCGGTCCATATCGGCCATCTGTGTGCGGCACAGGATGCGCTCGAGCATATGGCGCTGGACAAGGTCGTCTTTGTCCCGGCGGCCCAGGCTCCGTTGAAACCCGGCGCGGTGTGCGCCTCGGATCGGCATCGTCTGGCGATGCTGCGCGGCGCGATCGGGGAACGGGAGCGTTTTGAAATCTCCGAGTTCGAACTCGAGCGCGGGGGCGTCAGCTACACGATCGAGACGGTCAGGCATTTTAGGAAAGCGTACGCGTTTGACCGGCTGTTCTGGATCGTCGGTGCCGACCAGCTTTCGCGCCTGGCCATGTGGATGCGAATCGACGAGCTGGTGCGGATGGTGGAGTTCATCTGCCTGGACCGTCCGGGCCATCCCGAGCCCGAGGCGCCCGCCGTGCCGGGGCTGCGTCTTCATCGCTGCCCGGGGCACCTGATCGAGGTGAGCTCGACGGAACTGCGGGAGCGCGCCCGCCAGGGAAAGCCCCTCGATTGGTTCATGCCGCACAAGGCGGTTGTCTACGTCTCGGAAAACGGTCTTTATCGCTGATCAATGAAATCCGCCCGTCCCGTATCCCCCTCGCTTGAAACGCTCAAACTGGTCTGCCGCGCCCTCGATGAAAAGAAGGCTGCCGATCTGCGCGTGCTGGACGTCAGCGAGCTGTCGTCGCTGACGGACTTCCTCGTTCTCGCGACCGGCACGTCCGAGCCCCACCTGCGCGCCCTGCGCATCGAGCTCGAGAAGGTGCTCGACGCGGCCAAGGTCCGTATTCTTGGGATCGATACCAATCAGGAGAGCGGCTGGCTGGTCGTGGACGCCTTTGATGTGATGGTGCACCTGTTCACCGCGGCGCAGCGCGAGCGGTACAAGCTGGAGCGCCTGTGGAAGGACGCCGTCGAGGTCTCCGTCCCGAGCCTGATCGCCCCGCCCCAGGCACCGGTCGTCAAGAGGGCGGCGAAGAAGACCGCTCCGAAGAAGGCCCCGGCCAAGAAGACTCCTGCGAAGAAGACGCCGGCGAAGAAGGCTCCGGCCAAGGCGGTCGCGAAGCCCAAGGCTCGCCGCGCCAAAGCCTGATCCTCGCGGGAGCGTCCACGGGGCGTTTGTTTACCGTTTCTTGACGGCTTTGGACTTGCGGGCCCTCTGCGAAAGGAATTTCCTTAGGCCCGTTCCGCCGCCTTCCATGGCGGTGTGTATTATACCACTACCCCAGTCAGTCAAAATCATATAAAACAATATCCATGAAGCGCATGAACCAGTCAGCCAAGGGCTTCACCCTCGTCGAAATCATGATCGTCGTCGTGATCATCGGTTTGCTTGCCGCCATGGCCATCCCGGCCTTCCAGAAAGTCCGTCAAGCCTCGCAGGACAAAGCCGTCCTGAACAATGCCCGCCAGATCTCGGCGGCCGGTGACCAGTACTTCCTGGAAAACGGCGTGTCGTCGGTGAGTCTGAACAACCTGATCGGACCCACGAACTACGTGAAGTCGCTCAACCTTGTCGCCAATGAGACGTACCCCGCCGGCTGCACGCAGGGCGAGGCCGTCACGGTTCTCGGCGTCGCGGGCGCCCGCACGATCACGTACGCTCCGTAACCAAAGAGTGACGACGTTTCGTCCCTTCAAAGCCGTCTGCTGAAAAGTAGACGGCTTTTCTTTTTGAAACGGTCCGCCAGACTGTCTGCCTCGTTCACCATGGACTCCCCCTCCCTTCAGGCGATGGCGAAGGACCGGCGCCTTTGGCTATTCGTCCTCAGCGGGATGCTCGCGTTTGTCGTCGGGTTCTTCTCGCTTTCCGGCGATGCGGCGATCGTCTTTGTCTCCCGCACCGGCTACTGGTTCATCCTCGTCACCTTCGTGCTCTGGGCGCGCTCCCTGGGGCTGTTGTTCGTCCCTGAAATCCGCGCCTGGAAACCGAAACGCGCCGACTGGTCCACGGCGGCGCTGATCGGGGTCTGCGGTCTGATCCTGATCGTCAACAACACGATTGGATTCAAGATCCTGATGGACGAGGTCATGCTCCTGGGCACGTCGATGAGCATGCATTTCGACCGGACGGTGTTCACGCCGACGCGGGGCAACGACATTCAGGGGGCCTTCATCCTGATGGATGGGATCATGGACAAGCGGCCCCTGTTTTTCCCGTTTGTGCTTTCTCTGCTGCACGATTTCACGGGCTATCGGCCGCAGAATGCATTCGTGCTGAACGGCGTCCTCACGTTTGTCTTTTTGTGGCTGGTGAGCGTGCTGGGGCGGCGGCTGGCGGGCCGGCCGGGCGCCTGGCTGGGGGTGCTGCTGTTCGCGAGCCTGCCGCTGCTGGGGCAGAATGCCACGGGGGGAGGATTCGAGCTGCTCAATTTGGTGATGATCCTGGCGACGCTCCTGCTCGCGATGAGATGGCTTGAGCGGAGGGATGAGGTGTCGCTGACCGCCTTTTGTTTTTCCGCGCTATTGATGGCGCAGACACGCTACGAATCGGTGGTTTTCCTGATCCCGGTGGGGCTGCTTGTCCTCTGGGGCTGGATCGAGAAGCGCCGGGTGATCCTGAGCTGGGAGGTGATGCTGGCGCCGATACTCCTGATTCCGTATCCGCTCCAACACCGCATCTTCGACCTGCGCGCGTCGTCGTGGGAGCTGGCGGGGCGGCCGGGGGCGGAGACGCCATTCTCGCTTTCGTACGTGTCGACGAATCTGGCACACGCGGTCGCGTTCTTCTTTGCGAAGCCGTCGGATCAGCCCAACTCGCTGGTTTTCTCGGCGCTTGGCTGGATCGCGGTGCCCTTTGCTGCGCTGGTGATCCTCAGGAGCCTGCGGGCCTTTCGGGAGCTGAAACCGGCGGAGGTGGCGGCGATCGTGTTCACGCTGGGCTTCGTGGCCCACTTTTTCCTGATGATGGTCTACTTCTGGGGCCGTTTCGACGACGTCGTGATCCGGCGTCTGAGCCTGCCGGTGCACCTGGGGCTGCTCGTGGCGATCCTGCTTGCGCTGCCGCGCTTCTCGTCGTCGATGCGCCCGCGGTGGATCCTTGCGGGCATCGCGGCGCTGGGGCTGTTTGCGCTGGGAATCCCGGCCATGGCGACGCACGCCTACGACCAGGAATACCTGCCCGGGCGCGAGACGGCGTGGCGCCTCCAGTTCATGGCGGCGCATCCGCAAAAGGACTACCTCATGATCGACAACGACTGCGTGCTGTGGATCACCAACGAGGTTTCGTCCACGCCGGTCCCGCAGGCGCAAAAAAACATCAAGGCCCTGATCTTCCATTTGCGCAACCACACGTACTCCGCGATGTACGTCTTCCAGCGCCTGAACGTGGATCCCAAGACCGGGAAGGAGACGCTGCGCGAGGGCGACGACCTGGGGCCCGACTTCGTGCTTGAGCCCGTGGTCGAGCAACGGCTGCAGACGCTCACGCTCAGCCGCATCAGCCGCATTGTTGCGATTCGCGATGGCAAGACCGAGGTGCGTGCGGGCCTTCCGAAGTTTGACGCCACCGTGCCGAAGGATCCCGCGGAGCAGGAGCGCATGCGCCGGGCCTACCTCGAGAACTTCGTGAAACAGCTGCCCTGAGCGATCGCGACTCGAGACGTTCCTGCGAAAGGATGGACCCGTTTCCCGAAAAACCCTGGTGGCGCCGGCTGCTGGCCGGAGGTTCCGACACGCGGAAGGCGTTGCTGCTTCTGGTCTCGGGTGTGCTTGCCGTGCAGATCGGATTCGTCTGGGTGGGCACGCATGCGGCGGAGCAGCTCATCATCCATGGCGGCTATTACTACATGCTCGGCGTGTTCGCCGCGTTTTGCGCGCTGTTGCTGAAACTCCTGCGCGAGCGCCGGGAGGTCTGGCTTGGCTGGTTGCGGCGCCCGGGCTGGCCGGCGCTGGTGATCGTCGTCGCCTCGGTTTTCGTGATCACCGGAGATCCCTTCGGGCACAAGATCCTGTTCGACGAATACGTCCTCCAGTCCACGGCGCGGTACATGCATGAGACCCGGCAGATAGGCACGGTCTACCGGGCGTACTGGCTGGACGGCAGTTTTCTCCCGATCGACGCCTTCCTCGACAAACGGCCGTATTTTTTCGCGTTCCTGGTGTGCCTGATGCACGACCTGACGGGCTATCGGGTCGCAAACCTGTTCATCGTCAACGCAGCCTGCGTTCCGATATTCCTGGGGCTCACCTACGCCTTCGCCTCGTCGCTGGCCGGGCGGCGCGCGGGCATTCTCGCAGTGCTCCTGCTGGCGACCCTGCCGCTGCTCGCGCAGAATGCGACGGGGGCGGGCATGGAGATGCACAACCTGACGATGATTGCGCTGACGTTGTACCTGGCGCTGCTGTATTTGCGCAAGCCCGACGGATTGCGCCTGGGGATGTTGTGTCTGTCGACGGTCCTGCTATCGGAGAGCCGCTATGAATCGGTGGTCTTCGTCGGTCCTGTCGCGATGGTGATCTGGGCGGGCTGGGCGCGGCGTCGCGAGCCGCTGATCACCGGCACGCTGGTGGCGACCCCCCTGTTGTTCATCCCCTACGCCTGGCACAACCGGGTGCTTTCGGCCACGCCGCTGCTTTGGCAGCTACAGGAGGGGCAGACGGCGCGGTTCAGCACGACGTATCTGGCCGAGAATCTGCGTGGCGCGTGGAATTTTTTCTTCGACGTGCACGGCGACCTGGCCAACTCGTGGTGGTTGTCGGGGCTCGGACTGGCCGGACTCGCCTACGTGCTGTGGCTGGGCTGGCGTCGCTCGCGTCGACGGGAGACCTCGCCGCTTGCGCCCGCCTCGTACGCGCTGGTCGCGTTCGGGCTCGGCACGGCCGTGCATCTCACGCTTCTGCAGTTCTATTACTGGGCGCGGTTTGACGACGTCATCGCGTCGCGTTTCAGCCTTCCGACCTGTTTTATGGCGGCACTCTGTGCGGCGCTGATGGTGGGACGCCTCGCGCG
>JAJXVO010000254.1 GCA_021782105.1 bacterium
TCAATCCGTGGGGTCTTCTGCGCGGCCCATGGTCCTACTGGGTCGCGGACAACGGCACGGGTATGATCACGATGTATTCGCCGCTCGGCGTTTCCTCGAAGACCACGATCATGATCCCGGCGCCCGGAACCGCGACGACGGCAGGCATGCCGACCGCCGCGATCATGAACGACAGCTGGTCGTTCAACCTCACGAGCGGTACGGTCACGCATCCTGCGACGGTGCTCGTCGCCACGGGTTCTGGCACGATCGTGGGTTGGAGCGACCGCGTGAATTCGGGCACACCGATGACGGTGGTGGACAACTCCGCATCGGGCGCGATCTACACGGGGCTGGCGATCGCGAGGGTCCCGGCGCCGGCCGCCACCACGCCGCCTGCGGACGACGACGGCGACACCGACTCGGACCAGCGGATGGTGCCGCAGCTCTACGCGGCAAACTTCCATGCGGGCGTGGTCGAGGTGTATGACGCGAGCTTCAAGCCGGTCACGACCTTCACGGACAAGACGGTGCCGGCGGGCTTCGCTCCGTACGGAATCCGCGCCATCCGCGGCAAGCTGTACGTCACCTTCGCGAAGCAGTCGACGGACATGAAGACCGCGGTCGCGGGTGCGGGCAACGGGTACGTCGACATCTTCAATCCCGACGGGACGCTCGTGAAGCAGTTCGTCGCCGCCGGCGCGCTCAATTCGCCCTGGGGCCTGACTGTGGCGCGCGGGGACTTCGGCGCGTACAGCCACGCGCTCCTCGTGGGCAACAATGGCGACGGCCTGATCAACGCCTACAACCTCAAGACCGGCGCGCTCCTCGGCCACCTGACGAAGGCCGACGGCTCGGACCTTGCGATCGACGGACTGTGGTCGATCGACATCGGCTCGGACGACCACGGCTGGGGCCGTTCCGACGACCATCGCCGCTGGGACCGGACGGGTGACGGTTCCCAGGCGAAGATCCAGGGTGACGGCGCGACGCTGTACTTCACGGCGGGCACGTCCGGCGGCACGCACGGCCTGTTCGGCGCGTTGCGTCCTGTCGACATGGATACGGATTCGGACTGACGCCCCTTGGTTTGCGGGGCCGGCCGCGCGAAGCGGGCGGCCTCTGCTTTGGCGGGCCGGATCGCGGTGGCAGGCGCCGCGGTCCGGCCTGTGCGTTTAACGGACCCTGGGCTTCCAGACCGGCAGGTTCCAGGTCGCCACGTCGTAACCGATCAGGTGATGCGGCGCGGTGTTGGCGACGTAGAGGGCGGGATTCACCTGAAGATTGGGGGTGAGGTTGTAGGTGAAGCCGGCGGTGACCGAACTTTCCGGCCCCGACTGATAATCGAAGGCGAGTTGGAGTCGCTCGGTGACCTGCCGCGCGTAGCCAACGATGCCCTCGGTGCGGCGGTTGGAGCGGCAGAAACAGGGACAGGCGGATTGAGACTTCCAGGCGGATTGAGACTTCGCAGGCCACCCCACGCCCAGCCGGGGGAGCGGAAGCGCGAGGGAGCGGCCCGGCTTGGCCCCCTCGGTTCGGCGATCATCGGACTAGCCGCGGGTGCGTATTAGGCAAGGCTCAGACTTCCTGACCAATGGGCACCTGTCCCGGCGTCAAAAATGTCTTCACGAGCGTACCGTTGCCGCAAACGGTCATCGTGGCGAAGCGTTTGAACCAGTCGCCTTCGGGCACCTCGGGATTGGTGTCGAGCCACGCCGCCAAAGACTTGAGGGCATCCGCGCTAATGCTGCGCTGTGCGATCCACAACAGCAGATGAGCAAAAAGCGCGCGCGGAATGTCTTTGCGCTGAACCTTTGGCATCAGGAACCGGCGTAAAAGCCTCCGGTGATCTGCGCGGTGAGTTTGGCGGACTCAGCTTTGGTTTTGTTGCGGGCCAGGCGGTGGGCGAGTTTGCCGAGTTCGTCGGGAGGCATGGGCTCGGCGATGAGTTTGATTTTGAGACCGACGGCGTGAGCGGCGCGGCTCATCGAGCGGAAGGTAATCGAAGTGTTCTTGGCATCGAGGAGGCGGCGAACAGCGGTGCGCCCGGTGCCCATACGATCGGCTAGTGCGGAAATCGTCAGGTTGTCCTGTTGCATTTTTTTCAGGATGGAGGCGGTCAGGGAACGCTTCAGCTCGATGTCGGCGGAAAGGGTGGCACGGGTTGGCATGTCCTCGATGTGGTACAATTTTGAACCAGTGTCAAACCTTGGCGGTAAGCCGGCGGCGGCTCGGCTTCGCCTCGGCGGTGCCCGCCGCAGCCGGTAAGAATCGCGGGGCGCTCGCCGCCGCCCCCGCTGGCCCCTGGCTCGGGGCAACTAATAAGAGAGCAAATCAACTGGCTTTTTGTTGTTCCTGGAGCTGGTCGCGAACGAACGGCCGGGCCGAGGGGGCCGCTGATTGTTGATTTCTGAGGTCCGTGGATGGTGGCGATCTCGAATTTCCAATGGGAACAGGCGGACGAAGACCCCTCTCGGGCCTGAGACTACGCCGGTGACTTTGGCAGGCGCGTTACGATGTCAGGAGCGCCGCGAAATGTGCCCACGCAGGGGTCGAGGCAAGGTGCATCCCGAACGCAAAGAACAGGGCGCAGCCCACAAGGCCGCCGGCGAACCAGCGATCGACCGAGCGGGTCAGGGCTGATTTCGTGGCGAGAAACAAAACGCCGATCGCGAGTGGCACCAGATGCGGGCCGAACACATGGCCCCAGAGGTTCGATGCACCCAGGCCACGAAACTCGGGTATACGGTTGGTGGCGGCGGCCATGATGGCGATCGTCGCCCAGAGCATCATCGGCCCGTGGATTTTCGGTCGCTTCCGATTCCAGATTCCGATGCCAACAAACACGGCGAAGGCCGTGATGTCGCCAAGCGGGACAACCATGAATTGCCGGCGATTCAGGCCGTAGCGGATGAGTTCGGTGTGGATCATCTTCGTCGTTGCGATCGCCGTCCACGTGCCGAGCACGACAAGACATGCAGCCAGCCAGGCACTGAAGATCCCGAGGGACATGTGCAGGCGGAGGTTGCGGCTGGCGATGAGCAGAGGCTGCACAAGAAAGAGCACCATCCACGTCGTCATCGCGACGCCGTGCACGATCAGGAGCGTTCTGACTGGCGGTGGAAGCGGTTGGCCGGACACGGCGTGTCCGTGAAGGTAGAACTGCCGAAATCCAAGAAGCATCAGCACGAACAACAGGGTCGAGAAACCCAGGTAGAGAAAACGCTCGGGATTCGCACGTGCCGCAGGCGCTGGCCGCACATTCGCGAGCGGCCGGAGGGCATCTGAATTCATGGGGAGTGGGGTGGGGTGTGGACGAAACCTGCGAAGGCTCCCTCCATCGGCAAGCCAACGTCCATCTTCGGACGCTCCGAATATGGGGGCAGAAACAGGGACTGGCGGACAAAGGGACCTAACGGCTGCGGCGATTCTCGCTGCATTCGCTTCGAGAAATTTCCCGGCTGAGTGCCGGACACAGTCGATGTTTGTTCGCCTTGCTCATGGGATGGTTATTGGGGCAGGATTCCGAGCAGTTTCGCCTTCACCAATTCTCCGGCAATTTGAGGGTCGTAGTCCAAGCCGACGCGAAGGAGCGGCAGCATGTCGTTGCAGAATCCGCGATCAGCGAGATGGGAATCGAGTATAGCGATGAATTCGGAGCGCGCGGCGCTGACCCCTTCCCGTTCGAGGTAATGTCTAAATGAATCGACGACGATCGCTGGATCCACGGAGGGCGTCGCCCTGGTGAGCGCCCAGTATAGGTCGAACAGATCACGACCGCGCTTACGCTGAAACAAGGCCCGCATTTTCGTGCCGAGCATTTCATGGAGATCGTAGCCATTGAGCGCCGACCTGATCGTTGCGTCGCGGTATTTGAATTCGAACGGGATCTGTACGATAGCCCGGTGCGGTTTGCGTTCGGTGACATTGGCCTCGACGACAATGTTGAGCGTGGTGCCGGGCTCACTGACGGAAGACACCGAATAGGTCAGGCGGAGGACCCTGGATGGTTTCACCACGTTGCGGATCGCCAGCTGGAAGGTGTTCCAGATCGAATCGGTGGGTTTGCCAAACACGCCCCCGAGCACGCGTTGGATCGCTTTGGCGATATGCGCGTCCGGCCGGTCGCCATAGACGACAAGGTCGATGTCCTCACTGTAACGCGCCGCAGGGGCGAGATGCACCTTGTGCAGAAGCGTGCCACCCCTCATGGCGATTTGGCTGCGCAAGAACTCGTCATCGAAGAGTGCTGCCATCGCCAGACAGAGGAGCAGGTCTTGTTCGACTTGGCGCTGGAGGGGCCAGGGCACGGAGGCTTGGTGCGCGATCACGTCACGGCGGGTGAGCGGGTTCACGATTGAAATTCTCCCGAATTGTCGACGATGCGCCAGGGCGAGGCTACCGGTCCAGCCGGATGGTTGGCCGACATGGTCGCGAGTGGGATCGTGGGGCGTTTGGCCGGCAGCCAATGCTCGACGACGGCGGCGAGTTTGGGTTTGCCCGTTTTTTCGAGGATGTAGCCCAAGCGTTGCGCCGTTGCGGTTTCGTCTTCCGCTTCGAGCACACCCCGCAATGCCGTTTGATCGATGAGTGGGAGCAGGGGGCGGAGGGTTTCCACGGTTCGGCCGATTCCCCCGATGCGGGCCGCGTAACGAATCAGGTCGAACGCGGTGGCGGCGGGTGTGCTCACGCGAGTTGGTGCAAAGGCATTGGCCAGTTGTTGAGTCGGCGTGTCCTGAATGCTGCGTTTGACGAAAAACACGATGTGGAGTTGTCCCACCGTGACTGGGCGGCGGGGCTTATCGGTCATCACTTGGATCACCTGGATCGACTGCGGATTTGAGCCGTAGGCGCTCGCCGCAGACTGGAGCGCAAGATAATAGGGGTGATCGAGCCACTGGAAATAGTCGTCGAGCCACGAATCGACCGGCGGACTTCCCCTCAACCCATGTTCGGGGCTGACGATCACGAAAAATGGGTGCGCCTTTGAAATCCGCACGATTTTGTGACTTAGGCGGCGGAGTTGGCTTTTCGCAGCTGAACGCGTCAACGCGGTTCCCTCGACCAGTTGGGACATCGAAAAGGCGACGTGCCCTGCGGCGAGTCGGGCGTCGGCGAACGCCAGCACCGCACCGACCTTTCGGTTTTTCGTTAAACCAGGAGCGCTCATTTCGTTTGCATAAAGTGCTCTCATACGCGCCATCTTGCAAACAAAATTATCCCTATAGCCAATAAAAGATATTACAGAAATAGCCTTATGGTAATTATTAACAAATCAGTGGCTCGATGTAGCTGGTTGTATCAAATGACACCAATCGAAGCCGAGTGATGGGAATGTCGCCGGCGGTCGGAGATCCCGGGTTCAACGAGCGGAGCAACGTGGAGGGAGATGGGGCGCGGGGCCGGGGAAAAGGGCGGGTCGCTTGCTCCCAAATCGGGGTGTGCGAAATCAGATGCGCAGCAGGCGCAGGGAATTGGTCGTGACGAGCAGGGTGGCGCCGGTGTCGGCGACGATGGCCATCCAGAGGTTGGCGTGGCCCGTCACCGCGAGGACGAGGAAGAGCGCCTTGAGGGCCAGCG
>JAJXVO010000255.1 GCA_021782105.1 bacterium
AGATGTCCCCGAGGAGCCCGCCCCAGATGTCGCCCAGCAGCTGGGTCAACTGCTGGCGATTCTCCGGCGACAGGTCCTTGCGGATGAACGGCTCGACCGCCGACTTGTATTTGCCGACGCGGGTCACCTGGACGCCGATGCCGAATTTCTCAAAGAATCCCGTGTAAAACATCGGGCGCGCCGCGAGTCCCGGCATGAAGATCATGCCATAGGGATCGAGCGTGACGTTCGTCGCTGCGGAGGCCAGGTAGTAGTCCCTCGTGTCCGCATTGGACAGGTACGCGAGCACCGGCTTGCCGGAGGCGCGGAAGTCGAGGAGCGCGGAACGCACCTCGCGCAGGGCGGCAAAACTGCTGCCGTAGCCCGCAGGCTGGAGGGAGCCGGTGAGGTAGATGCCAGCAATGCGCGGATCATGCGCCGCCTGTTCGATCGCCCGCGTCACGAGGCGCAGCTGGAGTTCGTGCTGGTCGCCGGTGATTCGATTCAACGAGAACTGCGGCGGTGCGTCGTCGATGTTCGCATCCATGTCGAACACCAGGTACGAACCCTTCTCGAACGATGTCTCATGCTGCCGGTGAGCGGCGGCTGAGATCAGGATCAGGATGATAATTCCGAAAAAACACAGGCCGGCGAAAAACACGATCAGGGCGGTGAGCGCCCCCAGCATCGAGGTTACGAAATTGCGCATGGTGGGGGCCAACTTAGGCAAGATGCGTCCACGCGCGAGTTGTTTTGAAGGCTCCGATGCCGGCCGGCTTTGCAATCGTCCGAATTATCGCTAGCTATAGAGCTCCCACCCATTCCATGACCGACGACAAGGGACTTCTCACCACCCACCAAAAGGCGCTCACGATCAATCTGGACGATTCGATCTACGGCACCTTCGCCGAGATTGGCGCCGGCCAGGAGGTCGCGCGCCTGTTTTTCCAGGCGGGTGGCGCCGCCGGAACGATCGCAAAGACGATCTCCGCCTACGACATGACGTTCAGCGACGCCATCTACGGCAAGGCGCCGCGGTACGTGTCGAGGGAGCGGCTCGGCACGATGCTCGATCACGAATACTCGCTCCTTATCGAGCGGCTCAACGAGCAGCGCGGCAGCCGCAGCCGCTTCTTCGTGTTCGCCGATACCGTCGCCGCCAAGAGCTACAAGGGCAACAACGACTGCCACGGTTGGGTGGGCGTTCGCTTTCAGCCGACACCCGGCGCCGAGCCCAGCCAGATCATCATCCACGTCCGGATGTGGGACAAGGAGAACCTCCTCCAGCAGCAGGCCCTCGGCATCGTCGGCGTGAACCTCTGCTATGCCGCGTATTTCATGCGCGACGACCCGAGGCGGTTCATCGAGTCGCTCGTGGACAACGTTGGCGCCGACCGCATCGAGATTGACATGCTCAAGTTCAGCGGTCCCGCGTTCGCGGGCATCGACAACCGCCTCATGTCGCTCCACCTCGTCCAGCTCGGCTTGACAAACGCGGTGATGTTCGGGCCCGACGGCGATGTCCTGCAGCCAAGCGAAGTCCTCTACAAGAAGCCCGTGCTCGTCGAGCGCGGCAGCTTCCACCCCGTCACCCGCCTCCACCTCGACATGCTGGCCTGCTCGCGCTCGAAGTTCCTCAAGGAACCCATGAACGAGGGCAAGGAGCCCGTGGTCCTGATGGAGCTCACGATCAACAATCTCCTCGAGGAGGGCGGGCGCGTCGAACCCGGGGATTTCCTCGGCCGCGTCGACCTGCTCGGTGCGCTCGGGCACCTGGTGCTCATCTCCAACTACTCGGAGTTTCACCGGTTGACCACGTACTTCCGCCGCTACACCCACGAGATGATCGGCGTATCGATGGGAATCAATACGCTGCTCGAGGTTTTCAACGAGAAGTACTACGAGAACCTCCAGGGTGGCATGCTCGAGGCCGTGGGACGCCTGTTCCGCTATGCGGTCAGACTGTACATCTACCCGATGCCCCTCGCAGACGGTTCGCTCGTGACGGCCGACAACGTCGCCGTCGCGCAGCAACACCGTTTGCTCTACGCCCACCTGCTCGCGAACCACTTCATCGAGGCGCTCGCCGACTACAACCCGGGATGCCTTGGCATCTATTCGAGCCGGGTGATCGAGCTCATCCGGACTGGCGATCCCTCGTGGCGCTCGCTCGTGCCCCAGGAAACGGTCGCCATGGTCGAGCGGCTGCGGCTGTTCGGTTACAAGGGCTGAGTGCCTGCCGCCCTGGGAGGCGCTCAACGGACTTGTGTCTGTCCGCAAAGCTGGGAGGCTACGAGCCAGCCCCACAGCCATGCAATTTTCCAAATACCACGCACTGGGCAACGACTACATCGTGCTCAATCCGTCGGATTTCCCAGGCTGGGAAGCCCCGACAGAAACCCAGATTCGGGCCATCTGCCACCGCAACTTCGGCGTCGGCTCCGACGGTATTCTCTGGGGTCCGCTTCCGACCACGAGCGAAGCGGCCTGCGGGCTACGCATCTTCAACCCCGACGGCTCGGAAGCCGAGAAGTCGGGCAATGGACTTCGCATCTTCTCGCGCTACCTGCACGACCACGGGCTCGTCCGGACGCGCCGGTTCCGAATTCATACTCTGGGCGGAATCGTCGAGTCGGAGATCATCGAGGACGGCCGCCTCGTCTCCGTCGACATGGGACACGTCAGCTTTGACAGTGAACGGATCCCAGTGGCCGGACCCCGGCGTGAGGTGATCAACGAGACGATTGCCACGGGAGGAGTCACGTTCAGGTTCTGTGCCGCGACGATCGGCAATCCGCATTGCGTGATTCCCGTACCCGACGCCACGGCCGAGCTGGCCCGGACGCACGGACCCGCGATCGAAACCGACCCCCGCTTTCCGCGGAAAACGAACGTCCAGTTCATGACGATCGTCAACCGGTCTGCCATCCGGATTGAGATCTGGGAACGCGGAGCCGGTTACACCCTCGCCTCGGGCTCGAGTTCAAGCGCCTGCGCTGCGGTGGCCCACAAGCTCGGATTGGTCGACCGCTCGGTGTCGGTTCGCATGCCCGGCGGCATCATCGAGGTCGAAATCGGCGACGACTATGCGATCCGAATGACGGGGCCGGTCGCTCGTGTGGCCGAAGGCCGGATCGACGCGGAGCTTTTCGGCGAGGTCCTCTGAGCCGGCTGCATCGACGATGTACCCCGAACCGCTCCCCGCGTTCTCGTCGTCGCCTGCCGCCGGTCACCACGAACCTCCGGCGCCGGGTCGAAACCGGCCGCCCGCCGCGTGACATGATCGCGTGGATCGCCGATTTTTTCCGTTTCTGGTGGTCGCTGTTCTACTGGAACGCGGCGAAGACGCTGTTCCGGCGCCGGATCGTCAAACACTGCCCCTGCCAGGCCCCGAGCGACTCCGGCCGCGCGCGCGAGACTCGCTGCGAGGCCTGCGTGACTTGGAACCGGCCCGCGCGTTTCAAACGCGTGTGCCCCCTGCTGGTCGACACCCCCGACGGGCTGCTGTGCTCTGTGGACACCGCGGACGTGCGTCCATTCTGGAGGCTCACCGCGGCCTGGACCGGGGGAGCGCTTGCCGCCTGCTACGTCGCCGCGGTGCTGTTCGCGTTCGCGGGCCTGCGCCTGCTCGGTTACCCTGTCGGCATCGTGAACCTCGCCTGGCCCGGCCGCTGGCACAGGCTGAACGAGGCGCGCTCCGAGTACTATTTCGAGAAGGGCACGACGGGGTTCGCCCGAGGCGACCTGCGGACCGCCGGCATGTCGCTGTACCTCGCCTACCAGCTCGACCCTAAACGCTACGACATCGGACTCATGCTCGGTGAGATCGCCACGCTCTCGATGCCCGACCGGGCCGACGGCGTGTATGCGATGCTCATGACGCAGCATCCACGGCAGGCGTCGCAGACCGCGCAGGCCTGGATGCGGAGCGCGCTGGAGCGCGGGAACTTTTCCGCGCTGCGCGCGATCGCCCTCGAGCGCCTCAGGAACGGGGCCGCGCCGCAGGCCCCCTGGCTGCACGCGCTGCTCTTTGCCACCCGCCAGCTCGACGACCTCCGGACGATCCGCGAGCTCGGGTCGACGACGAGCGGGGCACGCTGGCGCACGCTGCTCCGCACGGAGGCCGACCTCCGCGAGGGCCGAAGGGACCGGGCCCTGGCATCGCTCGAGGAGACATGGTATCCAATCGATTCCTACAACGCCTATTACCAGACCCACGAGCTCCTGGCACTCGGGCATCCCACCGAGGCGCTCATCACACTGGCGGCCTACCAGTCGGTGCTTCCAGGCGAGGAGCAGTCGTCGGTCCGCCTCTCGGCTCTGAAACTGCTCTCGTCGCCAGCCGACTGGCGCACGCAAACCCAGGGGATGCTCGAGCACACGACCGTCAGTCCGGGCGCCGTGGAGTTCCTGGCCGGATACCTGTTCAGCCACCCCGACGCCACGCTCCTCGCCGAAGTCTCCGCCTGGCTGCGCAAGAAGCCGCTTCCGACCGACGACGGCGGGATTCGCGCCTACCTCGCACTCTACTTCGCGTCGGGTGCATGCGGCGACAAGGCCACGATGGATTGGATCGCCACGGTCCTTCGCACCCAGAGTTCGAACCGCTACTATTTCCTCGAGACGGTGAAACGATACTTCCTCGACCCCAACAGCCGGATAAGGCCGTCGGAATTCCTGACCCTCGTTCCGCTGCCGCTCGAGATGGTCTATGCGGTCTGGCAGCGCGATAACGCCCTGGCCCGGCACCCTGCGTCACAGCCCGGCCAGGGGGCAGCTGGAAGCGGCGGGAGCTTGAATGCAGCCGATGCCCGCCCCTAGGGTGGCCCAGGCCCACGCACCCGATGACCGCCACGGCATCCAACCCAAGTCTGACGGCCCGATGGAAATCGGCTGCCGCCGCCCGCGGTTCGTCGCTCGCGTGCGCCGTCATCCTTCTCCTCCTGGCCGCGGGCCTCGTCGTGCTGCTTTGGCCTCAGTGGATGCACAATCCGGAGCTCTCCCACGGATTGTTCATGCCGGTCCTCTGGCTGCTGCTCCTCCATGAAGGCACGACCCGCGGAACCCAGCGATATCTCCCCGACTCCGCATGGACGACCGCTGCGGTTGCCGTCCTCGGCGCCGCGGCACTCGCTTTTTTGACCCTGGGCGGGCTTTACGCCGTCGCGCTGGATTGGACCCACTCGATCGCCTCCACCGCCCCGACGGCCGCCTTCGTCTGCCTGGGTCTGGCGAGCCTGCTCGTATTTTCCCGCCGCTCGCTGAAGCTGGTGCCTTTCAACTGGACCACCGTGCTCGCGTTCGGCCTGTGGCTCCTGAGTGCGCCGCTTCCGCCAGGCACCTACCAGAGGATATCGCTGCACCTTCAGCTCGGCGTCACCCATGCGGTGATCATCGCGCTGCACCTGCTCGGCGCGCCGGCCGTCCAGCACGGAAACGTGATCGAGCTGGCGCACACGGCGGTGGGCGTCGAGGAGGCGTGCAGCGGCATTCGAAGTCTCATCTCGTGCCTGTTCGCCGGAACGTTTTTCTCCGCCTGCCTCGTGCGCCGCCCCTTCGCGCGCCTCCTCCTGA
>JAJXVO010000256.1 GCA_021782105.1 bacterium
GGCTCGTCGATGCCATGAAGGACGAGGTTGGCCAGGGCGATGGGGTAGATCGCGTTGTCCTTCTCCCGTCCGTAGAAGGTGCGGCGCTTCAAGGTCTCCAGGTCGTTGGCCGTCAGCTTCTTCTTCGACGCGGCCATGTACTCATAGGCTTGGGCCAAGAAGCCGCCGGTGCCGCAGCCCGGGTCGTAAACGGTCTCGCCGATCTTGGGGTCGATGGCCCTGACGACGGCACGTATAACTTCGCGGGGAGTGAAAAACTGGCCGCCGTCGTTGCCCTTCTCGCCCATCTTGAGCAGCAGGCCCTCGTAGACCTGAGAGACGGTGAAGACGTGGGTCGGGTCGACGGTCTCGGCACTGATCTCGTGGACCTTGTCCAAGATGTCGAGGAAATTCTTCTCCGTGTCGACGCGGGTCTTCTCCACGCCGGAGAAGATTTCGCTGATCACCTTCTGCCGCGCGGTGGCGTTGGGTTTCTCCTTCAGCCCGCGCAGGTACGGCAGCAATTCCCCATGGACGAAGGAGAAGACCGCGCCCATCGTTCCGTCCTGGAGCTTCTTGCGCTTGGCTCCGGCCGGGTCCGCCCAGTCCTGCCAGCGGTAGGGCGCCTTCAGCGACGGCTTGAACTCGGCGCCGACGGCCTCGGCGTGCTCCGCCTCGTGGTTCTCGCGTTCGTCCAGGATGCGGAGGAAGAGAATCCAGGTGATCTCGGGAACGTATTGGAGCGCCCCGGCGCAGTTGCTGCGCCGCATGGTGTCGCAGATGGACTTGACCGCGCCGTTCAGGGACTGCTGGGTGCCGTGGCGCTTCGTCCCGTTCGCGGTCTTGCTCATGATTGTTTCTTCTCCTGCCAGGTCTCGATCAAAAATAGAGCCACGGTGCTCACGGAATGGATGGCGAGCCGGGCGATCCTGCTGTCCACCCGGGAGACCTTCTTGCCGCGCCCGTGAGCGTCCCCAGCGTGAGTTCTCAGGGCACCGATCCCGGCGGAGACGTTCAGCAGGCCTCCCAGGATTTGCTTGACGTCCTGGTCAGCGTCCGGCCGATCGGGCGAAAGATTCAGGTGGCGTTGAACCTCGGCCGCGAGATGGCTGATGTCCTGCTTCCGGGGGTAAGGCTGCTTCATGTGGTCGAGCAGGCACTTGCAGACGCTCTCGACCGTCGAGCATGCCGACGTGATTGCGCCCTCGGGATCGCTCTCCGCCTGCTCCACAGCGCGCTCGAAATCGCGCTGGACGGAGTCGAGTGAAAGGTCCTCGACTTTCTGGCGTAACGACTCCGTGATACGCGCGTTCGTGGCGACGCTGACCAACTGATACTGTTGGCCGATCTTGCGAAGCTGGAACTTGTCGAAGTCCAGTCTCGCGTTCATGTAGTCGACGACAGCAGTCAGCTTGTTAGGCTCTTTGAGGAAGTCCCGCGCGTCGACGACAGCCTCGATCACGCGGGCGATCGTCTCGTGCCCGTCAGGCTGCCGATTCACCTCGGAGAGCAACGTGTGAACGGCCGGAACTCGCGACGTGCCTCCGATGCGAAGATCGAGATTCAGCCCTCCAAAAAAGCGTTCAAGCTTGGTGCCACTCCGGTATATTCCAATCGGCGGGTCTGATGATCCACCGGAGCCGCCGGTTACCGCCTCCGCCAACGCGGTGATCGTGTGCGGAGAGAACACGCCCATGTTAGAGTTCACCGATGAACGCCCGTTGCAACAACGCAGGGACCATTAAGCGGATTGCTGCCAGTCGGTCACGGAGAGCGTCGGTCAGAATTTTTCCGCCACGAACTCTTTCTTCAAGAAGGGCGATTATGCGATCCTGTGTACCGCGCGGCGGGAGCCGAAGAGGAAATCCGGCCAAAACCTTTTGGTTGATCGTGGCGATCCCCGTCGTCTGCTTCGCGTGAGCCAAAAAATAAGCCTTGCCGTATGGCGAGCCGATCTGTGCCGAGACGAACTGCGGCGAGACAATCTTCTGGTCGAATCGAACGCGAAAGATATGATTCTGATGGATGCACTCGGGCAGTTGATCTTCCCAAAATGTTCCTCGCCCAAGTTTATCTGGATCACCACCCTCGGTCAGAAGGATGTCCCCTCGGCGAAGTCGCAGCTTGTTGATCTCAGATTCCGTGGCGTCGACTTCCTTCACATTCTCTAAATCGAGATGCCCATCTTTGACGTTAGCCACGCGGAGATAGGGAACAGAGCGAACCTTACTGCCTCGGAATTTGCGCCCAAGGGTAACCCCGGACACAATCTCTCCGACACTACCCAGCGGCATTGAAGGCCACGACTTCATCAAATCCTGGTTGAAGATCGCGCGCAAGCGAGCGGCGTTTAAGACTTCCGCTGCCTCAAGCTGCACCTCAGCCGCCGCTCTCGCTTTATCGACCGCCGACATCTGCTCGGTCAGGATCGTGGCGATGCGCTTCTGCTCGGGGAGAGGTGGGAGAAGAATTGGTAGGGATTCGAGATGCTCACGGTTGATAGATTGGAACGTGCTGCCGCTGCCAAGGCGGACCAGGTCTTGTTCCTTGTGCTTGAGGGTTGCGAGAACAAACTCTCGATCGACGGTTACGCCGGGACGAATTGCAGCGAGGCCCCGACCAATACAGCATTGAACATCAGCGACATTGGTCGGGCCCACGGGCGCACGAACAGACATCAAAATATCCCCAGGCTGGGCGATCTTAGTTGGGGAGGCACACCATGTCCTTGCAATAGGATGCCTGGCTCCGAAATCTGCTTTTCCCTGGAAGAAGGGAAGTCCGTCGGGCGTTTTACGATAAGTTTCACCGGGAGGTGACTGCCCCGCGATAATCGCGCACACCTCGCCTAGTTTTGTCCACCGCCAGCCCTGTGGCAGCGGCATGCCCAATTTAGGTGGATTTGTCTGCGCGACTGGAGTCATGCCGCGAACATCCTCGCCTTGGTATCAAGCAAGACGTCGGCGGGGCGCCCCATCTTCTGGAGCGCGGCGAGGCCGCCCGCCGCCACGACACCGGGCGTGTTGAAGATCGCCGGGTTCTCCAGGCCGTCGGTCCCGGCTGAGGCGAACTGCTCGGCCATGGCCCGGAGCGTCGCCGCCGACGCGGCGGGCAGCGACCTCAGCCACGCCTCGTGCTTGTAGTTGAAGGCGGCGGCCCGGTCGGCGCGGGTCTTGGGGTCCAGGCCATAGCCCACTTCGCCCAAGACATCGAACAAGTCGAAATCGTCCATGTGCTCCAGCCGCTGCACCAGCGTCGCCGACCGGCCCGCGTCGGGCAGGTGGCCCAGGAGGTCGCGGCGCTCGGACGGGACGATCCAGTGCTTGCGGAACTCGGCCAGCGTCGGCGCCTCGGCCACGAGCTTGGTCGCGAGGATCGACTTGTAGTCCTCGACCGTGACCGGCTGCGTCTTGCCGTCCACCATGGTCAGGATGTAGCGCCCGGCGTCGGTGACGCGCACGTCGAAGCCCTCGACCAGGACCGTCGGCTCCTTCGGCGGCTCCCCGCCGCCGCCCTTGCCCGTAGGCTTGAGCTTGGTGAGGAATTCCTTGTTGAACAGCCTGGTCGCGTCCGTGTAGTCGTAGACCGTGAACATCAGCTTGTTCGTCGGCGCGTCCAGGCGCGTACCGCGACCGATCATCTGGTAGAAGGAGATCGGCGACTTCACGTACTTGAAGAAGACGATGTTCCTGACCACCGGCACGTCCACGCCGGTCGTCAGCAGGTCCACGGTCGTGGCCACGAAGTGGGAGCGCGAGGCGCCCCGGAGGTCGGCCAGGTATTGGCCTCCATCGACGCTGGCCGTACACTTGAAGGCGTAGGGGTCCTGGCGGGGCTTGCCCTGGTCCCGGCACCACTTGGCGTAGAGGTTGTTCATCGTCGCCGCCACGTCGTCGGCGTGGCGGTCGCGGGCGCAGAAGATGATCGTCTTCTGCTCGGGCCCGCCGGACTCCAGCAGGTACCGGAAGAGGTCCGTGCACATGGCGAGGACGCGGTCCGGCAGGAGAATCTGCCCCTCGTAGTCGCTCTTCTCGTAGCGGTCCCGGATGTATTGCGCGCTGAGGGGCTGCCCCGTGAGCGCGTCGACAGGGTGACGCGCGATGATGTCCTCGATCGTGATCCCCGTGTCGTCGAGGTTGACCCGGCCCTTCTGGATGTCGCAGGCGGCGAGGTAGCCGTCCTCGATGCCCTGGCCCAGGTCGTACTCGTAGACCGGCTCGCCGAAGTGGCTGACGTTGTCCGCCGTGACCTGCGCGTCGGCCTCGGCCTCCTTGGTCTTCGACACGACGTCGAGCTTCCTCGGCGTCGCGGTGAGGCCGACCTGGATGGCGTTGGGGTTGCGCTTGAGCACCTGAGACCACTTGCCCCAGGCCGACCGGTGGCACTCGTCGAGCACGATGTGGCTGAAGAAATTCTCGGGGTAGTTCTTGGTCAGGAAGTTGGCATCAGCCTCATCGCTGTCCACGTCCAAGGTCTGATACGTGGCGACCAATATCCGCGCGTTCTTCTGGGGGTTTCCGGCTGAAACGGAGGCCGCATCGGCGCCGAACATGTTCTGGAACGCTCCGACGCCCTGGGTTCGGAGTTCGTCCCGGTCGCAGATGAAGAGGGCGCGCTTCAACCGGCCCGCGTCGGCGATGCGCTTGAGCAGGTTGACCGCGATGAACGTCTTGCCAGCACCCGTCGCCAGCGACAGCAGCGCCCGGCGCGGCTTGCCTTCGGCCTCGCAACGGGCGATCTTCTCCAAAACGGCGCGGATCGCCGCATCCTGGTAGTAGCGCCGCCCGCCCTCGCCGCCGGTGTAGCGCGCCAACAAAGGCTTGGCCGCGTCGTCTTCAAGGCCGAAGCCCATGGCCTTCTCATACCGCCGCCGCAGATTGTCCGGGGTCGGAAACTCCGCCAGCGGGCGCGGCGCGCTCGTTTTCCCCGTGAAACGATCGTATTCCACGAAGAGGTGGCCGTTGCTCGAGTAGCAGAATGGAACGTTCAGGCGCTTGCACGCGGCGTAGACCTTCACCTGTTCCAGGCCGTGGTTGGGCGGCAGGCTCTCGGCCTTGGCCTCGATCAGGGCCACGGCCACGGGCTGGGTCTCGGCGTTGATCTTGATGCGCAGGACGTAGTCGGTGCGGCCCTTGGCCCGCTTCCGGGGCCTGCCCTCGATGATCTCGATGGCTCCGGCCGTCTCCTCCCGGCGAATCAAATCCTCGGTCCAGCCGATCGCGTGGATGGCCGGGTCGATCAACTTCGCGCGAGTGTCCGATTCGTTGAAGCTCATGTGCCGGAGATTGCGGATGATTATGACATTCTGACGGCAGTTCGCGGGATTACTCGATGCCGGTCGCTTTTGATAGGCGAAAGCACGATCCCCCATCCACCCTGCCCCCGGCAGAATTATTCATTGGCCCGCGGTCTTTGACGGACGAGAAGCAAAATAGTCTAATCGTTTAGGCGGGGTACGCCGAACCACGCGTGACGATCGACTGGGGCCGCGAGCACCCGCTCGGACCGAAAGGACCGGGCGGCGCACGAAGC
>JAJXVO010000257.1 GCA_021782105.1 bacterium
ACACACCGAGCGAGGCGAGGGTGGGACCGACGGCGCGGATCAGGAACTGCTTGGGGACACTCCCCGACACTACGAACCCGGCGACGCCCTCATCCTGTCCGGTGCCGACTTCAACGCGGCCGGAGAGGGCCACGATCTTGTTGCCCAGGCTGGGCGTCGAGAGGTTGTAGACCTCCACGAGCACGACGCCCGCCTTGCCGTCGGACGGTGAGGCGTTGGCCGTGTAAAGGCCGGGCTGCAGCGTCGTGAAGATCGCGGAGTCGGTGGAATCGTTTGAGAGCTGGAAGTCGCCGATGCGGGCGGCGGCGGCGGCGATCTCACTGGCGTTGGATGCCGTGCTCCAACCCGTGTTCGAGGCGATCAGGGTCTGGCCTTCGTACAGGTCCAGCTTGGGATTCGGAATCGGTTGCGTGATGCCCTGGCTCGACAGGCCGGGACCGACGGCCCGGATGAGCACGTGCTGTGCTTCGGTGCCTTGGATGATGAACCCAGCGACGGAGTTGTTGGAACCGGTGTCACAGAGAGCTCTGGCGGAGATGCCCACGAGGTGCTGCGACTCGAGCAGATCCGTGTTGCCGCCCGACAACGAGGTGGACCCTGTCGGGTCGGTGAGGGTCACCTTCGCCGATCCGGTGCTTGCAGCGACGTCGGCGTCCACCGAGTCGCCGTTGGGCAAGGTCGCAGTGACCTTCCCGGAACTGTCCACCGTGCCTGTCGTGGCGGATACGCCGGCGGGAGTCTGGGAGAGAACGAGGGCCCGTCCGTCGCCGCCCACCAGCAGGGAGACGGTATCCTCGGAGGCAGAGGAGGCGGTCTGATAAAAACCCTCCGAGTCCGCCGTTACCCCCGAAGCCGCCTTCGTGCCGGACATCGTCAGGGTGGTGACGCCGGTGATCGATCCAGTCAGCTGGCCGCTGCTGGAGATCGTGCCCGTGACTGCCAGCGACGTGGAGGCCGCGGCAGGCTTCAGGCCTTGGGTGCTGGTATCCGAGGCCGTTACGGTCGACGCCGTCGCCTCGAACGCGAAGTTGCCGGAGTCGTCGACCTTGACGTCGGACTTGACGATGGCCGTCTGGCCGTCGCCCAGAGTTCCGAGAAACGAGGCGGTGTGGTCGTGATCGACGGTGAACGCGAATTGGCCGGTGGTTCCGATCGTTCCGAAATAGCTGCCGGCGTAGTCGTTGGCGTAGACATTGAGGGCGGCGTTCTGAGAGGTGACGCTGCCTGAGGCGTTGGAGACGACGACGGCGTAGGTGCCCGCGTCCGAGACTTGTGCGGCTGCAATCGTGAAGGTGGCCTGGGTGGCCCCCGCGATGGCATTGCCTCCCTTGGTCCACTGGTAGGTGGGGGCGGGATCAGACTCCGCCTCGACGGAGAACTTGGCCGGCTGTCCAACGATCACGCCAAGCGAAACCGGTTGGGAGTCGATGGTCGGGGCCTGTTCCGAGGTTGCCACATCAAGCCGGACCAAACGGCTGGTCACCGAACCGACACTGTTGCTGACGACCACGTCGTAGCTTCCGGCGTCGGTGGTCTGCACATTGGAGAGGACAAGGTTGGCGGCGGTGCCCCCCGAGATCGCCGTGCCGTCTTTCCGCCACTGATACGCAGGGGCCGGTGTGCCGGTCGCTGAAACCGAAAGTGTCGCCGTGTCGCCAACCTGGGCTTCGGCGTTCTCCGGCTGTTCGGTGATCGTGGGTGCGGCGTTGGCGGTCGAGACCGTGAGAGTCGCGCCCGACGAGGTGACGGATACGTTGCCGCTCGAAATCACGACATCGTAGGTGCCGGCATCGGACTGGGAGGCTTCTTCGATTGTCAACGTCGCGTCGGTCCCGTCGGCGATGGACACTCCGTCCTTTCGCCACTGATAGTTCAAATCCCCGGTCCCCGTGGCGATGACGGACAACGTGACGGTGTTGCCGACGTTTACGGTGGTGCTCTTCGGCTGTTGAGTGATGGTTGGAATCGAACTCGACCCATTGGTGGTGGTCCCCGCGTCGTTGGACGACACTGAGGACATGTCCGGGGAACTCTCGGCGGCCATGCGCGGGAGACATAGCGCGAGCAACGAGCAGGCGATGAGCCCACGGACTCGAGTACGGGTAGAAACCGTCAGGCGCGAGGATGGGATGATTGGCGCCGCGGTGTGTGCTTGATTCATGGGATTCGGGATGTGAGTTGGGTTGTGATCTCTCCAGCACCGGCTGGTCACGAGATCTCGGGGAATCTGCCTGCGGGATGGCGGAATTGTCGGTCCGCGTGGATCTGACCGTCCTACGTAATCCAGGAAGGACAAAAAGTATCCTCAAGGAGGTGCGATTTTACCTAATGTTCACTTTCCGGCTAAGGTATGAACCCCATGCGTCAGCCAACTCGCCCCGGACCACGACTGGCGGCATTGGAACTGCCTCGGGCCAGTGTCGCCGGAGCCGGGCGCTGAACAGCGAATCTCGTAGACCTAGATTTGGGCGCGCTTGCCATTCTTACCACCGCCCGGGGACACGTTGGCCGCGCATAGCTCGGGGTCGGTGTGGGCGGTTCCCGCAAGTGTTGAGCAGAATCGGATCAAACGTTCGCAGGAGCATGGCGAAAGATGTGGGAAAATGAGCGCCGGAAGCTGGAAACAGCAACCTCAAGGGGGGACAAAGGGCACCTCGTAGTTGCTGATCTCTGTGTCCTCTGTGCCTCAGTGGTTCAATCCGACTGCGTTTCCTAGAATGAATGATGCGGGGCCGGTGGCGCGGTCGTGGAAGCGGAAACGTTGAGAGCGGAGAGTCGGATCTGCCTGTCCCGCTCGGGATCTCGATGTTCGATCTCCGCGCCCCCGCGGGGGCCAAGGGTTGGTGAATTTCCGACTCGGAGGCGCAGACGTGGGGTATTGTTTGGGTTCAGCCCCGGTGACATTGCTGGAATCCTCCTAACTCCTAACTCCTGGATTCCTGCTTCCTGCTTCTCGCTTCTTTCGTCCTCAACCGGGAGTTCTGTTGAACGGACAGGCGAACACTACCGCTCTGTCGCAGCCTGCGAGAATCCCCATCCCTTCCATCCCCTTCATCCCTGTGAAAATCGGCTTTGTCCGCATTTCGCTTCGACCGATACGTTCATTCCGAACGCAGCAGGCGCACGACGTCGGCCTTCGTTGCACGATAGGCGGGCAGGGCACACGCGAGCACGGAGGTGGCGATGAGGATGGTGCCGACGGCTGCCAGCATCAGGGGATCCTGAGCGGAAGTTCTGTAAAGCAGGCTCTGGAGATACCGCGTCAGCCCAAATGTCGCCCCGATGCCGATCGCGAGGCCGACCGCGGCGAGCAACAGGCTCCGACGCATGACCAGGGTCATCAGATGTCCTCTCGTGGCTCCCAATGCCAGACGCACGCCGAATTCGCTCATTCGGCAGTCAACCGTGTAGGCGAGGACCGAGAACATTCCGACGACGGTCAACAGGGCGGCCATCCCGGACAGGACCTTGAGTACCGAGTCGGTGAGGTGTTCCGCCCAAAGCTGTTGGTCCCGGACTTGGCTGAGCGGCAGGATCTGGTCGACTACAAGCTGGGGGTCGTACGCATAAAGCTCGCGCCGCAGCGTGCCGGCAAACGCCTCGTCATACTTGCGGGTCAGGCGAACGACGAAGGTGTTGAAATTGAAAGGGGCCCAGGTCTCGGGACCGTAAACGCACAGGCCCGGGGACTCCCGCATGTTGGCCCTTATGTCGCCCACGACGCCCACGACCCTCCATCCCTGCCAGCCTCGCCGCGTCTCTGGCCCCTGATTGACCGTGCGGACGAATTGTCCGACCGGATCCGCCTTTGGCCAGAGCACACGTGCGAGCGCCTCATTCACGAGAATGTCATCGCCCTTTTTGTGGGTGAGCCACTGCCCGCGCTTCAGGGTCAGGCCCGCGGCATCCTGAAACCCGTTTCCGAAGCTGCTCACGCTCGCCTTGAGCGGGTCGCCTCCGGGACCGACGAGCTCCACGTTGGGAAAATAGTAGCCCGGCAAAACGATGTCGTTGCCGAAGCCGACTGCACGCACTCCGGGAGTGCGCAACAACACCGCTTCGACTTCCCGCAATCGGGCGAGCCTCGCCTGGATCTCGGTCGGGGTGCTGGGAGGAAAGGTGATCTGCATCTTGACCTTGTCCGAAGGATCGAAGCCCAGGTTCACACTGCGCAGGTTCTGGAAGGTGCGGACCATGAGTCCGGCCCCGCACAGGAGCACGACGGCAAACGCCGCCTGGAGTACGACAAACCCGGCGCGCACATGTCCCAGCGCCCGGCTCTCGCCCAGTGCTCCGCCTCCGTCCTTCAAACCGGCATGAATGTCGGTCCGCAGGAGGCGAATCACCGGCACGACGACAATGAACAGGCTTGTCAGGATCGTCAGTCCGCCCAGCAGGCCGATCACCCTCCAATTCAGCAGCCAGCCCGACCAATTCATCCCGCCGAACGAGGTTCCGGCGGCGCGCAGCAGCAGCGGAAACAGCCAACTCGCCACGAGCGCACCGGCGAGCGCACCGAGCAACGCGAGGGTAACACTCTCAAGCACGAGTAATCGGATGACCCTCCACAACCCGCCGCCCAGCGCCAGCCGGATGCTCAACTCGCGCCGCTGGCCGAGCATTCGCACGAGCACCAGGTTGGATACGTTGAGGCAGGCGATCGCGTACAGGAAGCCGACCGCTCCGAGCATCATCCAATAGATGCCCGCGTTGATCAGCGATTGGTTCAACTGCGATAGGGTTGAGAGCGCCACGCGGTCCTTGGCAACGTACTCACGAAGGGGGGCCGGCACGTCGAGTTTGACACTACTCAACATAGCCTGCGCCTGCTCTGGACTTACTCCCTGACGGAGTTTTCCCAGCAACCAAAGTTGGGGAAGCCACGGCTGCTGCGGATTGACCCGATACACCAGGGGCCGGAAGACATCGGCCATGAAATACATCGGGAGGACCTGCCCTGTGCGCAGCACTCCGACGATCGTGCAGACAGTGTCTCCCATGGTAATCTTGCTGCCGAGAACGTCGGGCGAGCCGCCCAAAAACTGATGCCAGAAGTGATCGCTGACGATGACGACGTTGTCGGCGCCGTCCTTGCCTTCCCCGGGTAAAAAACCTCTCCCAAGCGCGGGCGTCACACCGAGCATGTTGAACAGGTTTGGGCTTACACCCAGCCAACTCGTAGCCACGGGCTGGCCTTTGATCACGATATTGCCGGCGACGAATGCCGCTTTTCCGTACTCGTCCATCGCAGTCGTCTGCTCGTATGCACGCATCATATAGTCGAAGCGCACCGGCATGAGCGCGCCTGTGTCGGTCCGGCCTCCGACGAGGTAGACGCGGTCGGGAAATTTGTTCGCGCGGAACAGAACGTAGTCGGCCACGCTGAAGATGGCCGCCGCCGCACCGATGCCCAGCGCCAGCGTGAATACCGTGACCAGCGTGAAGGTACGGTTGCGGAAGAGCGTGCGGAACACGAAACGAAGATCGGTGAACATGAGC
>JAJXVO010000018.1 GCA_021782105.1 bacterium
TAGGAAACCTTGCCGCCCGGATTGCCCGCGGGTCGTACGAACCGCCGCACGGGATCCGCGATGAAAGCGTTGCCTGTCGGCAAAATCCAGGGTTTGAGCACCCTTTCGCCCGCCTCCTTGACGACGTCCGCCACGGTCGGCTCGGCATCGGCCGGTCTGCCGTCCTTGAGGGCGTCAACTTTTGGCCGGACATCGTAGGACAGATTCCAATCGGATCCGGTCGCATCCCCTTTCTTGAAGCGCCAGCCATCGTCGATGCAGATACGCTCACGAGGCGAAGCCGGAACAACGTCGCGCTGCGCGGGCTGCCCGGCGGCGGGAGCCGCCTGCACTCCGCGGGACGCCGCGAAGCACAAGAACACCGCAACAGGGACGATCATCTTTCTGAAAGTGGGGCATATCTTTTTCATGGCAGCTCGATTTCGGCGGGGAAGGGTCGACGCGGATCGCAGGAGGATCTCGTTCCGCAGAGTTGGCCAATTGGCATCGGGCACTTGGATAGACGACTCCAAATCGATTCACCGTTCACCAACCTCCACGCAAATTGGCCGCACACAGACGGAAATCGACTGCCTATTCGTCATCTGCCGATCAGGGCGGACCCGCCTACTTCTCGGCGAAGATCTCGACGAGCGCGACGCCGCTGTCGTCGGCCTTGCCTCGCGCGATGACCGTGTAGGCACCGGGGTCGAGAGTGATGACGATGGCCGAATCCTTGCTGCCTTCCGCCCACGGATACGCGCCCACGGCCGCGAAATGGGAGGCAAGCGAGGCATCCCACCCTTCCGCGCTGGCGATCACCTTCAGGGTGGACTGATCATAGAGGTCGAGGATCGGATCCGCCAGGGCACCCGAAATGCCAAAGTCCGTGCCCAGCGTGGGTCCCGTCGCGCGAAGCACGACCGTCAGAGCCGTGCTACCTCGTATCACGAATCCGCCGATCTGCACCCCGTCACCAGTCCCAACCAGTGAGCGTCCCGAGATGGCCAGGAGTTCCGACTTGGACCCGGCTCCGTCCGCATCGTAAACCTCCGTCAAGGCATTGCCCGAGCCTCCGTCGGCTCCGCGCACCTGCGCGGTGTAAAGGCCTGGTTTCAGAGTCTCGAGCATGGCGGCATCCTTGCTGCCGACCTGCCAGTCGTGGGCCCACAATGCCTTGAAAGTGCTCTCCAACGAGGGATCCCAATTGTCGTCAGAGGCGATCACCTTGAGGGTCGACTGGTCGTACAAGTCGATCATCGGATCAGCCAGCACGTTGGTGATTCCGAAATAGGTGTTCAACGCAGGCCCGGACGCACGCACCAGGACCTGCTTGGGGGCAGAACCGGCAATTACGAAACCCGCGACCTGCACATTGGCTCCGGTCCCCACAGGCGATCGGATCGATAGGGCCACGAGACGGCCTGGATTTGGAGTGTTCACCACGGAGAGCACCGCATCGGAGCTGGTGACGCTCCCGCCGGAATTCGTCACGGTGACCGCGTAGCGGCCGGAATCGGTACTTTGCACGTTTCGAAGGGTCAGGATCTGTCCCGTCGCACCCGCCACGATCTGGCCGTCGTGAGTCCATTGATACCCCAGATATTGACCCGACGCCTCCACATCGAAGACGACGGTGCCCCCGAGAGCGATGGTGTGTCCCTTGGGCGCTGCCGTGATCGTCGGCGCAGGAACGATCAGATCGCCGACGAAGGTCGTCACACTCTGGGCTGGAAGCATCGCAGTGAACGTGCCGCCCGTCAGCGCTATCGCCGGCTGCTGCGCCAGATTCTCGCTGCTGGACGTGGTCCAGGGGGTCACATAGGTCACGGGTCCGTTCTGGACCGAGAAGGTTTGGTCGACGGCCGAGGGGCTGTTGTTGATCGCGACGATCACAACCGTGCCGCCCGCATAGGCCGACACGTGCACGTTGCTCGCGGGACTCTCCGTCGCGTCGACCCTCACGTAGCCCGGGCGGACGAATTTGGAAAACTGCGCCATCACGTACCCGCGCTTGGTGACGACTCCATCTTCGCCGAGCGGACCGTAATAGCGTTTCAAATACCACCAGAAGTAGGCGTTGAAGTTGGCGACCGCGAGGCAGTCGTGAATCTCCATGGCGGTCCCCAGCGCCCCCGCCCAATCGGTCGACAGGTCGAGATGCTCCGTCATCCACACGTCCTTGCCCTCTTCTCGGGCGAGCGGGTAGTCGGCCAGGCCGGCTCCGTAGATGTGCCCGCCGATGATGGCGACGTTCGCCGCAGCGACCGGGTCGTTGAGGATCGGATCCGACATCGCGTGATCGAAATGGAACGATTCGGGAGCGATCACCCGCGCCGCCGTGATGGCGCCGGCGTAGTTCCTGCAAAAATCCAACATCTGGTCCGCCGTCCAATCGCACGACTCGTAGGTCACGCTGATGTCGGGCTCATTCTGGACGGAGATCGCGTACAGGCTCGCTCCGTTGGCCGTCATGTACTTGGCGAAGTCGTTCAGGTAGGTCGCGTAATCGGCGTAGGACGACGTTTTGAGCGATCCTCCGATCAGGCTGGCGTTGGTCTTCATCGCGGCAGGGGGAGACCAGGGGGTCGCCATGACTTCGGCGCCGCGCGCCTTCGCACCCTGCGCGTTTGCGAGCTCGACGGCGCGCCAGGCGTCGTCGGTGGCGACCCGGATACGCAGGAGCGAGAGGCCGATCTGGCCGGGACCGTTCCCGAAGAGGGTATCGAGATCGGCGGTGCTCAACGGCTGCGTCGGCATAAATACCGTCGCGCCGCCGAAGCCGCGAATGATTTGATGCTGGGAGGCTACGTCCACGACCGCGGTCGCCGCCTGTACTGCCGGAGCGACGAAGGAGTAGATGACGCACCCGACTAAAGTCAGGAGAGCTGGGGTCCGCATTCCTCTGATCCTGAATACGACCTGACCAATCGTCGACGACGTCGGCGATCAACGTTGAATCGGGGACGCCTGAAGTCCGCGACCGTAGTCCCGCGCGCGGGTGTCACCTACTTGCGTACGAGCGTGAAATGAGACGAATCGTTTTGCACCGTGGCGATGGGCGACTGGATCAAGGACAGCGCACCGACCGCATCCTTGCGAATCCACAGGTCGTGCGAATTCGGCACGCCGAGGCCGGAGCACGTGATCACGACGTGTTCGAATTTCGCGCGTGAAAGCGTCCCCTCGCCCTTCGCAGCCCCCGGCGCCACGATGGAGGCACCGTCGGAGAGGCTGTCACGGATCCGACATTCCTTTATCTCGACCCCCGAGATGCTGCGCCGGTCCATGCAGATCTGCAGCGCGGCGCGCCAGGCCCAGTCGTGGTCGAAGCCGCCGCACCGAAGCAGGTCGCAGCCGCGCACGACGGTCGTGCCGCTGAAGTTGTTGTCGATGCCACGGCTCGCATCCGAGGTTGGGAAAGTCGTGCTCAGGAGGATGCCGCAGCCCGCGGTGATGTCTGTGAAGGCGCAGTCCTCGATGCGGTTGTTCTTTCCCCCGTAGACGGCGCCTCCGTTTGCGAGGAATGGCAGCTGTCCCGTGCAGTGCCGGAACACGTTGTCGCCGGGCTCCCGGCCTTTACCGTCGAAGCCCTGGTCCGAGGGGGCCGGCCACATTGCAAAGCAATCGTCGCCCGTACCCCGGGCGCTGCAGTTCTCCACGACAGTGCCATAGGTGCCCACGCACAGGTTCACGCCGTCGGCGAGCAGATCGCGGAATCGGCAACCCTCGATGCGCAGCCTCGCGCCGTTGTAGATCCAGATTCCGGTCTTCGTGTGTTCGATCCAGATGTTCCGAATCAACGAATCGGAGACACCCGCCCCCAGGATGCCGTCGTTGGGTTCGCTGTCGTTGCGGTAATTGAGGCGTCCCAGAATCGCGAAGTCCGCGAGTGTGATGTGGCGTCCCTCCAATTTGAATCGGACGCGCCGGTCGGCATGGCCGTAGAGCCGCGGATCGCCGACGAAGTTGGTGTACCACATGCCGGCCCCCTGGATCGTCACGTTCGACGGCACCACGATGTCCCCGGTAATCCTGTAGTCGCCCGCGGGCACCCACACCGCCTCGTGTTTCGCCGCCGCCGCCGCGATGCAGGCCCGCAGCGCCTGGGTGTCGTCGGTGACACCCTTTCCTCCGGCTCCAAATTTCAACACCGACAGCGAACCCGCAGGAGCCTCGCGCGGAGGTGCCACCTGTTCCAGATCGACGAGGTCGATGATGCAGTAGTCCGCACCCCGTCCGTCCCACTGGAGGCGCACGACGTCGCCTTTGGCGAGCGGAAGGCCCTTTACGTGCAGCTCATCGTAGAAATTGCGGGGCTTCCCTTCTGCGGGGTCGTTTGAAAACGGATAGTTTCCGTAGAGCCAGGCATAGTGCGACGTGAGCGCGAGCGTCCGCAGGGGTTTGCCGTTGACGAAGAGGCCGAGGCTCGAGCGGGTGCCCCCTCCTTGGGGCGCGTCGGGCAGGCTGTAGCGCACCACCAGCGAATTCGCCGGCGATCCGACGGTAAACTCGACGTACTGTCCGGCCGCGCCGAGCTTCACGCAGCGTTCGCCTGAGGATTCCATCTCGACGCGATACGGGGCATAGGTGGGACCCAGCACGGCGCCGTCGGTCTTCATCGCTTCGGCCTCGTGGGTCCTCCAGGGAATCGTGGCGCCGGCGGCCGCCGACACACGCGCCGCGAAGGTTCCGCAGGCCAGCGCCCACGCGAAGACCATCAACGCCTGCCGGCCAGCGCGTGTTCCGATTCCCTGTTCGGTGGTGGTGAGGTTCATTTGCCTGCGGCTTTGGTCTGCTCGATTTTCCGGCTCCGGTTTGCAGTCCGAGCCGACTCTTTACCCTTCCCATAGGCGACCGTCACGGTCTTTCCCGGCACGCATCGGACGCGCCTCCCTGCCACGTCCGCGACGAGCACCCGCGCATTTTCGGGAGCTGCGGCGACGGACACCTCACCGTGCGTGATCGCGATCCGAAATGATCCTCCCCGATGGACGAGCGCAAACTCCAGCTTGGTCCACTTCTTACACAGCCTTGGGGCGATCGTGAGATGGTCGCCGTCCGTGCGCACTCCTCCGAATCCAAGCACTGCGGTCATCCAGGCACCGCCGTTGGCTGCCGGATGGGAGCCGCCCATGAAGATGGTGCCGACGTAAACCTTGTACCGAGCCTCGATGTCGATTTTGGCGGTCTTCAAGAAGTATTTGTAGGCGAAGTCGAGATTCCCGAATTCCGTCGCCACCATCGCATAGGCGCAGGCGCTCAGGCTGGAGCCATGTTCGGTGCGCGGCTCGTAATGCTCCCAGTTGGCGCGTTTGACCTTCTCGTCGAACCGGCCGCTGAACAGATGGAGCATCATGACCACGTCGGCCTGCTTGATGACCTGGGTCGGCACCGCCAGACCCTGACCGGCCCCCAGGTATTCGTTCGGGTGCGACTTGGCCGCGGCCAATTCGGCGGGGGTGGCCTGACGCAGCCGATGGTAACCCTCGAATTGTTCGATGATCGCGGTCTTGTCGTCGGGCTCCGGGACATAGAGGAGTTCCGCAGCCTCCCGGAAGCCTTCGAGTTCATCCGCGATCCGCAATTTCTTCAGGAGGGACCGCAGGAATTTCGGATGGCGGCTGCGCAGGTATTCGATGAGCCTGCCCGCGATCGCGAAAGTCTCGCGTGCCACCATGCTCGTGAAGGCGTTGTTGTTGACGCGCTCGTGGTATTCGTCGGGACCGACGACATCCAGGATCTCGTAGCGTCCCTTGTCCTTTTTGAAATAGGCGTAGGAAAAATAGAAACGCGCGCACTCGAGGATCACCTCGGCCCCGCCGTCCAGGAGAAGGGTGTCGTCGCCCGTCAGGCGGAAATAGTCCCACATGGCGATCACCACGTCGCCGTCGATGTGCACCTGCTTGTCGCGGAAATAGGTCCGCAGGTCTCTCCCGGTGAGCGGATCGCCGATATTAAAGTAGCTGCAGGCCTCGTCGCCGGTGTCCTGGCTCTCCCAGGCGTAGAAGGCGCCGCGATAACCAGGCCCCTCGGACGCCGCCTTCCGCCGGGCGCCGTCCAGCGTCCTTATGCGGTAGCGGAGCAGCTCGACCGCGGTTTCCGGGAAAGTGTGCAGGAAGAACGGATACATGAACATCTCCGTATCCCAGAAGACAGCCCCCTTATAGACCTGGCCGGACAGGGCGCGTGCGGGGATCGAGTTGGCGCTGCCGCGGACCGGCGCCACCATGAGCAGCTGGAGTATGCTGTAGCGCAGTGCGTGCTGTGCCTCGTCGTCGCCCGAGATGGCCACGTCGCAACGCCGCCACTTTTCCGCCCATTCGGCATCGTGCCGGGCGAGGCAGCCCTCAAAGCCGAGATCCGCCGCCGAGCGCGCGAGGTCGCAGGCGGCATCCTCGATCGCACCGGTGATGCGATCGTTGTCCGTGAAGACCGCGAAGAACTTTTCAAAGACGTAGTCCTGTCCCTGCCGTGCGCGGAATGCGATCGACCGAAGGCCGGCTGACGCTTTGTCCTCCCGGCCCTTTCCAGTCGCCACCGCATTGAGCGTCTCGGCGACGCACACCTTCCTGCCATTCTCATTCGTCCTCCCCTGCACCACCTGCTGGTCGCCCCGCCCGGTCGCGGCGACATCCAGGAGATGCGGGCCGTTGAGATCCCAGATGCGGGTGTCGATTCCCGTGCGAACGGTGATGGCAGCCGGCTTGTCGCAGGTGAGGGTTAGCCGGACGACGCCGAGGTTCGGCCGGTCGGCACTAAGGAAACGCTCCGACCGCAGACGCAGCACCTTGCCCTTCGCCACGAATTCGGTGTCGCGCTCGAAAAGCGCGTTCCTGAAGTGAAGCGTTTGTTTGTGGCTTTTGACCCCCTCGCCGATCGCCGTCAGTTCGACGCCATCGAGTGTCACGCGAGTAAAGCCTCCGTTCGGAGCGTTCACCGGCTCCCTCCACGCTTCGCCCACGCGATCGAAGAGACCCGCTAGCATGATTCCCACCGATTGTTCCGGACCGTACTCGTCCAGTGTGCCTCGGTAGCCCATGTAGCCGTTGGCGATTTGAAAGAGGTTGCCTCGTCGCAGCAGATTTTCGCGGCTGCCGTCGTGGCTCGTCGTGCTGATTGTCCAAGGATCAGTCATAGAATGCTCAGTCACGGCTCCGTTCGTCGCGCACGCGCACCATCAGTGCCGCGGCGACGATCATGGAGACTCCCCCGAGGAGGATAGCCAGGATCGCCTGGCCGTGAAATAGGGTGCGGACCAGCAGGCCCAGCAGCGCGGCTGCGAGGATCTGCGGGATTACGATGAAGAAATTAAACATGCCCATGTAGACGCCCATTTTTTTGTAGGGCACGGCCGCGCTCAGGATCGCGTACGGCATGGTCAGGAGGCTCGCCCAGGCGATGCCCAGGCCGACCATCGAGACGATGAGCAGGTGGGGCTCCCGAAACAGGTACATGGAGCAGAGGCCGAGGCCGCCGATCACAAGGCAGATCATATGCGTCGCGACGCGGCTGGTGCGCTTCGCCAGGACGGGCAGCACGAAGGCGACCAGCGCGGCGACGCCGTTGTACACCGCCATCAGAACACCGACCCAGTTTGCTCCCGAGTTGTAAGCCGCTGTTGTCGGGTCGCTGCTGCCGAATTGGTAGCTTGTGACCGCCGCGGTCGAATAGATGAAAAATGCGAACAGCGCGAACCAGGTGAATACCTGCGCCAGGGCCAGCTGTTTCATCGCCCCCGGCATGTTGTTCACGTCGTAGACCAGTTCGACGAGCCCCCGCTTGCGTCCCGACCTGTAGCGCACGGCGGCGACGATCTGGAGCAGGCCGTAGAAGCAGGCACCGCCGGAGAGGATGTAGAGAGGCTTGTCCCAGCCGAGCCAGTCGATGACCAGGCTTGCGGCGAGGCCGGCCGCCAGGAACGCCGAGCCGACGACAAGGTAGCGCCGAACGTCGAGGGTGAGTTCCGGCTCGGTGCGGTCCTCGACGCGGGAGCTGTCCTCGTGAAAGGAGGCCTGCTCCTCGGGCGAGTACTCGCGGGTCCTGAAGATCGTCCAGAGCACGGCGAGCAGGTACACGGCGCCGCCGAGATAAAACGACCATTTCACCGAGGGGGGCAGCTGGCCCTCGGGGGCCGTGTTCGCCAGATGAAACCAATTGGTGAGCAGATAGGGCATCAGCGACCCCACCACCGAACTCGCCCCGATGAAGAACGTCTGCACCGCAAAGCCGACCGTGCGCTGTTCGTCGGGAAGCATGTCGCCCACGAACGCCCGCATCGGCTCCATGGTGATGTTGATCGATGCGTCCATGATCCACAGCATGCCTGCGGCGAACCACAGCGCCGGCGAGTTGGGCATCACCAGCAGGGCGGTCGACGCGAGCAGCGCACCCATGAGGAAGTAGGGTTTTCGGCGGCCGAGTCGGTTCCAGGTCTTGTCGCTCATGTATCCGATTATCGGTTGCACGAGCAGACCCGAGACGGGGCCGGCGATCCAGAGGATGGGGATCTGATCCACCTTCGCGCCGAGCGTCTCGAAGATGCGGCTGACGTTTGCGTTCTGGAGGGCGAAGCCAAACTGGATGCCCACGTAGCCAAAGCTCATGTTCCAGAGCTGCCAGAAGTTGAGGAGGGGTTTCTTTTTCATGGTGCTTCGGGCAAGACTGGCGTCTGGATGCGCCGGCTTCAAACCCCTGCTTTCTTTTTGATGACCAGCCGGTTGATTGCGTCCACGTCGATCCGGGAAAGGTCGTCGACCGCGATGTCGGCGCCGCGGGCGACCAGTTCGGCGGCATTCCCCTCGCGGGCGACGCCGATGGTGAGCGCGAAGCCGCCGCGGGCTCCCGCCTCGACGCCGGACGCGGCGTCCTCGACGACCACGGCCCGGGAGCGATGGACACGCAGGCCGGCGCAGGCCTCGTGAAAGATGTCGGGCTCGGGTTTCCCCCGCAGTCCGAGCTGCTCGGACACGAGTCCGTCGACGACCGCGCCGAAGAGGAACCGCGTGCCCGTGAGTTCCAAAATGTCGGTCGCGTTGCGGCTCGACGTCGCCAGACCCACGCAGACGCCGCGGCGGCGCAGGGTGATGATGAGGGCGACGGTGGAGTCGTAGACGCGCACGCCGCGCGTGCGGACGATCTCGTTGAAAAGCGCGTTCTTCCGGTTGCCTAGCCCGCAGATCGTCTCGGTACCGGGCTGGTCCGCGGGGGTTCCGTACGGCAGGACTATTTTTCTGGAGCGCAGAAACGTCTCGACCCCGCGGTAGCGGGGGCGTCCGTCGACGTAGGCCAGGTAGTCGCGCTCGCGGGTGAACTCGCTAAACGGTTCGCCCAGGCGTGCGGAGCGGGTGGCCAGGTATTCATCAAACAATTGCTTCCAGGCCTCGGCGTGCACGGTCGCGGTCTGCGTCAGCACGCCGTCCATGTCGAAGACCACGGCTTCGAACGCCAGCGGCGCCGGCCCGCCGGTATCGCCGGTGGCGTCCTGAGCGGGGCTGCCGGCGGGTTCGGAACCGCCTTCTGACATGTGTCCACTGGCAAGCGACATGATTGGTGCGATTGAGTTGATTTCGCGATTAATCGAATGGGGGGGGAAGGGGCCCGGCCGAAAACAGTCGGGCCCCGAAGAGAGGGGACCGCCGGGCGCCCCCCAAGGCGCCCGACGGCGATGTCTTGTATCCAGGATTCCCCGTCGAGGGGTCCGGCCCGCCCTGGATGCGGGCACCCTAAGGGTTCAGAAATCGAACCGGCTGGTGACCTCGAAGGTCTGCGTCGGCCCGATGCGATAGCCGGCCGGCGTACCCGCGGCCTGACCTGCGATCGGGCCTTGGACCGTGATCGGGATCAGGTAGTCGTGCTTACCCAGATTCGCGATGTTCAACTGGATGTGCCAGTCGATGTTCTTGAGTATCCTGCGGTGGTAGCCGACCCAGAGATCGAGGTTCGTCTCGGATGGCCCCTTGTAGGGGTGCGCGAGATCGAATGCGAGGCTCGCCGGGTTGGACGGGTCGCCGAGTGGCGGGTAACCGATGGTGTCCCCGCTCTGGTACCGAACGGCACCACCGACATTGAAGCCGTGCAGGAACCTATGAATGAAGTCATAGTTGGTCACGAGGTTGTAGTGCCAGGTGCGAATTTCAGGCGCTGCGGCGCCCTCGACCAGCTTGAGATTCGCCCAGTCGGCTCCGACGGCTCCGGGGGCTCCGACGCCGGTGTAATAGACCAATCGGTCGTTCGGGACGTCGGAAGTGCCCCACCAGAAGTGCATCAATCCGCCATTTCCGTTAACCATCGAGCTGACCTGGTTCATCAAGGCATTGAGGGCCGTGCCGCCGATATTGCTCCGGACCGCGTCCTCCTTGCTGGCGTTGAAAGTGATGCGCCAGTTCGGGATCGGATTGGCGTTCAGTTCGATTTCGGTGCCTTTCGAGACGCCGTCCTCGGTGATCGTGAAGCCGTTCGGTATTGAGTTAGCAATTACGTACGGATTCCCAGTCTGGTTGGACTGGATGGTCGCGAGACTACCGAAACCCCAGGCCTTCCAGAAACGGGGATCGACGGCGTTTTCAAACGCGCGCACTCCCGCGAGGGCTGCGGTCTGCTGCGCCTTCAGCGCCGGCGACTGGACCGACACGTCATCGCTGAACGTGTACTGCTCGATATTGCTGCCGCCCTTGAGGGGGCCCCAAACCGGGCCGCCCTGGATGGCTGGATCGAACATGTTCGTGAAGTTCACCAAGCTGCCCATCCACCAGTTGAAGTCGTTGGCGAAAGCGCCGGCGTTCGTGGTGATGTTCTGCTCCGAGGTGACGTATCGGTCGATCTTGAGCGAGTACTTGCCGTCACGAGTCGAGATCACGACGCCGCGATCGATCGTCTTGCCGGACGGCGGGGCGACCTGCGCGCCGTAAACGTCGACTCGGCCGGCGAGCGGCTGGAAGTTCGTCGACTGGTTGTACGTGAGACTGACATCAAACGGCAGGTTCTTCGTGAGGCCCTTGATTCCCGGCAAGTCCATCAGATGCGCCACGAGGCTTTCGGAGCGCGAAGTGACGCTGATGACGCCATTCGGGCCGCCCGGGACGCCATAGGTGCTGAAGTCAATGCTCTGGGGATCGGCTGCATCACCGATATTGCGCGAAATGCCGTAGGCTCTCGCCGTGTCCTTACGCCAGCCGAACGTCGCGACGAGGCTGTCGTCGAGCATCTTGCCCTGCCAGATGAGCGCTTCCGAGGTCGTATCGGCCTTGTTCAACGCCGCGCTGGTCGCCAGCAAGTCGCGATTCGCCGCCGAATTGGCTTGGGTGATGTTGAGCTGCTGGGTGGTCCAGCCAACGTAGTTGGCAGGATTGTTGGCCTGCGTGAAGCTGCTGGGAAGTGGATTGTTGCCCACCGGGTAACCTGGCGCCAGCTTCGACGGATCGGTGGTATAGGCATTGTTGGTCCACTGAGCGCTGGGGTTGACGGTCGCGGGCGCGTTCCACGTATCGTTGAAATAGGTGACCAAGCCACTGTTGATCGTCGGAGTCCCCGAGATCACCGGGATATTGGCACCTGTCGCCGACTTACCGAGTAACGAAGGTCCGAGATACATGACCATCGCGGGTTCCACGGTGGTGAAGTTGACGGTGCTCGGGTTGAGGTGCGGGTCCTGCAGGTTATAGGCGTTCGGATCGAGGTAGCCGTAACTGTCCCAGCCGCGGGAGTCGGTGGTTTGGGTCGAGTCCGCCCAGAGGCCCGTCACCGTATGCTGGCCGGCAATCCGGCCCAGCCAGCCCTTGAGATCCTTGCGGAGGTCACGCGTGACGTAGGCCGTCACACGTTTGTCTTCGCTCGTGGTGGCATTGGAATAATTGCTGCCGCCGGTGGTGGAAACGAAGGGGCGGCCGACGTTCGGATTCGGCGTGCCGTCGGAATACGGAACGCCCGTCAAGCCCGCGTCCGAGGAGCCGTTGTTGTAAACGGCCATCGGATCGATAAAGAGGGCAACGTTGCCACCCAGGAGCGCGGTGTGCGTATACTTGTAGTACTCCTTGTTGTAATCGAAGGAAATACCGACCTGGTCGTGGAGCGCGGTTTCCGCGACGCTAAATGTCTCGCGGTGGAACTGCTGCAATTCGCGCTTGGTGTCGCCATCGATCAGATTCTTGTAGAAGTTGAAGACCGACGGATCGGTGATCATCTTGTTCTTAAAGATGCCCGCGCCCGAGTAGGGCAGGCCCGAATTGACCGCCCAAATCGAGGTGGGCGCGATGCTAGCCCAAGAGCCAGGGGCCGTGACGTAGCCGATTTGGTGGTTTCCCTGGTACTGCTGGGTAGCGGAGGTGACCCAATAGGCCGTTTGCCCACCGCCGCCGTTGCCGAAGAAGGCCACCGGATTATTGGCATTTACGTTGCCAAAGCTGGAATTCTCAATCCAAGGCGAGGAGTAGGGAATCGCCATGGAGCTGGCATTCGCGTAGTTGGTCGGGCGGGCTGCGCCGCTGCCGATACGACCTGTCTGGTTGTCCCAGAGCTGCCAACCGTTGTAGGTGGCCTGGTTGGTGCCCGCGGTGCCGGTGCCGAAGAACGGCGTGATTTGATCCTGGGGCGGCAGTTCGCGCGGGTTGTTGCTGTTGATCCGGCCGGTTTCGAAGCCCGCCTTCACGACAAATCGGAAGCCGTTTTGGTTGAGGAGCGCGGGCTCGATTCGGATGGATCCTGAGAGTCGGCGGTCGTTCGAGAAGGCCGGCTTCTGTTCGTACTTTTCCTGGTCATTGAGCATGTCCAGGCGAATCGCGACCTGCTTGGGCACGATCACCTGATTCAGGTCGACCGATTCGCGCGTCGTTCCGTAGCTGCCGGCCTTGAGCTCGACTTCCCCGGAGTTCTTGAACATCGCCTGCTTCGTGTCGGCATTGATGATACCGGCCGGGCTGCCTTCGCCGAAAAGAATGGCGTTCGGTCCGCGCTGCAGGTCGATGCGGTCGATGTTGTAGCTGTCCCAGGGAATTTCGGAGTGGAAGAAGTCCCGGGTGTTGTCCGCAGCCGCGAGTCCGCGAATACGCGTGGTCTGGCTCGGGCGGTCCGGCTCTGAAAGCGCAGCAGCGTCGCCTGTGCCCGCGAAATTGCCGTAGACGCCGCCGACTTCGGAACTGACCGTGTATTGGAGCAGCGAGGTGTTGTTCGTCGCGCCGATATCCTTGAAGAGCTGGCTCGTGTAGACGGTGACACCGGCACCCACGTCGCGCAGATCGGTGTTGAGTCGATTACCGGCGAGGGTGGTCGTGGCAGTGTAGCCTTCGTCGCTTCTGGTCGCGTTGACTTCGAAGGGCGTGAGGACGATGACATCGTCGTCCTGCGACGAGGGGTCTTTGGACTTGTTGGGCGCGACGGATTGCGCTTGGAGGTAAGCGCCGGGCACCAGCAGAGCAGCGAGCAAGACTGCGCGCCGCGATGGTCTAGTGATCTTCATGGTGTGGGTAACGGGAGGTCGGTGATGAGGTTGAATCCCTGCCAGGGCGGCCTGGCGGGAAGGGGATAGTTCGAGCGAGGGGTTCGAAACAAGGTAGGGTTGGGAATCTCCCGCGGAACGGGGGAAGGCCGCTCGCCCAAGGCGATTCAGGAGGGTGATCGGGCCCCTGGACCGCCGGAGGGTTTGCAGCCAACGATGGCGGATTTCGTTCAATCCCCGCATCGAGGCGACGTTCGCGGCCTGCAACCGTTGCACAACCTCGCGAGATTTATCGGAAAACCTGGCGCCCCCGTGTCGAAGATCCGCGCCGCCCTCCACGCACTCAACGCCGAAGGGTGCGCCCCTCCCTCCAGTGTGCGTGCACCTGGAGCGTTCTGGGGAGTTTGGGGATGCCGCTTTCGCCCGCGTGCAGCTTCGAGAAAAGCATGTCCACCGCGGCGCGCCCGATCTCGTCGGAGTGCTGTTCGATGCCGCTCCAGTCGGGATGCACGGATGTGACGTCGAGCGACACCAGCCCGACGTCGCTTGGCGTGATTCGTCCCACCGACGCCAGCCAGGACTCCATGTGATTCGGCTCGTTGCGGAACGTGGAAAGAGTGAAGACGCAGTCGACCTTGTAGTGGTCCACCCACTTCAGGAACGCCTCGCGGCTCATCTTCTCGGGCAGGAGCGGGGGAATGTCGCCCAACGAGGGAAACGGTTCATGAAGTCCGGCGTAGCCAAGCGACCACCGCCCACCGGTAATGTCGTCCTGGTATTTTTCGATCGCAAGGCCGATGCGACAGTATCCACGCGCAGCGATCACGCGCGCCGCCATGACCACCGCCTCGGTGTGATCGCTCACGACGCAATCGAGCCGCGGCGACAGGATGCGATGGCCAACCTGCACGATCGCGAAATCGTCCCAGGGCAGGGAAACCTCGTGCGGCTCCATCGGAAAAGCGGCCAGCAGGACGCCGGAGATTCCGCGCGCCTTCAGGATCTCCCCGAGCCGACGTCCGGTCATGCCGGTGGAGCTGAGCGTGAACTCGGTGATCCTGAATCCAAACGATTTTGCGCGTTCGCTGGCCGCCTCCCAATTGCGGCAGAGCGTGGGGGTGGACCGCCACTCCTTCGAGGACGCGACCGGCGTGACGAAGGCGACGGTCCCGAGATGGTTCATCGCGACGCCGCGTCGGGTGGCGCTCATCACCTGGCCGACGAGCGTGTTGTAGTGGTAACCGGTCTTGTTCGCCGCAGCCGTCACGCGACGCTGGGTTGCCTTTGCGACGTTCGTCGCGCCGCTCAGACAGCGCGAAGCCGTAGATACCGACACACCCGCCAATCGGGCAACGGCCTGAAGCGTGGGCGCCGTGCGGGGCTGCACAACGGTGTTCATTGCGCCCTTGTGCAGGGGTTCCCATTCGCCGTCAAGAGCGCCAGATTTTTCGCATCAACCGACTTCCCTCCCCGTCACCTAATTCCCTCGCCCCCGATTCGAGCGGCCGTCCCGCCAAGGCCGGCCCGTCTCAACAGGTCCGCCAGCGCATCGCGGGCAGGGACATAATTTGGATCCAGGCGCAGCGCCTCCCTGTACTGGGCGATCGCGTCGTCCGTGCGCCCCAGAGCCGCCTGAGCATTGGCTAGATTGGTGTGCACGTCCGCTCCGCCGGCTCCCAGGCGCAGCGCATTTTCGAAGCAGGTGACGGCCTTTGTCGTCCGACCTGTCTCGGCAAACGCGATACCCAGGATGTTCTGTGCGTCGGCAAACTTCGGCTGGAGTTTCGCCGCTTCCCGACAGGGTGCGATCGCCTGCTCCGGCCGACCCACCCGGATCAGCGCATAGCCCAGCCCAACCCACGCCGCCACATAACGCGGATTCAGGCGCACTGCCTCGCGATAGGCCGAGACCGCCTCGTCGCCCTTGCCGACCGTGAGGCAAACATAGGCGAGGTTGTTGAATCCCGGTGCCCATGCGGGCGCGAGCCGAACAGCAGTCCGATAGGCCTCGATGGCTTTTTCAGGCTTACTCTCGTGCATCCACACGCCGCCGAGTTCAGCCTCGATTCCCGCGTCTTTGGGCAGCAACCGCACCGCCTCACCGTACTGGCGGATCGCCTCGGGATATCGGCCAAGGCGCACCAGCGCCCTCGCCAGATTGAGGTGTGCACGGCCGTACCCCGGCCGCAGGCGCAATGCCTGCTCAAAATGGGCCACGGCCTCCGGCAACCGCCCGGCGGAAGCCAGGTCGTACCCGAGTTTGTTCTCGATGGGCGGCACCTGTGCGGCGGCCGTCCATCCATCGTCGTTTCTCAAGGTCGCCTCGTCCTCCGCCGCCGCCTCGGCGTAGTGCCCCTGTTTGGAGTATATGATGCTGAGATTGTAGCGGGCTCGTCCGTTGTGCGGCGCCTTTGCCACCGTGTCGCGCCACAGCGCAAGTTCCGAACCATAGGTTTCGTTGCGCACGAAGGTCATCCAGCCGAGCACTCCTGCCACGACCGGCCAGATCACCAGACTGCGCCGCCCGAATGCGGCGTACAGGCCCGTCACCGCCAGCACCACCACCGCCGCCAGCGGCAGGTACATGCGGTGTTCGGCCATCGTCTCCGATCCGATGGGAACGAAGCTGGAGGACGGCCCCAAAATCGCGAAGAACCAGGCGCCCGCAAACCCCGCCGCCGAGCGCCTCCAGAGGCCGATCGTGGTTCCAATCAGCAGCCCCAAGATCATCACGGCCTGCAGCCAGACGTCGGCGAGATGGCGGACGACCTTCAGGCCATAGTCGAACACCAGCGGATGCGGCCAGACGCAGAGCTTGAGATAGACCGCGATCGCGTAACATTGCGTCTGGAGGTAGACAAGGGTGGACAGCCCGGCGCTGGCGCCGACGGTGCCTCCCCGCAGATGGCTGCCCAGGATGAGCTCCGCCAGGAGGATCCAAGTCGACGCCAGAGCGGCGTAATATCCTCGGCGAAGCCGCCATGCCTCGATGAGCCCGGACTTCGCCCGGTCGCACACGAACGTCACGTCGTACGCCAGCACCAACAGCGGGACCGCCGCCGTGATCTCCTTCGTAGCCATTCCGAGCAGGCAGGCGACAAACGACGCCGCGCGCCACGACACCGCGCCGATCCGTCCGTTACTTTCCACCGAGCGGATGAAGCCGTACAGCGTCAGCAGGCAGAACAGGCCCGCAAGCGACTCCGCGCGCTGGCTCACGTAGGTGACGGATTCCGTCAGCAGCGGATGCGCGAGCCACGCGCCCGCCGCCGCGGCCGCCAGGGGCAGCCTGGCGTCGCCGAACCGCGCGCGCAGGACCGGCAGCCCCAGCGTGCGCCGGACAATCCCGAAGAGCACGCACGCCGCAAGAAAATGTATCAGCAGATTGAGCACATGGTAGCTCCACACCGCGTCGCCGCTGATGGCGTAGTTGACCGCCAGGCTGAGGTTGAACACGGGCCTGCCGCTCACCGTCGCGCCGCCGGCGGCCGGCGACAGCACGCGCCACAGCGGCCACAGGTGATGCAGCGTCGCGTTCTCCGTGATGGAGTCCGCATCGTCCAGCACGAACGGGGCCTCGAAGGCGTTGCGGTAGGCCGCCAGCGCCAGGACCGCAAACAGGCCGACGACGAGGAGCACCGCGCGCCGCTTGGTGGCGGCGACAGCGGGCCTGGCTTGAGGCTCCGGGGCATGCACGCTTTCCGTAGATCAGGAATCGGCCGGCGCGGGAATATTATTCCCATTCCCCGATCCCGAATCGGCTCCTTGTATCCAGTCTTTCCATGAGCCCGGGTCGGCTCCAGCATCCCTTCCCAATTCGCCCCATGGCCCCTTTGCGCGCCCCCGCCCCCGCATCCCCTGCCCTCCCTGCCACCCTGTTTCAACCGCTCAGGCCCGGCCGTCTTGCCGCGTCGCTTGCGCGGCAGCGCCAGGCACGCGGCACATCCGACTGATGAAACCGTCGCACCTATCGCCGGCCATGCCAGCGCCCCTCGCCTCTTCCCGAATGACCTTCATGGCATGCGTGGGCATCGTGCTCGCCGCGATGACGGTCTACGCCAACAGTTTTGCAGGGCCGTTCATCTTCGACGACCTGCTGTCGATCCCCCAAAACCCGACGCTCCGCAACGTGTTCGCGGCGCTCGCGCCGCCTGGCGGCGGCGTGACCGTCACGGGCCGCCCGATCCTCAATCTGTCCTTCGCGCTCAATTACGCGCTCAGCGGCTACCACGTCTGGAGTTATCACGCGCTGAACCTTCTGATCCACGCTCTGGCAGGCGTGGCCTTGTTCGGAATCATCCGGCGCACGCTCACCGGCTTCGGAGCACGCGGCGAAAATCAGACAACGTCCTCCGGTTTCGTGTCCGCAGGCGACGCAACGCCGCTCGCCTTTGCCGCGGCCCTGCTCTGGACGGTGCATCCGCTGCAGACCGAGTCGGTAACCTACATCGTGCAGCGGGCCGAGTCGTTGATGGGCCTGTTCTATCTGCTGACCCTTTATTGTTTCATTCGCGGTGCGGAATCGGGCCTGCTCGCCCGAGCCGGGGTCGCGGTGTCGGCGGCACCCGCGCCAAGCGCACCGAGTCCACGGCCAGGCGGACGCATTCACGGCCGGTCCGGCACGTGGTTCGCGCTCGCCTTCGTCTCCTGCCTTCTCGGCATGGGCACCAAGGAGGTGATGGTCTCGGCCCCGCTCATCGTGTTGCTCTACGATCGGACCTTTATCGCCGGCAGTTTCCGGGAAGCCTGGCGCCGTCGCAGGCGGGTTCATTTCGCGCTGGCCGCAACCTGGATTCCTCTGCTGGCGCTGGTGCTGCTCGCCGCCGATCGCGGTGGCTCGGCCGGCTTCGGTGTCGGAGTGAGCTTCTGGTCCTATGCCGCGACCCAGTTTCAGGCAGTCTCTCACTATCTCTGGCTGTCGGTCTGGCCGCACCCGTTGATCGTCGATTACGGCGTCAAGTGGGTCTCATCCGCGTGGGATGTGATGCCCTACGCGGCATTCGTGACCGCCCTGGTCGCCGCGACCGCGGTCGCGCTCGTTCGCCGTCCGGCTCTGGGGTTTCTGGGCGTTTGCTTTTTCGCGATTCTGGCGCCGACGTCCCTCGTTCCAATTGTCCGTCAAACGCTCGCCGAGCACCGCATGTACCTCGCCCTGGCGCCGGTGATCGTGCTGATCACTTTGGCATTATACGCGTGGCTGGGCCGCCGTGTGTGGATGGCGGCGGCGGCGGTGGCGGTCGGCCTGGGAGGTCTGAGCATCGAACGCAACACCGACTACCGCAGCAGCGCGGCGATCTGGCACGACACGGTCGTGAAACGCCCCGGCAACGCGTATGCTCACAACAATTACGGCAACATCCTGGCCCAGTCCGGCCAGCCCGAAAATGCGCTGATCCAATACGAGGACGCGATCCGCCTGGATCCTTCGTACGCCGAGCCGCAGTACAATGCCGGCAACGCCCTCATGCAGTTCGGCCGCCTGCCCGAGGCCATCGCGCACTACGAGCAGGCGCTTCGGCTCAACCCTGCCATGCCCGATGCGCAAACCGCCCTAGGGAACGCGTTCGCGGACTCAGGCCGTGGCGCCGAGGCGATCGCGCACTACACGCAGGCCTTGCGCCTCGATCCGAATTTCGTCGATGCGCACGATCAGCTCGGCATCGCACTGGCCAAGGCAGGGCAACCCACGGAGGCGATCACCCAATTCCAACAGGCCCTGCACATCAACCCCGCGCGGCCCGACATCCAAAACAACCTCGGCAACGTCCTGCGGATCACCGGGCGAACGACCGAGGCGATGGCGCACTACGACGAAGCGCTGCGAATCGATCCGAATTTCGCCCAAGCCCATCTCAATCTCGGCAACGCACTGCGCGATTCGGACCGACTACCGGAGGCGATCGTCCAATACGAACAGGCCTTGCGGATCGACCCGAACCAGCCCGAGGCTCACAACAATCTCGGCACGGTGCTGCTCGTCACTGGACACCCCCGAGAGGCAATCGCTCATTTTCAGTCCGCGCTCCGACTGGATCCAAACCTGGCCCAGGTACACCTGAACCTGGCGATGGCCCTGACGAGCGTGGGGCGGTCGGACGAAGCGGCGGCGCAGTACGACGCCGCACGGCGACTGGGAGTCAACGTCCCCCATCCTGGCAATTGAGAGCGACCCGCCTCCCACCCTTTCATCCCGAAAATGCGGTCAGCGGAAAAAACCGAGGCTAACATTGGCGTCGTCGTCTTCGCGCCATCCTGTACGCAGGCGCCGAAGCCGCCCGGTCCCACGGGGGGCCGCAATGCCCCTCTCAGCCGCGCCGAAACAACGACGGCCCTGGTCCCGTGCGTCGTCCTCTGTCCAATTCGACGACGACTCTAGCCATGCTCCCAAGACTCCGCACCGCGATTGTTTCCGCGCTGTTGTTCGGCGGCACTCTCCTGCTTTACAGCCGAGCGATCGGTTTTGGTTTCATCAATTACGACGATCCAAGCTACGTGACCGCCAATCCGCACGTGCAGGGCGGACTGAGTTGGGCGGGTTTGCGCTGGGCTTTCACCGCACGGGCCGACTACTGGCATCCGCTCGCCTGGTTGTCGCACATGCTGGATTGGCAGCTCTACGGTCCGTTCGCATCCGGTCATCACCTCACCAGCGTGCTCTGGCACGCACTCAACGCCGTGCTGGCGTTTCTGGTCTTCCGGCGTCTGGCGGGGGGATTTTGGCGAAGCGCTTTTGCCGCGGCCCTGTTCGCGTGGCACCCGCTGCGAGTCGAATCCGTAGTTTGGATCACGGAACGCAAGGACGTGATGAGCGGCTGCTTCTTTCTCCTGACGCTGCTCGCCTATGCGCATTATGTCGACGTCCGCAAGTCAGGCAGGCCAGCCTGGCGCTCCTACCTGCTGACTTTCGCCTGCTTTGCCGTGGGGCTCATGTGCAAGCCGATGCTCGTGACGCTTCCGCTGGTCCTGCTGGTGCTGGACTTCTGGCCGTTTGGTCGCGGCACGTCGCCGGTTGCGTGGCGGCATTTGGTGGTCGAGAAGCTGCCGTTTTTTGTGCTGTCGGGCGCTGCCTCGGCGGCCACCTTGCTGATGCAGCGGAACGCCGGAGCGTTGGTCTTCACGCTCCCGTTCGCCGCCCGGGCAGGAAATGCGGAGGTGTCGCTGGCGCGTTATCTTGGCAAGTTCGTCTGGCCGTTCAATCTCGTGGTCTGCTATCCACATCCAGGATACTGGCCCGTCCTCGTCATTGCGTGCACCGCGGCTCTCCTGGCCGGTCTCGTCGCGCTGGCCTGGTCGCAGCGCCGCACCCGCCCCTGGATCGCCGCGGGTTTGGCCTGGTATCTCGTCGCCCTACTGCCGGTACTCGGATTGGTGCAGGCCGGATTTCAGTCGATGGCCGACCGCTACACCTACCTGCCGCTGCTCGGAATCGAACTGGCCCTGATTTGGAGCATCCCAAATTGGATTGGGCGCCTGGGACGAGTGGCCGGAGCCGTCGTCGCCGGTGCCCTTCTTGTCGCCTGCGCCGCACGCACCTGGAATCAGGAGGGCGTCTGGCAAAATTCGGTGTCGCTGTTCGAGCACGCGGTGCGGGTGTCGGATCGCAACGACGTGGCCCAGGGTTTCCTCGCGTCCGCTCTCTTCGACGCCGGCCATTTCAATGAGGCTGTGATGCACGCCGAGCTCGCCCGAGCGCTGAATCCGAGCAACGATCAGGCACTGGTCATGCTGGCCGGCCTGCGCGAAAAACAGGGCAACGTGAAGGAGGCAATGTCGCTCTACCGTTCGGCGCTCGCCCTCCGGCCCGACAATCCGCTGGTCCAATGCCAGCTCGGCTTTCTCGAAATGAACTCCGGCCACCTCGATCGGGCGCGGGCGCTGATGACCCACGCACTGAGGGAGGACCCCACGCTGCGGGCGAGGACGCTGCAAATCGGCAGCACCGCGCTGCAGCACGGAGACGCGGCATCGGCGCTCTTTCTCTACAACCTCGTGCTTTCGGTCGACCCAGACAACCCCGAGGCCAATGCCGGCGCCGGCTTCGCCCTGCTCGCACGCGGGGATGCCGCGGGCGCCGTTGTGCACCTGCGGACCGCGGTCGAACACGCTCCCGGGCTCGCCGATGCCCAGCTGGCCCTGGCCTATTGCGCGGAACAGCTGGCAAGGCCGGCGGAGGTATCCGCGGCGTTGACACACGCCGAGGAGGCAGCCCCGAACAACCCCGTCATTCTGGCACGTGTGGCCGATTTCCATGCGCGCCTGAACGATTTCACGGCAGCCATCCGTCTCTACCGCCGTGTCGTCGCGCTCGCCCCGTCCGACATCAACGCGCACGTCGCCCTCGGGTTCCTGCTCGTGCATGAGGGCGACCGCGTCGGCGGCATCGCGCAATGGCGGCGGGCCCTCGAACTCGACCCCAAGCTCATCGAACTCCGCAACCGGCTCATCCAGGAGGAGAGCCTGCCCTCGTCCGCGCCGTGACGGGGCGCGGGATTGCAACCGGAGTCGGGTCTGGCCGCCAAGCTCGCCTGCCTGAGTCGCGATGCAGCGCCTCAATGACGTAGTTGAGTTTGAACCACAAGACGCAGAGGACACAGAGACTGAAATCCGAGCGAGGCACGGATTCAGGCCTCACCCAGGAGGTGTAGGGTATGGGTTTAGGACGCCCCCGGAGTCGCCTTGCTCCGCGTCCGCTTGCGTCGTAAAACGCGGACCGCCTGTTCACTGGCGAGGCACGGTGAAGTAAACGCAATAGTGCTCGTCCGCGATCTCGAAAAGGGGCTCGCATGGAACCGTTCCCTGCCGCGTCTGCACGAGGAAATGCCCCGACTGCCATGGGCTGCCGTCCACGTATTGATGTTCGTATTGAGGAGTGATCGCTCCCTTTGCGACAAGCTCGGGCTCATTCGCGGTGAGGGCCGCAAGCACGACAGGACCGTCCAGCAATGCGACGCGCCCAGGGTCGCCGGGCAATGGCTCCTCGGTGATGCGCTTGCTGAATGATACCTTCACCTGCGCCGAAGTCCATTTGCGCGTGATCTCGAGAAAACCCTTTTTCGAGACCTCCGCGGCCAAAGGTTTTCCGTCCACCGTCACCACCCCCGGCCCGATCGCCCAGGCCGGCTGTCGGACGCGAAGCGTCCAGGGGGCCGCGTCGTCCGAGGAAATATCCAAGTCGACGTCGAAGCGTGTCGTGTCACCCGGGTTTGTGAAGTTCGTTTGTCCGCCGCTCGGATCGACCTTTTGGATGATCCGGATTTGATGACCCGCGACACCCAGGGTGGCCTGCGAGGGAATGAACTGGCTGACGGTCACGCCGTCGTGGGCCTGATAATAGATCAGGCCCTCGTACATCGCCTGCGCCTGCACAGAAGTGCCGAGACAGCACCAGAAATCATGCCGTTCGGTGCTCCACTTTTTCTGGGCGCCGGGCTCCAGGGGCAGGAAGTAGGTGACCATCCCGGTCTGGGGATTTTGCTGCGCCAGGATTCCGTTGTAGAGGGCACGTTCGATGTAGTCCGCATAACGTGCGTCCCCCGTCCAGCGGAAGAGGTCCTGGGCGACGCGGACCATGTTGTACACGGTGCAGTGTTCCTGGGTCCGGTCGCTGAGGAAGCGGCCGAACTGGTGAGGCGGTATCCAGAATTCTCCTGCGTTCGCACCCGTCGTGGCGAACATGCCGCGGTCAGTCACCGCGTCCTTCCAGAAGTCCTCGACGATCTTCCGGTAAGTCGGGTCCCCGGTGACATCGTACACCTTCGCCGCGCCTTGGACCCACGGAATGCTTGCGTTGGCGTGGTCGTCGCTGAGCGGGTCCCGGCCCTCCAGCAGGCCGCGGAACATGTCGGGCATGTCGTAACGCGAGGCAAGCGTCAGGTAGCGCGGATCCTTCGTCGCCCCATAGAGTTCGGCCCACAGCTCGAGCATTCCGCCGCTCTCGCCGCTGTAGATGACGTTGCCCTTGCCCTCCTTCAGCAGCCGGTCCGTCCAGGAGAGAAACCAGTCCGCGGACCGACTGTCGACATCGAGCGCGTCCTTGTCGTGCAGATACACGTAGTCGTCGAACAGGCCCATCATCGTCTTGTGCAGCGTGTACTGCGGCGACCAGATGAAGCGCTTTCCGTCCTCAAGGATGCGAAAATACTTCCGCGGGATGGAGCCTACCCATTCCCCGCCGTTGAGCGCCTGGCAACGCTTGAGTCCCTCGACCACCTCGGAGGCGCGCTCCGCCATGAGCGGATCGTGGTCCGTCGCGGCGAAATGGGCGACGGCCGAAAGCCAGTGCCCGGCGAAATGCCCGCGCAGCTGACTGGAGGGCGCCTCCCAGCCCTGCATGAGCTGGTCGTAAGGCTTGTCTACCGAGATCCCCGCCTCGAGGTAATAGTTCTGCAGGATGTCGTCGGTGGTGAGCCGCTTGAGGTAGGCTTTGGTGAGCTCGCGCCGCGCTCGGAACAGTCCCGGCAGCAGGGTCACCTCGCCCGGGCGGATCGAGGTCAGGCTGGGGACCGGGAGCGTTGCGGACACGTGCAGCGTCTGCACGGCCTCGGGTTTGCGGGCGGCGGAGACCTGGATTTCCTGGGCATGCAGTCCGGAGGACGTTGCAAGGCTGGCCAAGGTGAGCAGAAAGACGACGGGATGGAGGCGTGGGCGCATGGGGAACTGTAATGAAGGGATGTTGTTGTCGAGGAGACGGTCATCCGATGCTAGCAGAGTGACGCCCCGAATGCCAATGCTGCCACCCCCCGAGTTCATACGCGAAACCCACCTGATCGGCCGGGGCTGCCGCGAGCACATGCTCGACAGCCGGCACTATCCGGTGCTTCGAAACGCACCCTTCATCTGGATCGGCATCAGCGTCCTGCAGCCGCCCTATCGCATGGTGCGCCTGAACTCGGTTCACAGCCACCTGGTGGCGTCGGTCGACGGCCGGGGGCGGACGCTGGTGGGCGGGCGATCGGTCGAATGGCAGCCGGGGCGTGTGCTCCTCGCGCCTGTCGGCGTTCACCACGCCTTCGAGATCGCGGGGAGCAGTCCCTGGACGCTCGCCTGGGTGTTTTTCGACGACACGGCCGCCGCGCCCGCACTGAAGGGGCGCAGGCCGGAGCTCATTGATGTCGACGCGTCGGACTTCGTCTCGACAATCCGCCTGCTGACGCGCGAGGCCGCTGGTGCGGCTCATCCTGCGGTCATGGAGGCGCTCGTCACCGTCCTGGACGCCAGTGCACGACGTCTGGCCGGAACCGATGTGGTTGATGCCCGGCTTGCAAAACTATGGTGCGCCGTCGAGGCCGACCTCGCGCACGAGTGGACGATGGCCGAGATGGCGTCGGTTGCCTGCATGAGCGAAGAGCACCTGAGGCGGCTCTGCCACCGCCACATTCAGCGCAGCCCCGCCAGCCATCTCACGCACCTGCGGCTGCGCCGCGCGGGTTCGATCCTGCGGTCGTCCTCGCAGACGCTCGAATGGATCGCACACCGGGTCGGATACTCCTCGGCCTATTCGTTCTCCGCGGCCTTCCGGCGCTGGAGCGGCGTACCGCCCTCACGGTTTCGGAGACCCGGCGGCTGAAAAGATCCGGAGGGGGATTGGACAGGACCCGAAGAACGCTCAGGCATGCGGAGCCAGTGAAGCATCTACAGTGACCGGCTGTTCGCCGGTATCGGGTTCTCCAACGATAAGATGCTCGAGTACGGGAAGGGCGAGACCACCGCTTTCAAGAAGCCGGCGTACATCGGCACCCACTACTTCCTTCCGCTCCGGAACAACCATCAGGTCCTGACCCTGTGGTACAGCCCGGACGGCAAACACTGGACCAAGCACTGGATGCAGTTCGAGGTGTCGGGTTATAATCACAATGTCGCGGGCGGCTTCCTCAGCCTCCGCCCTGCCCTGTTCGCCGCAGGCTCCGGCGAAGTCCGCTTCAGGAATTTCACGTACAAGGCGCTGCCGTAGCGATCGCACTGGGGGAACGCACCCAGTGCCCCACTCCCCGCCTGGCAATCGTGTCGCCGCCGCTTCCGGCCTCCAGGCATCCACTTCCCGGCGCCCGCACGGGATAATTCGGAGCAATTTCCCGACAGCCATAGCAATCCCACAGGCGATTTTCGCGCGCGGCTGTGCTACCGTCAGCACAGAAACCGACACCATCCACCGCACAATTCGCCACCTCCATGTCAAAACCCGTCTGTTACTCCACCAAGGCTTTTGCCACTCCCGCCGCGACCTCTCCTCTCGAAGCCACGGTCATCGAGCGCCGCGTTCCGACCGACACCGACGTTCGAATTGAGATCCAATACTGCGGCGTCTGTCACTCCGACCTTCACTTCTCGCGCAACGAATGGGGCTTCACGCAGTATCCCGCCGTGCCCGGCCACGAGATCGTGGGTCGAGTGACGGCCGTCGGAAAGGGCGTGAAGAAGTTCAAGGTCGGCGACACGGTCGGCGTCGGCTGCCTGGTCGACTCCTGCCGCACCTGCCCGGACTGCCGGGCGGGCCTCGAGCAATTTTGCGCCGGCATGGTGATGACCTACGGCAGCATCGACAAACACCTCGGCGCCCCGACGCTCGGCGGTTACGCGCAGAGCATCGTCGTCACCGAGGACTTTGTGCTCCGGATCCCCTCGAACCTCAATCTGGCCGCCGCCGCGCCTCTTCTGTGCGCGGGCATCACCACCTATTCGCCGCTGCGCCGCTGGAAGGTCGGGCC
>JAJXVO010000019.1 GCA_021782105.1 bacterium
TTTCCAGCATCCGTTTGAACACGGAAAGCATCGGCACGCTGGCGGCGGAGGGTCTGGATCGCTGGCTGCTGACCGGCGTGCGCCCCGCCGATGTGTTGGTGCCACCCAAGAAGATAATCACGCGCCGCTCGAGCGACCATTATGCCGTCGCCGACGACGGCGTTTCCCAGGCGTTGGAGTACCTTCGGGAGAACCTGGGCAATCCGATTTACGTCCGCGATGTGGCGAGGGCGGCGGGCGTGTCGCGGCGTGCGCTCGAGGTACGGTTTCGCCGTGCCCTCGGGACCAGCGTGAACGCGGAGGCATTGCGGCTCAAAATGGAATGTGCCGCCGAGCTCCTCGAGGACTCAGGGGCACAGGTCACGGAGGTCGCGTTCAAATTGGGGTTCTCGAGCCTGAAGGATTTCTCCCGGGTTTTTGCGCGGCACTTTGGCCAGAGCCCCCGCATCCTTCGTTCCGGAATCTCGTCGAGTGGCGTGGCGCTGACTACCCAGTCGGTGTGACGCAGGAGGCTAGGGAAGCTTGCTTTGGAGTGCCTTGCTGACGGATGAAAAATCGATCCGGGAGGCCTCGGGCAGCTTCTTGAGCAGGGCGATCACTTTCCCCATTTCCTTCTTCGACGTGGCACCGCTTTCCTGAATTGCGGCGGCGATGAGGGCGTCGAGCTGCGCGCCTTCGAGCGTCTGGGGCAGATACTTCGAGAGCAACTGGATCTCGGTCTTGTTCGCTTCGACCAGATCCGCGCGGCCGCCCTTTTCGAATTCCACGACGGCATCAACGAGGTTCTTGACGGCTTTGCGGAGCGTGGCGACGACGAGGGCGTCGTCGATGTCCTTATTCGAGTCCATCGCTGCGCGCTTCACTGCGGCGTCAGCCGTGCGCAGCATCGTCGTGACGGCGGAATTTCGCGCTTTCATGGCGGTGACGATATCGGCTCGGAGCTGTTCGTAAATGGTAGGCATCCCCCTAGCGAAACGCGGAGCCAGGCAGGTGTCCAGCTCCCGCGGGCCGGCGCAGGCCGGACTCAGACGTAGACATAGACGTAGGCCGACAGGATCAGCGCGATCACACCCGCCGCCGCGGCGATGCCCCAGAGCAGGCTTTTCTGGCGGGCAGCCATGGCAAACGTCGACACGATCACGGCGACCTGGGCCGCGAGCATACCCACGAAGAACTGCTGGCTTCGCTCGTGATGCCTCTCGGCCGAGAGATTCCCCTTGCGAACCTGCAATTCGAGAAGGAGCGCCACACGCTGATTGTCGGCCGCCTCGATCACGTAGTGGTCGGCGAGATACCGAAGTCGCGCCGCCTCGAAGTCGACTCTTGCGGCGTGTGTTGCCTCGTTCGGGGGCAGACTGCCCAGGAGGGCTCCGAGCCGATCGATCGCGCGGCCGACGGGCTTCGACACGGTGTCGGCCTGCTGCACCCGGTCGCGGGCCCTCCCGAGGGCCGCGGCGATTGTGGTGTCGGGCACGGTCATAAGAATTTTCGTGATGGAGGATTCCGGCGCCGATTTTTCGACGGCAGTCTCGGCCTGTTGAATTCTGGGATCCAGGGCGGCCGCCGGCGTTGCGGACGGCGATTTCCCGCACAGGTATCCAAACGCGGCCTTTCCCGATTGCGTTCCTGCCAGTTGGTCGAGGGAGCGCACCCAGGCCTGCGCACCGGTCCAACTCGCCGGCGGGAGCGTCCGGAGCGACGTCGGATCTGCGAGCGGTTGCGGTTGGTCCTGGAGATCGAGAACCAGGAGGGTGTCGCGATGTACCGTCTCCCGCATCCGTTTCGCCTGGAAATACGCCCATTGGTCGCCCGCTTTCGATTGCTCCTGCGCGGCCAGCGAACGATCGTACTGCGCACGCGTCATCTCGCTCGTGGACAAGCCCGCAAGCATCGTTGCGATGACGGTCATCACGATCGGCGTGGCGGCAAAAATCTTGGCCCAGAAGTTCTGGGGTAGGTCGGCTTTCAGGGTATCGGGAATCGAGATTTTCATATCCGTCTGGTCTGTATCGTCCTCCCAATTCGCGTGCCCGGTCAACACTTCGGCCGACGTGGACGCATCGATCGGGCCGTCTCCGTCCGATCGAATCCGGAGCGTCCCGCTTTCGGGATCGGGCATTCCCAACTCCGATTCCGAAAGACAAATCCGGATGCGGATGAAAAAAGGAGAAATATCATAAGGTGTTAATTAACAATTGAAAAGAAGTTGAATGCTGGCTTGGCACGGCATGTGCAAAAGAGAATGCAACCACCATAAAAATCATGAAATCCTCACTCGCACTCATCCTCTCGCTCGCCGTCGCCTTCGTGGCTATCGCGTTTTCCCCCTTGTGTGAAAATTGTTTTGCGCTTTTCCGCAGCGTCGAAGGCCTCGTCTCCTACTATGCCATCGCGGGGATCCTGCTAATCGGGTGTGGCGACTATGCTTCGCGCAGGCAGCACTCGCGCCGTCCGTAATCCGTGCAGGGGCCCGTCGGCCCCTGCCGTCAACCTAGTACGGTCAGTAGGATCCCGACCATCACTCCGATCACCGCCGGGAGCTTTTTCAGACCGTTTCGCTCCTTGAAAAACATGAGACCGCCTGCAAACGCCACCAGCGTGCTCGCCCGACGAAGGCTGGATACCAGCGCCACCAGGGCCACGGGGTTGCGCAGGGCGGAAAAATAGAGGTAATCCGACAGCAGCAGCGCCAGCGCGATGCACGGAATGCTCCAGCGCCAGTGAAACACATTGCGCGGCCACCAGCGCCGTTTCCATCCGATCGCGGGCAACAGAAAGAACAGCGCCAGGTAAATTGAAAACCAAGCCTGCACGGTGGGAGTTCGGAAATGCAGACGGCCCAGCAGATATTTGTCGTACAGCGAACTCGCCACACCCAGGGCGGTGCCCAACGCCAGCAGCAGCACCCATTTGTTTCGATGAAATGAGATGCCTTCTTCCCGACCCACCAGCGACAAGCTCACGAACGATGCGATCGTGATCAGGATTCCCAGCATCTCGATCAGCGTCGGGCGCTCACCGAGAAACACCAGGGCTCCGGCGAACACCCAGACCGGGCCGGTCGCGCGCACCGGCGATGCGATTGAAAGGGGAAGGTGTTTCATGGCGAAATACGTGGCGATCCACGACGAGCCCACGATTCCGGATTTCACCGCGAGGAGCAGGTGCTCCCTCGGCGAGATCGGATCGGTCACCAAGGCATGCGGCAGCAAACCGGGGTGAAGCGCCTGCAGAGCCATCAGGCCCAGCCAGACGCCCGCACCGCACAGGGTGCTGAAGAACAGCACCGGCAGCACTGCGTTGTGGTTGACGGCATGCTTGGTGAACAGTTCGTAACAGCCCAGGAACAGGGCGGCGAACAACGTGAGGGCGATCCAATCCATGAAATCCGCGAGGTCTGGCGCGCCGTTCCGGCTTCGGCAAGCATCAAGAGTGCCCTCGCCCTCACGCGGATTGTGGCCGAATCGGTTCAGTCCAGGACGATGCGAACGGCTTGGGCCGCCTCGCGGGCTCGGGTGCGCGCCTGCTCCACATCGTCGCCGCTGGAAACGACAACAGCGAGCCGCCGGTGTCCGCGGCATTCGGGTTTTCCGAACAGTCGCACCTGGGTCTCGGGGATCGCCAGCGCGCGGTCGACGCCCGAAAACCGGGGCACGCCGTTCCCCTCGCCGAGCAAGGCCACGCTGAACGAGGGACGCTGGAGTCGGATGGACGGCACCGGCAGGCCGAGAATGGCCCGCGCATGCAACGCAAACTCCGACCAGGGCTGGCTGCCGAGAGTCACCAGCCCCGTGTCGTGTGGGCGGGGACTGACTTCGCTGAAAATCACGTCCTCGCCGCGCACGAAACACTCCACACCGAAGATTCCCCAGCCGCCAAGGGCGCCCACCACGGTCTTCGCGATATCCTGTGCCTTCAACCAAACCGCCTCGGTCATCGCGCAGGGTTGCCAGCTCTCGCGGTAGTCGCCGTCGATCTGGATATGGCCGATGGGCGGGCAGCATTGGATTCCGTTTGAGGCGGAGACGGTCAACACCGTGATTTCGAAATCGAAACGGACAAAGCCCTCCACGATGCACCGTCCGCCACCCGCGCGAGCGCCTTCCTGCGAGTAACGCCAGGCGGCGGGCAACGCCTCGATCGATCGCACCACGCTCTGGCCGTGTCCACTCGAGGACATCAGCGGTTTTAGCACAAAAGGGAATCCGAGTTCATGCCCGGCCGCGAGCGCCTCGGCTTCGGAGCCGACGAACCGATACGGGGACACCGGGAGCTTCAATTCCTCGGCCGCGAGCCGGCGGATCCCCTCGCGATTCATGGTGAGGCGCGCAGCGCGGGCCGTGGGCACCACACGCTGGCCCTGCTGTTCCAGTTCCACCAGCACCTCCGTCGCAATCGCCTCGATCTCCGGCACGATCAGATCGGGCCGTTCCAGGGCCACGATGCGTCGCAGCGCCATGCCGTCGAGCATGGGAAAGACGTGGCTGCGGTGGGCCACCTGCATGGCCGGGGCTCCTTCGTAGCGATCACAGGCGATCACCTCGCAGCCGTAGCGCTGAAGCTCGATCGTCAGCTCCTTGCCGAGCTCGCCCGAACCGAGCAAAAGGACGCGCGTGGACGAAGCCGTGTTGGGAGTGCCAAAGGTGCCGGGAGTGAACATGGCCGCGATGTTTCGGGCCGCCGGCCCGGAGGCAAACCCGAACGTGCCGTCCCCGGGGGGCCAGACCCGACTGCGCACCGACTCTGAGCGCGCCCCCCGCCGCCGAATCGGGCCGTATTAAAAGTATCGTAAAGCGATATACAAGAAAGTCCGGGCCATTGACTTCCGCTGCGGAAACACCAGAGTCGGCCGAATGGCCCGTACGCAATCCACCGCCCGTGTATCCCTTGAGGACTACAGGACACTTGCCGACTTCCGCTATGCGTTGCGCAAGTTCCTGAATTTCAGCGCGGAGGCGGCACAGGATGCCGGCCTCACGCCGAGGCAGCATCAGGTCCTGCTTGCGATCAAGGGGTTTCCTGATCGGGCGCACGTGTCGATCGGAGAGCTGGCGGAGCGCATGCAATTGAGGCACCACAGCACGGTCGGCCTCGTCGACCGCCTGGAACAGCGCAAGCTGGTGAAACGCGCGGTGGCTCCGGAGGATCGTCGGAAGGTGCGCGTGACGCTCACCGCGCGCGGCGAGCAGCTGATTGGCGGTCTGTCGGCGACGCACAAGCGCGAGCTTCTCGAGCTGGTGCCCGAGCTCCGTCGCCTGCTTCGGCGTCTGGGCAGTTGAGCGCACCGCCCCCGGCCGCCACGGCAGGGGCGTCAACCTCCGATCGGGACGAGGCCCTCGAATCGCAGTACGGGGCGCATCGCTGCGCGCGACTCGGCCAAAGGGACGGCGAGGCGAAGCTCCCAGTCGTTTTGGTCGAGGGCATCGACCAGGACCTGCGCGATCCGCCATTCGCCTGGGACGGACTCCTCGTCGATGTGCGTGTGCACCGAAGCGCGTCCGGCGGGGTCGAGACGGAAGCGTTCCCGAGCTTCGAAATAGGCGGCGAAGGCGCCCTCCAGGCTGCGGGCTTCGGGGGTTGCGGGTTCGCCCTCGACGCTCGCCCCGGCCTGGCCGCTTCTCAGGCGTTCCGCCGCGCTCTCCCAATCCCTCGCGGCAACATCCTGAAGGAAGGCGAAGATCGCGGTACGCAACAGGCGCAGGAAGGACGGCCGGTCGCGGACGAGATCGTAGGTCGAGGGCCGCGCCGGCTTTTCCGCCGCCTCGACCGCGACAAACTCCGGATTGCGCAGACGCTCCCATTCCTCGAGCAGGCTCGAGTCTATGCCTCGCATCAGCTCCCGCAGGTAATCCTCCATCTCGACGACCTCGGGCGTCTTGCGCTGGTCGGGCACCGTCTGCGACAGGACCTTCCAGACCTGCGAAAGATGCCGCAGGAGCAGCCCCTCCATGCGCTGCAGTCCGTATTCGCGCACATATTCGGCGAACGACAGGTAGCGCTCGAACATCTCGCGGGCGATCGACTTCGGCCGGACGTTTTCCGATTCCACCCACGGGTGTGCCGCGGCGAACCGATTGAATGTCTCGTACAGAAACTCGCTCATCGGTTTCGGATGCTCGATTTGCTCGAGTTTTTCCATGCGCTCCTCATAGGGAATGTTCGCAGCCTTCATTTCCTGAAGCTTGAGCGTCTTCAACAGATCGACCTGGCGTCGCAGGATCGCCTCCGGGTTCTCGACGATCGCCTCGCACAGCGTGAGGACGGCCAGGGGGTAATCGGGTGCGGCGGCGTCGAGCAGGGCCAAGGTGTCCAGCAGGTACAGCGAAAGCGTCTGGTGAAGCGAGAAATCGTCCTGGAGCTCGACGTTCACGCGCAGCTTGCGACCGGAGGGCTCGGGTGGGATCCACGCGATGATCTTTCGGTCCAGAAGCGAGCGGAACAACTGCCACGCCTTCCTGCGGAGCTGTGTTTTTCGCGCCGCGCTCTCGTGGCACGTGGCGATGATCCGGCGCATCTCGCGGCAGCCGTCGCCGTCGCGCGACAGGACCTGAAGCAGCATTCCGTGCGACACGTTGAATCGCGACACGAGCTGTTCGGAAGGGGCGTTCATCAGTTTCTCAAACGTCGAAGAATCCCAACCGACGAAGCCTTCGGGCGGACGGGCCTTCACGAGCTTCCTTTTTTTCTTTGGGTCGGCTGCGGCCTTTTCCTCCGCGCGTTTGTTTTCGATGACGTGCTCGGGAGCCTGGATGACCACGTAACCGATGTCGTCGAATCCGCGGCGGCCGGCGCGGCCTGAAACCTGGCGGAAATCGCGCACGCTCAGGATCGCGGCCTTCTGCCCGTCGTACTTCCAGAGCTGTGTGAAGACGACCGTGCGGATCGGGACGTTGATGCCGACGCCGAGCGTGTCCGTGCCGCAGATCAGCTTGAGCAGTCCGCGCTGGGCCAGCTGCTCGGCGAGGACTCGGTACTTCGGGAGGAGCCCGGCGTGGTGGACGGCGATGCCGTGCCGCAGCCAGCGCTTGATGTCTTTGCCGTAGGGACTGTTGAACTTCACGCGCTCGAGCTCCGCAGCGATCGCGGACTTTTCCTCCTTGGTGCAGAGATTCAGGCTCATCCAGTCCTGCGCACCCTCGGAGGCGGAGCGTTGCGTGAAATAGACGAGGTAGACTGGCGCCTTTCTCTCCTCAAGCAGTCCTGCGACCCGCTCGGTGAGGGGAGTCTCGGAGTATTCGAAGGCGAGGGGAACGGGCCGGCGGTCGCTGCGAACGGTGACGCAGGGAACGCCGGTGAGCCGCTCGAGTTCCTTTTCGAAGAAAGTGGTCGAGCCGAGTGTGGCCGACATCAGCAGAAACCGCGCGCCCGGCATGGTGAGCAGGGGGACCTGCCATGCGTAGCCGCGTTCGGAATCCGAGTAGTAGTGAAACTCGTCCATGATCACCGCCGCGAAGGGATCGCGGTCGCCGCGTGAGAGCGCGATGTTGGAGAGAATCTCTGCCGTGCAGCAGAGGACCGGGGCCCCCGGGTTGACCGAGGCGTCACCGGTCATCATGCCGACGTTGTCGGGACCGAAATCGCGGCACAGTGAGAGGAACTTTTCATTTACCAGCGCCTTGATCGGACAGGTGTAGACCGACCGCCGGCGTTCGCACAGCGCCTTGAAGTGAAAGGCGGTGGCGACGAGCGACTTTCCCGAGCCGGTGGGCGTATTCAGGATCACATTGCGTCCGGCAAACAGCTCCAGGATGGCCTCCTCTTGCTCCGGGTAGAGCGTGAGCCCGCGTTCGTTCGTCACTTCGATGAAACGCTCCAGCGCCGCATCAGGGCCCGGATTTCCATCAAGGGGTAGCAACGGTGAGGGCAGGGGCGACGGCGACATCCTCCAGAGAAGGGGGAGACAGAGACCCGGAAGCAAGACTCAGAGCGCATCGCGCGGCGGCGCCGGCTTGCAGGCCTGCCATCGGTGAGATTGCCTGCGATGGTGAGGTCGCGACTCTCGACGACGGACGGATCCAACCGGCTATGCATCTTCGATCTGGGGGACACTCTGGTCGAGTACGCAGGCGTGCCGTTGAACTGGGAAAGGCATTATCCGGAGGCGCTGGCGGCGTTGGCAGCGCAGTGGGGTGTGAGACCGACGAGTAGTGGTATCGAGGCCGGAACGGCAGTCCTGCGGCGTCACAACACGAGACTGTCGCCCCGCGTGTTCGAGGTCTCCTTTGACGCCATCTGCGCCGAACTTGCGGAGGCGCTGGGGGCATCCGGCTGCGGTGGAGGTCTTGAATCCGCGCGCGCCTTCTTCGGAGTATTCAGGCGTCGACTGTCTGCATTTGCCGATGCGGTGCCGACGCTGTCACAGCTCCGCGGCCGGGGTTGTCCTATCGCGGTGTTGACGGACGTGCCCTACGGGATGCCCCGGATTCTCGTGGAGGGGGACCTGCTCGAGACGGGTCTGACGGGACTGGTGGACCGGCTGCTCACGTCGGCTGAAGCAGGGTGCAGGAAGCCCGGCCCGGACGGACTGCTTCGTTTGGTAACTGAAGCGGGAGTCCCCCCCTCCCATGCGATGTATGTGGGAAACGAATGCAAGGACATCGAGGCGGCCAGGGCCGCCGGTATCACCTCGGTGTTGCTCGATCGCGGAAATCGTGCGCCAGGCTGGGGCGAGGACGTACGGATTCGCACGCTCACGGAACTCCTTGCCCCCGGGGCCTTGACGACAGCCTGACGCCCTAGGCGTGGAATTCCGACGGTGGCGTACCGCACGAATCGTGCGGCTGCCAGGGATGCTCGTCGATGAGCTCGCTGAGCGGCTTGGAGAGAAATCCACTGGCTGCGCAGGCGCGCATCTCCTCATCGAGACGACCGAGCAACGGATCGCGTTCGACATGGTCGAGCGCCACATCGTCGTCCCCCAAGTTCGCATTGACCTCCGTGAAATGGGCCAGGGTGATTCCTTCGAGCGAACGGGTGGGGAGGTAGCGACGATCCGATGACGCGTCGTCCGTTGTGGATTCGAGCGAGGCCACCAGCTTGAGATCGGCGAGCCGGTTGAGGCATTCGTTGACTATCTGTGTCGGAGCGTGGAGGCGGTCGGCAATTTCGGTGGCGGTGTAGGGTTCCAGGGATTCCCTGAACCGGCGACAGATTGCCAGGAAAACGCCCAGCGCCAGACGCTCGCGGAGGCCGTCTGACAGCCTATGCCATCCGGCCTGCCCGGAGAGGAGGCGCGCATTCTGCACCGCGTAGCTCACCTGTCCTCCGATGAGCACGAACAGCCAGAATACGTACAGCCCGAGCATCAACACGGGCACGATGCCGACCGAGCCGTAGAGGCTGCGCGACTCGAGCACCTGCCTGAAATAGAAGAACGCGAAGAGATTGTTCGCGAAGATCAGGGTCGTGACCACGGCCGCGCCGGTGAGCGCAGCGTGCCATCGCACCTCCGTGTTCGGGATGTAACGATAGAAGAGGGTGAGCACGAGGATCACAACCGCGACGGAGCAGACGGGCAGCACCCAGCGGACGAGATGGAGCAGGTCCGTGCCGAAGGGGACCTTGCCGAGGAAAATGCTGACAAAAGCGCCGGCACTGAGCGCCGTGACGGACAGGAAAAACACGATGGCTCCGAAAGTGACGAGGGTCCAATACACGACGATGCGCACGAGCCAGCTGCGGCCGCGCCGCACACCCCAAATCTCGTTGAAGGCATTTTCGACGGAGGTGAAGAGCATGAGCACGATGCAGACGAGCGAGATGCCGCCGAGCGTGCCCGCCGCGCCGGAACGTGAGCCTTTGACGAACCCGTTGAGGAGGTCGACGACGGCCGGGTGGTTTTTGAGCGTCGCAGCCGTCCTGTGCGTGGCTTCAACGGTGGAGACCTTGTCGAACTCGGACACGGACGGCGCCACAAATTCGATGATCCTATGGAGGCTGTGTACCGCGACCTGGGGGTCCTTCTTGTTGAGGATGAAGCCGGCGAAGATCATCACGATCGCGACCAGCGGCCCCAGGCCGAGCATGGAGCTGTAGCTGAGTGCCGCCGCGCGGATCATGGCTTTCGTCTCCTTGAAGACGCGGCCGGTAATCATTACTCCGCGCAAGAACGCATAGAAGACCCCGCGAGCCGAGCGGTCGCACAGGTGCTCGTGCCGCCAGATTTCATGGCGCCAAAACGAATTGCTGCGGGCGACAGGCCTGGCTTGGTCGGGCATGCTAGCGGGTCAGAAGCCAACTCAGGGCGCCCATGCCGCCCAGACCAAAAAACAGCCCCAGGCCCATGGACCCGTAACTGAGGGAAACCGTGCAGATGTAGAGTCCGGCCGAACCCGCCAACGCCGCGACGAGCAGGAGGGGCTGGCCGTGCGTGTAGAAAAGAAAGCCCATAAATCCGAGCCCCAGCATCGCGCGGAAGCGGACGAAGGGATAGGCGCTCACCACGCCGAGGATCAACAGCAGCGCGAGAAATAGGTCGAGCACGCCGAGTCCCACAAGGGGATGATCGAGGAGCTTGTCCGGGGTGAAAGTCGTCAATACGTCGATCGAAGGGATGATTTCGCCCGCCATCGCGATCAGCAGAATCGCGATGCCGCCCCATAGCCCAGCCTTGGCGCAACGGTCCACCATCACGAGATGGCGCCCCTTGTCGCGGGTGTCATCGGTTCTTGCTTCGGCCGCCGCGAGCATGTCGTGCACTTCGATGGCCTGCTGGTCCCGTTCGGCAGTGTTAAGGGAGGCGACCTGGCTGTTTCGTTTCAGGCTGAGTTTTTTCTTCTCGGGAAAGAGTGCGGCTCTGAGTTCGATGTTTTCGCCGAGAGTCACCCACTTCTCGTCCATCGCTTCGTAATACAGCGTCTCAATCGTGATCTGTCCGGCTTCGCACAGGGAGGACAGCTGTTCGAGGTTGAACGGGCCGCGGGCGTCGGTTTCGGACGCGTTTCGAATGTAAAATTCCTTCGTAGCCATGGGGGATGCCGATGGTGTTTGGGGGGCTGGCGCCGGGCAAGCGCGATCTGGCAGGCACCGCCGCCTCGTCTCCGCGGGCCGCTCAGGCTGTGTCGCCGGTGCCGCGCAGTTTCGAAAGAAGACCGTGCCGGGGGCTCGCCACCGCCGAGAACAGGAAGACTGCGCCCAGGCAGATTACGATGCTGGCGCCGCTCGGGAAGCCCATATGATAACTGATGAGGATGCCGGCGGCCGCGCAGACGACAGCAATGGCCACCGAGAGCACGAGCAGGTTGCGAAGATGGTCGCTCCAAAGGTAGGCACTGACCGCGGGCAGGAGAAAAAGCCCGAGCGACAGCACGATGCCCATCGTCTGGAGCGAAGCCACCAGATTGAGCACCACCAGGGAGAGCAGGCCCAGGTGTACGAGCCCCCCGCGTCCGCCCGTGGCCCGATAAAATACCGGATCGAAGGTCTCTAACACGATATGCCTATACCCAAAGACGAAGGCCAGCACCGTGAGGACGGTCGTCGAAGTGGTCAGCGCAATGTCCGACGGACTGACCGCAAGCACGTTTCCGAATAAAAATTCAAGAATGTTGAGCCGGGTTCGGGCGACGTTGATGAGCGCGACCCCGACTCCAAACAGGACGACAAAGAGCGCGCCGAAGGCGGCGTCCTCCTTGATTCGCGTGAGGCGGCTGAGCAGCGCGCTGCCGAGCGCCGTGAGCAGCCCGGCAAACATCGCACCTATGAATAGCGCCGGCATGCTTGGCCCGAAGAGCAGGTAGGCAGCGCCTATTCCCGGCAGCAGCGAGTGCGCGAGCGCATCGCCCATCAACGAGAGCCTGCGCAGCACGAGGATGCATCCGAGAAGGCCGCCGCTGATGCCGAGCAGGACCGCCGTGAGCAACCCCCGCTGCATGAAATCATAGCGGAAGGGTGCGATCAGAAATTCGGATACACTCATGTCGGGAACTGCGCCGTGCGCACCAGGTTGAGCCCATCGCCATGGGTGCAGTGGCTTCCCAGGAACGCCGCCTCGAGGTTGGGCTCCGACAGCGCATCCCCGACGGGCCCGGCCGCAATCAGACGTGTGGCCAGCAGGACGCCAATCTCGAAGTGGCGCTTCGCCAGCTCGATGTCGTGAATCGCCGCGAGCACGGTGCGTCCCTGCGCCTTCCAGCCGAGAAGAATGTGGGTGAGTTCCTCGGTCGCAAAGCGGTCGAGTCCGTTGAAGGGCTCGTCGAGAAGAAAGATGTCGGCACCCTGAGCCAGGGCGCGGGCGAGGAATACTCGCTGCTGCTGGCCTCCCGAAAGCATGCGGATCTGACGGTTGGCGAGCGGAGGCAGCGCCAGTTCCTCGAGGGCCCTGTCCACCCGCTCATGGTCGCTTCGCCCAAGGCGCCGCCCAACCCTCAGGGCCGGGTAGCGCCCCTGTTCAACCACCTCGCGCACCGTGATCGGAAAATCCCAGTCCACCGTCTGGCGCTGCGGAAGGTAGGCGAGCCTCGGAAGCACGTGCTGGGGATGTGCATCACCAATCCGAATCTCCCCATGTGCCAGGCGGAGCCAGCCCAGGATCGCCTTCAGCAGGGTGCTCTTCCCGGCCCCGTTGGGCCCCGCGACCGCCGTGAGACTCCCGCACGGGATGTCCACCGTCACCCCGTCCAGGGCGACAACCCGCCCATAGCGCGCAGTGACCTCGCGGCAGCGGATGATGTTGTGGGAGTCGTTGCTCAAGTGGTTTTCCAAACCACCATAGCAAAAGCGTCAAGGACCCCCCGCAAGCTTCAAGCGACGCGGCGCAGGGACCGTATCTGTGCGATCAGCTGATGGACGTTCTCCGGCGCGATCCGATGCGTGATCACCGTCCGAGGATACTGAAGTTCGACGTCGAGCCGGATGCCGTCCTCCGAACCCGGGCGCACGAAGTCTTGCACGAAGTCCATCCCGCCTCGCGGCTTGATCCACCGATAATAGATGTCCGCCTCCTCAGATTCGATCACGACGTCGTCATGAAAGAACACGTTGCAGTACAGCGTCAGATCCCGAAATGACGCGAACCAAGTGGGCGGATTGACCAGCACGTCACGGATTATAAGCGTCATGGCGACATCCTCTTTAGCACGTCTACTGCCAAATACGTCACAAGCGGTGGCAGGGATAACGAAGAGGCGGGCGGATATTACGCAGTCCCTCGCAAGGCGGCGGATGGCGGTGAGATTACGCCTCGCGGTCAAGCGCGGGCTTGTTTCGAGCACGCAAATCGCCTCACATGCAGGCTCCCTTTTCTATGAGCACTCCTCGCACACCCGTTCTCCTCGTGATTCGCGATGGCTGGGGCAAGAATCCCCATCCCGAGCAAAATGCCTACAATGCCGTCCACCTGGCTCGGAAGCCCTGCGACGACATGCTCCACGCCACCTACCCGCATACGCTGCTGGCCGCCTGCGGACTCGACGTGGGGGTGCCCGAGGGCGTGATGGGCAACTCCGAGGTCGGTCATCAGAACATCGGCGCCGGACGCATCGTCGATCAGGAGATCGTGCGTATCACGAAAGCAATCACAGACGGCGAGATCGCCGTCAACCCGGTCTGGAAGGCGGCGCTCAAGCGCGTCAAGGAACGGGGTTCCAAGCTTCATTTCATGGGGCTTTGCTCCGATGCGGGCGTGCACGCGCTGCTTGAGCATCTCTATGGATTCCTGACCCTCGCCAAAAAGGAGGGCGTGACCAAGAACGTGTTCATCCATGCCCTGATGGACGGCCGCGACACGCCGCCCAAGAGCGGGCTCGAGTTCATGCGGCAACTCGAGTCCAAGCTGGGCGAATTCGGCTTAGGCAAGGTCGCCACGGTCTGCGGACGCTTTTGGGCGATGGACCGCGACAACCGATGGGAACGGGTGAGCAAGGCCTACTTCATGCTGACGGGGTCCAAGGCGGACGCCACTGCCCCCAGCGCCACGGCGGCGGTCCAGCAGTACTACGACAATCCGCTCAGCGAGACGCAGAATGGCGACGAGTTCATCCTGCCCACCTGGGTCGTCGGGACCGACGGCAAGCCGGTGGCCACGATCGGTGATGGAGATGCCGTCATTTTCTTCAATTTCCGCGGCGACCGTCCGCGTGAAATCAGCCGCGCCTTTGCCGAGGCGGATTTCAAGGAGTTTGAGCGGGGTCCCAAACTCGATCTCTTTTTCGCCGGGTTGACCGAGTACAAGAAGGGGCTTCCGATCGAGACCATCCTCAAGAAGCCCGCGAAGATGGTGAACATCCTGGGCGACTGGGTTGCAAAACACGGCAAGACCCAATTCCGCACCGCGGAGACGGAAAAATATCCGCACGTCACCTTTTTCTTCAACGACTACCGCGAGGAGCCGTTCCCGGGCGAAGACCGCGGCATGGCGGCGAGCCCGAAGGTGGCGACCTATGATCTTGCCCCCGACATGTCCGGCGCGAGCGTCACCGTGATCGCCCGCGAGGCGATCCTGTCGCGCAAATACGACCTCGTCGTGGTCAATTATGCCAATCCCGACATGGTTGGCCACACCGGCTCGGTCCCGGCCGTCGTCCGTGCCTGTGAAACCACGGACCTGGGTGTGGGCGTGCTGATCGAGTCTGTCCTCAAGGTGGGCGGCCGGGCCATGGTCCTCGCCGATCACGGCAACGCCGAACAGCTTTGGGACCCCGTGATCAACAGTCCCCATACCTCGCACACCCTGAACCTCGTGGAGTGTTTCATCGTCGGGAAAGGCTTTTCGAAGCAGGGGACTCAGGTTCGTCCAGGCGGACGGTTGGCCGACGTGGCGCCCACGGTCCTCGCGCTGATGGGCCTGCCGCAGCCCCCGGAGATGACGGGGACGAACCTTGTGGTTTCGCCGATTCCCCCGTTGCAGTAAGAGTAAGTGCGGTGCACCACCCGTGTGACCGGTCTTTGAGGCCGTCGCCGATTCCCGGCGGCGGCCTGTTTGTCCGTATTACCCGGGGCGGCGCCGCACCGCAGCCGATGAGATCCGGAGTACTGGGTGTTTTTTGCCTTCTTGCGCGATTCGCTTCATCCTTCAGTTTTTAGGACTCGCACCGATCAGGGTTTTGACCAATTTATTTCAAGCTTCACCATGCCTCCATTGGTTGCAAACAAGCCCCCTGCTGCTACCAACCCCGTACCGTTCTCCGATGCCGAGATCGCCAAACGAATCGATGCCTGCCCCAAACTTGCCTCGCTCTCGAGCATCAACCACGCACTGGGCGAACTGCTGAAATCGGATCTCAGCTTCAATTCCCAGATCGCCGAGGTCATCCGTCGCGACCCTTCCCTGACAGCCCGTCTTCTGAGAATGGTCAATTCCGTCTTCTTCGATCTGACGGCCAAGGTGAACAATATCGAGGAAGCCGTCTTCTATCTTGGCCTAAGGCAGATCCGGGAGCTGGCTAAGGCCACTCCGATCATCGAGGAACTGGAGCGGCTTCAAAACGTGCCGATCAAGCTTCAATGGAGGGAACTGTGGAAGCATTCCATTGGTTCCGCGCTCATGACCCGTGAGATCCTGGCCATGAACACCACGATGCTCGTCGACGATGACACCGACTACATCATCGGTTTGCTTCACAATGTCGGCAAGGTCGTGCAGGCGACCACCTTCCCCGAGCAATTTGCGCGTGTGGTCGATTTTAAGGGGCGTTCCACCCTCGAGGTCTGCGCCTACGAGCGGGAACTGATCGGCTGGGACCACGCCCGCGTCGGCGGCTATTACCTGCTTCGTCACCGCGTGGCTCCGGAGATCATCAACGCAGTCCTTTACCACAATGACCCGGAGGGCGCCGGTGATCACGCCATCTTCGCCGCAGCCGTGCAGGTTGCCGACCAGCTCGTGCGCACGTCCGGCATCATCGGAGGCTTTGAGCAGGTTCCTCCGATGAAGGAGGATGAGTGGGCGACCTTGCCGGGGTGGAAAATCCTTTTCGGCTCGGGAGACAGTGAGAGCAGCATCGCCAAGGCGGCGCTTCAGCACAGCCTCCAGCGCCTGCCGATGATGCTCAACGGACTCGTGTAGCTGTCCGCCCCCGCGCCCATGTCCGTCGCACCGATTTCCGAAGAGACGCCGCATCCATCGGCGCTGGCCGCCGCCATCATCCGCGGACATCACGTCGCTCCCTGGGAAAACAGCGCTTTCCTGGCCTGCGTCCGCGAGATCTCCGGCTCCATCGTCGCCGTCAATCTCTCGTTTGCCCGGAAGTTCGGTCGGCCCACGGCCTCCTGGGCGGGACGTGATCTGGCCCAGCTCATTCATCCCGAGGACCTTCAGCGCTGGCGCTCGTTGATCGCGTCGCTCGAGCATGCCCCGCACCGGATCGAACACGAATCCCGGTGGATGACCGCCCAGGGGTGGCGCCTGCTCGCGTGGGAGGAGACCGCCCTGCTCGACGAGAAGGGTGAGGTGACGATGTTCCGTGCCATTGGCCGCGACGTGACCCGCCAGCGCCAGGCGGAGGACCTGTCCTTCAAGCTCACCAGCGCGGTCGAGCAGTCCCCGATCTCCATCGTGATCACCGACACGAAGGGCTCGGTCCAGTATGTGAATCCCAAGTACACGGCGACCACCGGCTATTCGCTTGAGGAGATCATCGAGAAGAACATCCCAGTGCTGCGCGAGGGCTTCGAGAGCGAGGAGGCCTTCCGCGGTCTGATCGAATCTGTCGCCGCCGGCCATGAATGGCGCGGTGAGCTGCGGTCGCGCAGGAAGGATGGGGGAATCCTTTGGGAGGACATCCAGGCTTCGCCGATCCGCAATCACCAGGGCGATGTCTCGAATCTTCTCTGCCTGCGGGAGGATATCACCGACCGAAAGCGGCTCGAGGAACAGCTCCGCCAATCCCAGAAGATGGAGAGCCTCGGCACCCTGGCCGGCGGCATCGCCCACGACTTCAACAACATGCTCGCCATCATCAACGGGTACACCGAAGTGTGCCTGGCCAGGGCGAGCGCGAGCAACGCCGACGAGGCGCTGCGCCGCTATCTGCGCGAGGTGCACGGCGCCGCCCAGCGAGCGGTCAGCCTCGTGCAGCGTATCCTCACCTTCAGCCGGAAGACCGAGGTCCGGACTGCCCCGGTCAACCTCAACAAGATCGTGCGCGAGTTGGGCGCGCTCATCGCGGAGACCTTTCCGAGAACCATCACCATCGATTTCGAGCTCGACGAGACCATCGGCTCGCTGAGCGCCGATCAGAGCCAGTTGCAGCAGGTGATCATGAACCTCTGCGTCAATGCGCGCGATGCGATGCCCAAGGGCGGCCGCCTGACGCTGTCCACGCGTATCATCCCCGGCTCCGAGCTGCTGCGACTGGGAGCCGACTCCGCCACGCGCTACGTCTGCCTCCGAGTCTCGGACACCGGTGTGGGCATGTCGCACCAGGTGCGTGCAAGGATCTTCGAGCCCTTTTTCACCACGAAGCAGGAGTCGGGCGGCACGGGCTTGGGCCTCGCTGTCGTCTACGGCATCATCGCCAACCACAGGGGTCTGCTCGACGTGGAAAGCGCGGTGGGGCAGGGCAGCAGCTTCCTGGTATACCTGCCTGCCTCCGACAGCGAGAGCGTGCCTCTCCTGCAGACACCGCCCCGTGCATTCGGGGAGTTTCCCAAGGGCCATGAAAATCTCCTCATCGTCGAAGATGAAATGAGCCTCCGTGCCCTGCTTCGCAATGTGCTGGAACCTTGCGGGTATCAAATCCGCCTGGCCCAGGATGGTCGCGAGGCCATCCACATCATTGAACGGCGCGATGTGCCGCTCGATGCGGTCCTGCTCGATCTGAACATGCCCGAGATCCACGGCCTCGAGGTGTTCAAGGAGCTGAAGCGACTGAGGCCCGGTGTGAAAGTCCTGATCGTCAGCGGCAACATCACCAAGGAGATGAAGTCCGAGCTGATGAAACTCGGCCAGCGGGAGTTCATCACCAAACCCTATCGCATCGAAGACCTGTGCCTGAGGCTCAGGCGGATGCTGGACGACAAGTAGGGCGTTCCAGGCAGAAAAACGCCCCGCAAATCCGGAGTGCGGACGCGGGGCGGCGGTGTGAGGGGGGCCTCGACGGCTTCAGGCGTTTTTCGCGATGCGTTCGACGGCCTCGGGCGCGACGACGCGATCAATATCGAGCAAGGTCTTCACCTGGCCCTTGATCTTGGCCATGCCGAGAAGGTACGTCGTGTCGATGCGGGTGCCAAACTCCGGCGTGGGCTCGATCTCGTCGCTTGTGAGCGTGACGACCTCCTCGACGCTGTCGACGATCAGCCCCATCTGGACGTTCTGACCGGAGGGGAGACTGACCTGGACGACCACGATGCAGGTGCGTTCGGCGATTTCGGCCTTCAATCCGAACTTGAGACGCAGGTCCACAATGGGGATCACGCGGCCGCGAAGATTGATGACGCCCTTGACGTAATCGGGCATCTGCGGGACCGGCGTGATCTTTTGCAGACGGATGATTTCGCGCACCTTGAGCACGGCCATTCCGTAGCTCTCATTATCAAGAGTGACGGTCAGGTACTTGTTCGCAGTCTTCGAGATGGTGGTGCTCAGCGCGTTGTTGCTCATGGACGTAAATTTGATCGCTTAGGTCGGAAACCCAACCATTCTTTTGGATAATCGACCGGAGCGGGGAATGCTTTAACGAAGTTGAGATAAAGTTTTCCCGTGGATGGTCGAATAAAACTTAAGTCTTTTTCGAGACCTTCCATGTCCATCCCTGCCGAATCGCTTCCACAAATCGAAGATACCCTGAATCGTCTGGCGGCGGAATCGATCCTGGCTCAAGTCGGCCACGATGAAGGTCTTATCCCCGCATACAGCCTGTTGGGTGAATTGCTTGAGCAGACGACGACCCAGCCCGAGATCAGCGGTCCCGTACGGACACTAAGGGATTATCTGGAGCACCGTTTGGACGATGCGCTGCCGTTTGACGAGGCGAGCCACGGCAATCTCCGCAAGCTGGTCGAATGGCTCTCCAAATTGATGACTCCATTGAGGACCGGTGGCGCGATTGCACCTCTGGAAATGAAGTTTGCCGCGACGCCGGCGGCCGGTGAGAGCGCAGCCAAGGCACCAAAGGCGATCGCCCTCGATCCGTCGGTGGACGTCGTGCTCAATCTCAATCTCGAGGAAAATCGCGAGCTGTTGTCCGAGTTCCGTTCGGAGGCGCTCGACCACCTCGTGCAGATCGAGGCGGCCCTGCTGACGCTCGATGCCGCGCCCGACGACAAGGACGCGCTCAACTCGATCTTTCGATCGTTCCACACGATCAAGGGAGTCTCCGGCTTCCTGCAGCTCAAGCCGATGCATGTGCTCACGCATGAGGTCGAGTCGCTGCTCGATCTCGCTCGCAACGGGGAGCTGCGGCTCAATCCAACGATCATCACGGCGATTCTCCAAAGTCGTGATGCAGTGCAGGTGATGGTCAACCAGATGTCCGTGGCCCTCGACAAGGGGCAGCTTCCGGACGAGGTCGTGCCGGTCAGCCACCTGATCCAACAAGTCAAGACGCTCGCCGCGGATCCGGATGCCGGAGCCGAGCCGAAGGCGTCCATTCCTCCGACGCCTGCGGCGCAGGAACCGGAGCCGTCCACCGCTCCGCAACCCCAGGCCCAGGCGGAGGCGCGGCATGAACCGCAGCCGGAGGCGCACAAGGATCCGGTGCATGTGGACGTTCCGATCTTCACCCCCGAGGGGTTGGTGGAGGAGGGCAAACCCGGTGCCCACGCCGTCGTGGCACCGGATAAACACGCCGCTGCCAAGATCACGCCCACGGTGGCCGCAGGCTCGTCGAGCACTGTCCGCGTCAATACCGAGAAGCTCGACACCCTCATGGATGTCGTCGGTGAGTTGGTGATCGTCCAGAGCCAGCTCGTGGAATCCGCCCGGGCAAGCTCGGACGAGGGCTCGGCACTCCAGCGCAATGTCGCCCAGCTGGGGCGCATCACCAAGGAGCTTCAGCACAACGCGATGTCGCTGCGTATGGTGCCCGTCAAACCCACGTTCCAGAAAATGGAGCGCCTGGCCCGCGACCTGGCGCGCGATTTCGGCAAGAAGGTCTCCTTTGTATCGATCGGAGAGGAGACCGAGGTTGATCGGACGGTGGTCGAGGAAATCGGCGACCCGCTTGTGCACATGGTGCGCAACTCGCTGGATCACGGACTCGAACCGTCCGCCGAACGCATGGAGAAGGGCAAGCCGGAGATCGGCCGGCTGGAGCTGAAAGCCTATCATCAGGGCAGCAACATCATCATCGAACTGACCGACGACGGACGGGGCATCGACCCCGACAAGATTCTTGCGAAGGCGATCAAGTTGAATCTCGCGTCACAGAATCAGCACTACGAGCGGGATGAGATCCTGAATTTTATTTTCCTGCCGGGATTTTCCACGGCGGAAAAGGTGACCGCGGTCTCCGGTCGCGGCGTCGGCATGGACGTGGTCCGCCGGAACATCGAAAAACTGCGGGGCAAGGTCGAGATCGAGAGCAACGTCGGCAAGGGCACCGTGTTTCGGATCAAGCTCCCGCTGACGATGGCCATCATCGACGGGCTCGTCGTGCGTGTGGGCACGGATCGTTTCATCCTTCCGAGCACTTCGGTCCAAATGGCGCTTCGGCCCGCGAAGGAGTCGTTCGCGACGGTCCATGGGCGCGGAGAGGTCATCGATCACCGTGGGCGCATCCTTCCCCTTCATCGTCTGCACCGCAGATTCGGAATCCCGGGAGCCGTGGAGATCCCCTGGGAGGGCATCGTGGTCATCATCGAGAACAATGACCGGGTGGCGGCGCTGCTCGTCGACGAAATGGTGAGCAAGCAGGAAGTGGTCATTAAGACGCTCGGCGCCTTTCTTCACGGTCTCGCGGGCGTTGCCGGCGGGGCCATCCTCGGCGACGGCAGTATTGCACTCATTCTGGACCCCGCTTCGCTCCTTACGGCGGCCTAGGCCAATCTCACGGTTCGAAAATCCGGTTTCCGCCGGCACGCTTCCAGACGCAAACTTCCCATGTCGACCATTCCCACACTCGATCAGGTTTGCGAGAGCGCGCTCCGTTTGCCCTGTTCACCGACGCTGATTCCGCGACTGGTCGCAGTGCTTGAGGACGTCAACGCCTCGGCCCAGGACGTCGAGACGATCATCCGGATGGACACGGCCCTTGCGGGCTCGACCCTGCGGCTGGCGAACTCTGCCTATTTCGCAACGGGAGGCCAGCGCGTGGATTCGCTTGGCGAGGCCATCATGCGCCTGGGATCGAGGGAAATTTACCGGCTGGCGGCGCTCTCGCTGGCCGGGCGTTGGATGGCACAGCCCGTCCAGGGCTTCAAGTGGGAGCCGGGCGATTTCTGCCGCCGCTCGCTGGTATCGGCGGTCGCCGCGGAATTTCTCGCCGAGCAATCGGGCCGCGCGGATCCCGCGGTGGCGTACACCGCGGCGCTGATCCACGAGATCGGCAAACTCGCCATCGCGTATTCCTGCGGCGAACACCTGGGTGCCGTGCGCATGAAGTGCGAGAAGGAGTCGATTTCCTGGAATCGTGCCGAACAGGCGACCTTCGGTTACAATTACGCCTCCGTGGGCGCGGAAATGCTCCGTCGCTGGAATTTCCCCAAAAACCTGGTCGCCATCGCCGAGTTCCAGCCTCCCACAGCCGATATGCCCGAGGACGCGCTCCCGCTCGCCGTGCACGTTCACGCGGGGAAGTTCCTGGGAGTGACCCTTGGCGCAGGCGCCGCCGAGGACGGATTTCTTTTCGAGATCAACACCAACATCCTCGTCGAATGGGGTTTCACCCCTGAGGTTTTGGAGATGGCGATGCCCGACGTGGTGACACGCGCCACCCGCCTGCTCGGCGAGAAACTGCTTCGCGGCGCCCTGACGTTTTGAGGAGCGGCGCTCCGGGGCTCAAAACTCCAGGGTTTCCCCCGGCTTCATCGCCCGCACGGGATGGCCCCGGGCTGCGGCCCTGGCGGAAAAACCGTCCCCGTCCTGCACGATATCGGGCCATGTGTTGAAATGCATGGGGACGGCGAGCGCCGGACGCAGGAGATCGAGCGCGTCGAGCGCATCCTCGGGGCCCATCGTGAACGCGTCGCCGATCGGAATCATGGCGAGATCGAGGCCGCCGCGGCCGATCAGCTGCATGTCGAGGAAGAGCGCCGTGTCGCCCGCGTGATAGATCCGGCGGCCCTCGACCTCGAGGAGAACGCCGCAGGGGCTGCCCATGTAGACGGGGGAGGCACCCGTGCCGATGCTCGAACTGTGATGCGCGAGCGTGAGCTTGACGCGGCCGAAGGCTAGGGACCGCGCCCCACCCGGGTTCAGGGCCAGGGTCTTGAGTCCGCGGCTCGCGTAGTATTCGGCGAGCTCGAAATTGGCGATGATCGTGGCTCCATGGGCACGCGCGATCGCCTCGGCATCGCCGCAATGGTCGTCGTGCGCATGGGAAACGAGCAGGTAATCGCACGCTATGGACGCCGGCGTCGCGTCGGCGGGGGCCGTCGGGTTGTCGGTCAGGAACGGGTCGAACACGAAACGCACACCGGCGGCTTCGAGGAGGAAGCAGGAGTGGCCCAGATATCGCAGACGCATGGTCGTGCAGATCGTTTCGAAGGCTCCGGCCGCGGGCGCCCGCCGGAGCCTGGTGTTCGGGGAAAACGTACGGACGGGGAGGCGGGGCCCGTCGCGCGGTTCAGGCGGAGACGATCGTGATGCTCTCGACTTCCACGCGATCGGCGGGAGTGCTGCGCTCGCGCCCGTCGCCGCTGGTCACGGGAACACTGGCGATGGCCTCGAGCACGTCGTCGCCGGCCACGAGCTGGCCGAACGCGGTGTACTGGCCGTCGAGGAAGCTCGCGTTGCCGTGACAGATGAAGAACTGACAGCCGGCCGAGTCGGGATGTTGGGAGCGGGCCATCGAGATGACGCCGCGCTGGTGCGAACGCTTGTTGAACTCGGCCTTGACCTTGTAGCCCGGGTCACCCGTGCCCGGGATGCCTTTGGCGTCTCGCTTCGTGTTGGGGCAGCCTCCCTGGACCATGAAGCCCTTGATGATGCGGTGAAAGGCGGTGCCGTTGTAGAAGCCGGAGGTGGCGAGTTTTTTGAAATTTTCGACCGTCTTGGGTGCGACATCGGGCCAGAAGGCGATTTTCATTTCGCCGTAGCTGGTCTTGATGACGGCGACTTCGGAGGGAGTTGCGGTGGTGCTCATGGTAAAGTGGGTGGTGAGTAACAGGGTGGGATGGCGCCGGGTAAAGCCCGATTTTGCGAGGTGGCGGAGGCGTAGGTTAGGGATACGCGGCGTCGATGAGTTCGCAGAAATAGTGGATGAGGAAGAGGTGACATTCCTGGGCGCTGCGCCCGGAATTGCCGGGGATGATAAGGTCGCAGGTGGCCAGACCCTTCGCGGCGCCGCCCCCGCGTCCCAGGAAGGAAATGCTCATCAGACCGAGGCGCTTGGACTCGTTGAGCGCCGCGACGATGTTGGGGGAATTGCCAGAGGAGGTAAGCGCGACGACGAGATCGCCAGGTTTCGCCAGGCCGGAGATCTGGCGGGCGAAAACCTGCTCGTAGCCATAATCGTTGCCGATGCACGACAACAGGGAGCCGTCGCTGCTCAAGGCGACTGCGGGCAGACTCCGGCGGTTGCGGGCATAGCGGCCCACAAGTTCCGTTGAAAAATGGGCTGCCTCCGCTGCGCTGCCTCCGTTGCCGCAGATGAGCAGTTTGTGCCCCGAGCCAACCGCAGAGAGAATCAGATCCGCTGCGCGGTCGATATCGGCGCGGATTTGTGCGAGCGAACGAAGCGTCTGGGTTGTGGCGTCCAGCTGTTGGTCAAAGGTCATGGGAGGCAAAGAAATTTCCCGCACACGCTAACGCAAGTGTCGAGGGAGTCCACTTCTCGCTGACTCTTTTTGCGACGGCCGGCAGGCCGGTCTCAATTGCGTTTGCCTCGGCGGGGACCGGGCGCCTCAGTGGCGTCCTCCATGCGCCTGAGCAGCATCACCGTGCAGGATTTTAGAAATCTCGCTCCGAACCGGCTCGAATTCTCCGGCCGGCGACAGTTTCTCGTGGGCTCGAACGGGCAGGGGAAAACGAATTTGATCGAGGCGATCGGCCTGCTCACGGCGCTGCGTTCATTCAGGACCAGCGAGCATCGCCTCCTGATCACGCATGACCGGGCCGAGGCGGGCGTCGCCTTTGAACTCGAACATGAACGCCTGGGGGACACGCGGGTGCGGCTTTCTCTCAGGAACGAAGGCAAGGAGGCGTGGATCGACCAGGAGCGCATCGCGAAGATGGGCGATTTTCTCGGGGTGTTTCCCACGGTCGTTTTCTGCTCCCAGGATCATCAGCTGGTCCGGGGCGGACCCGGTGGGCGGCGGCGCTGGCTCGACCTCACCCTGGCCGCGACGGACCGTGGTTACCTCGCGTCGTTGCAGACCTACCACCGCGCTCTGGCCGAGCGCAATGCGCTGCTGCGGACAGGCCAGATGAAGGCGGAGCTGGGGGCATTTGAAGCCGCGATGGCGCCGGCCGCCGCAGATTTGGTGACGCGCCGAACCGAGGGGGTGAAGGCGCTCTCCGAGGTGGTGGGCGAATCCTACGCGAGGGTTGCGGGTGGAGAGGAGCCGGCCGGCTTGGGATATCGGTCGGACCTCCGCGGGCAGGCCGATCCCGACACGATCGCTGCGCGGCTTCGCGAAGGCAGGGAACGCGATCTGCGCTTCCGGTCGACGACCACCGGCCCGCACAGGGACGATTTCGACTTTTTGATCGATGGACGCCCTGCGCGCGATTTCGGGTCCGAGGGTCAGCAGCGTCTGCTCGTCGTCGCACTCCGGCTGGGGCAGGCGCTTTGGTTTCGGCGCTGCACGGGCATTGAGCCGATCCTGCTGGCGGACGATGTCGTCGGGGAACTCGATGCCGAACGCCGCGCGCGGTTCTGGTCGGCTCTCCCGTCCGCGGCTCAGGTGATCGCCACGGGCACGGAGCCGCCGGAGGGGGCGGATGGTAACTGGGAATATTTCCAGGTGAAGTCGGGCGCGTTTTCACGACGCGCCTGAACGCGGTCCAGCGCGCCGGGGTGGGGTAGCGGGGGGCGGGCGCTGCGGGATCCAAGGAATGGCTTGTTTCCCTCGGGGGGCGCGGGTGTAGTGCTGCGCCATGGCGAGAATGACCGCGAGACAGATGTGGGCTGCCAAGTTGTCGGGGCGACCATTGCCGTCTCCCTCCGTGCCGCGCGCAGGGCAAGGTGGTTCTGCAGCGTCGTCCGCATCTGCCGCACTGCGCACGCCGTACCGCGGGCTCGTGCTGGGGGTGGATCCGTCGCTCAGGGGTACCGGGCTGGCCATGGTCGATTTTGCCCTGGGCCGACAGCCCGTACTCCTGCGTTGCCAGACCGTGCAGGTTCCCTCGCGTCTGCCTATGGCGGAGGCACTGGCGGAAATTCACAAGGCCGTCGCCGCATTCCTGGACGATTTCGACGTCAGGCACGTTGCGTTCGAGCAGACGATCTACGTGCAGAACATACGGACCGCGCAAATCCTGGGCTCGGCGCGCGGAGCGGCGATGGCCGTGGCCGCGTTGAGGGGAAAGCCGGTGTTCGAATATCCTCCGTTGCGGGTAAAACAGGCGGTCGTCGGCCTGGGCCGGGCGAGCAAGGAGCAAATGGCCAGGACCGTGATGGCGATATTCGGGCATGGGCGGGCTCTGGCGTGGGATGAGGCGGACGCGGCGGGTGTCGCGCTTTGCCATGCCTTCACCTGGCGGGAGTAGCGAAAAACTCTCGACTTGCCGGGGGGCGGGACATCCCGCAAAGGTTCGGGCCCCTCGATACCCATGAAGCACGCATACGTTCTTCTCCTGGCACTGGCGGCCCTGGCTTTTACGGGTTGCGGCGACCGCGGACCCAAACGCACGCCCGGACAGCCTCGCGACGTCTCGCCGAAGCTGGCCGCCGAGGCCGATGAATTTGCCAGCGACGGCTCGTTCGCACTCCAAATCCACGACTATGCGCGGGCCGCGAAGAGCCTCCAAAAGGCCTTGAAGGTGCGGAACGATTTTCCCGATCGATGGGAGGCGCTCGCCTTCGCCTACAAGAAGCTTGATCGCGTCTCGGACGCACGCG
>JAJXVO010000020.1 GCA_021782105.1 bacterium
CGGATATCCATGAAGATGAGATCGGGGAGCGGCCCCTTTTTGACAGTCGAAACCCCCTCCTCACCCGACGAGGCTTCGATGACATGATACTGCTTCGAGCCGAGCACGCGGGACAGCGAATACCGAATTTCCGCATCGTCATCGATGATCAGAATCGTGGGAGGTTTTGTGTCGGCCATGGTAAACGTGCTGCAAATCTCGTGCCATCGGCTGCGCAGCATTAATTTCCGGCATCGAATTACTGCACGGCATACATGGGACCGGCAAATACCGGTGTTGGCAAGTCTTGCCCATGCCTCGGCCCAGGGATGCCGCGCGGAGTGTCACAGAATTGAAACGCTTTCCACCCGTTCATCTTACCGCTTGCGATTTTGCGCGGACGTCGCTGGGTTTTGCCCTGTCCTGCAGGGCAGCGCGCTCGGCCTCGATCGATGGCGGGAAGGCGCCGGTCTGCATGGACTTCAGTTCGAGCAATTTGCTTGAACCGACTCCGCAAACCTCTGACCTAGGCCCCCTGCGTGCCTCACGATAACTCCAATTTCACGATCCCCGAATCGGAACTACTGAGCCGTTTGGGTAGCTCGTCGAATGGCCTGACGTCGGAAAGGGCAGCCCAGCTGCTTGACGATGTCGGCCCCAATGCCGTCGCCTCCGGGAAGAAGCATTCGGTGATCATGGATCTGCTGGACCGATGCCGAAACCCGCTTGTCATCCAGCTTCTGATCATCGCCGCAGTCTCGTACTTCATGGGCGACATGCGGTCCACGATCGTGGTGGGCGGCATGGTTTTCCTGAGCGTCTTCCTCTCCTATTTCCAGGAGTCGCGGTCTTCTCGCGCCGTCGAACGGCTTCAGAAACTCGTCAAGACAACCGTGACCGTGCTGCGCGACGGCAAGGAGGCGGAAGTTCCGCTCGAGGACATCGTTCCCGGCGACGTGGTGGTACTGGCGGCGGGCAGCCTGATTCCGGCAGATATTCGAATCCTCACGGCCAAGGATTTCTTCGTCACCCAGTCGGCGCTCACGGGCGAATCGATGCCGGTGGAAAAAGGCCCCGATACGAACCAGCCGGCAAACCGCACCGCGTTCGAATACACCAACGCCTGCTTCATGGGCAGCAACGTGCTGAGCGGTACGGCGCGCGCGATCGTGCTCTCGACCGGATCGGATACCTATTTCGGCTCGCTGGCAGAGAAGCTCGCCTCGAAACGCGAGGCCACAAGCTTCGACAAGGGCGTGGGCAGCTTCACCTGGCTCATGATCCGATTCATGATCGTGATGGTCTCCACGACCTTCCTGATAGTCGGACTTTCCAAGGGAAACTGGATTGAAGCCCTGCTTTTCGCGCTGTCGGTGGCGGTCGGCCTGACGCCTGAGATGCTTCCGATGATCATCACCGTCTGCCTGTCCAAGGGCGCGCTGATGATGGCCCGAAAGAAGGTGATCGTGAAACACCTTCACGCGATCCAGAACTTCGGAGCCATGGACGTGCTGTGCACGGACAAGACGGGCACGCTGACCCAGGATCACGTCGTGCTCGAGCGCTACGTCGACGTGACAAACCGCCCCAGCGAGGACGTGTTGCGGTACGCGTACATGAACAGCTTCTATCAAACGGGACTTCGCAACCTCCTGGACCGCGCGATCCTCGCCCACACAGACCTCGACGTGGAGCTGAACTGCAAGAAGGTCGACGAGATTCCATTCGACTTCAAACGTCGGCGCATGTCGGTGGTGATCGATTACGAGGGCCGCCATGTGCTGATCTGCAAGGGTGCCGTAGAGGAGGTCGCTGCCGTCTGCGAAAACTACCAGGTCGACGAGGACATCAATCCTCTGATTCGGCTGATCCGCGATGATCTGATGGACGAGTACCGCAGCCTGAGCGCAGAGGGCTATCGGGTGCTGGCGATCGCGTACCGCGAATTCGACCGCTCGAAGCAGGTCTTTTCCGTGGCGGACGAGTCCGAACTGGTCCTGCTCGGCTACATCGCCTTTTTCGATCCGGCCAAGGATACCTCGGCGAAGGCCATCGAGGCGCTGTCACGCTCCGGCGTCATCGTCAAAATCCTGACCGGGGACAACGAACTCGTGACCCGCAAGGTCTGCAACGACGTCGCGATGCCGATCACGAAGATCGTCACAGGCCCACAGCTTGCGCTGCTCGACGAAACGGGTTTTGCCAGGGAAGTCGAAGAGGCCAACGTGCTGGCGCGCCTGACACCCGATCAGAAGGAGAAAGTCATCAAGACCCTCCGCTCGAAAGGGCACGTGGTGGGGTTCATGGGAGACGGCATCAACGACGTGCTAGCGATGAAGGCGGCGGACGTCGGCATCTCGGTCGACACCGCAGTCGACGTGGCGAAGGAATCCGCCGACATCATCCTGCTGGAAAAGAGCCTGCTGGTGCTTGAGGACGGGATCATCGAGGGTCGCAAGGTCTTCGGAAACATCATCAAGTACATCAAGATGGGGGCCAGTTCGAACTTTGGAAACATGTTCAGCGTGGTGGGAGGCGCCTATTTTCTGCCCTTCCTGCCGATGGCGCCAATCCAGGTGCTGGTGAACAACCTGCTCTACGACATCTCGCAGGTCGGCATTCCGCTCGACCACGTGGACCACGAATATCTGGCACGGCCGCGCCGATGGAACATCAGGAGCATCCAGAAATTCATGGTCTTCATCGGGCCTATCAGCTCGATCTTCGACTATGCCACCTTCTTCGTGATGCTTTATTTCTTCGGATGCTCCGCGTATTCGGCGACCGGCGCAACCGAGGCGGTGAAATCCCATGCCGAGCAGCTCTTCCACACGGGCTGGTTCGTGGAGTCCATCCTCACGCAAACCCTGATCGTGCACATCATCCGCACGCAGCGCATCCCGTTCCTGCAAAGCCGGGCGAGCAAGACGATGACGTTCACGACGGTGGCGATCATGGGAATCGGTTGCTGGCTGCCCTATTCGCCGATCGCGCATTTCCTGGGCTTTGTGCCCTTGCCTCCCGTGTTTTTCCTGTGGATGCTGCTGTTCCTATTCTCGTACAGCGTGCTGACCCACTCGGTGAAGATGTGGTTCGCGCGCCGATTCGGACTTGATTGATTCCCATGCGCAGCATTCTGACCGCACTCCAGGAAGGACGCCTTTTCGAACTGCCCGAAGCGGGCAAGGCCCGGGCGCTTGAATTTCTCGCGCGAATTCTCGATGCCAACCCCGACATCGAGGTGGGCACCGACACGATCGAGGAGATCAAGAACCGCGAGCAGGAATGCAACACGGGCATCGGCATGGGAGTGGGTGTGCCGCACGTGCGGGCGCGGCGCGAGGAGGGAGAGCTATTCTGCGCGATCGGCTGGTCGTCACAGGGAATCGAGTACGGCGCGGCCGACGGAAAGCTCGTCCACCTCGTGGTGATGTACTACATCCCCGGGGCACAGAAGAACGTCTACCTGAAGGAAATCTCGAGCCTGGTGAAGGCGATCCGCAAGACAGGCGGCATGGACCCCATCGCGAAAGCCGGCGATTTGAACGAAGTCCGGAATCTCCTGCTCGACTGGGTGAGCGAGGTGCTGGGCGATACCGGGCCGGAGGCAGTGGCCCGGATGATCAAGCTCGAGGTGCGACAGGCGCAGAGCGTGACGCCCCCGCCTGTGATGCCGCTGGCCAACCACGAGGTGAATCTCACACGCCCCCCGGGACGAGTCACCCTCTTCTCCGTGCTGGCGACCTCCTCCAACGGGATGTACGTGCTGTGTCCGGATTTTGAATGCGGTACGGCGATCGAAAGGGATCCGGGTCTGTCCCATGGGCTGACGGCGGGCGGATTCACAACCGCGAGCGGGATCATGATCCAAGTCGTGGGCTCCACCCACTACGCCGGAGGACGCATCCTGTACCAGTGCGTGGGAATTTCGCCCAGTTGAGGCGGTGACGGAGTAGCGCCTCCGTTTGCGACCGGCAGGGATTCCTCTTCGATACTCCACATGGAGAGCACGCCGAACAAGCCCGTCGCCCTGATTGCCGCCTGCGCGGATAACCGCGTCATGGGGCGGGAGTCGTCGCTTCCCTGGAGCATCCCGGAGGATCAGGACTGGTTCCACGGCCACACGGCCGGAAAGCTGCTGATCCTGGGGCGGATTTCGTACGAGGTCTGGCCGCGTGCGCATCTGGACGGGCGCGTGCCGATCGTGGTCACAAGCCGGCCGTGGGAAGAACTCAGACCGTTTCCGCTTCCGGCAGGCACCCGGCCCCCGTCACTTGCCAAGAGCGTAGGCGAGGCGCTGCGCATCGCCGCCCGCCTTCCGGGCGATCTGTTTGTGTGCGGAGGCGAAAAGATCTTCGAGGAAACGCTTCCGCTCGCATCGAGACTGTACCTGACGCTCGTGCACGCCGACGTGCCGGGCGACGCGAGATTCCCAGAATGGCGGCGATTTTCGTGGTCAGAAGCATACCGGCGGGAGAGCTCGGATGAGAATTTTCGCTACACGTTCAGCATCCTCGATAAAATCCCCGAGGTGAGGCGCCAAATCGGCGAAGGTGCTGAGACAGGCCTTATTGGAGCAACTTGAGAACGGTCTGCGGCATCTGGTTCGCCTGGGCGAGCATCGCAGTGCCGGATTGCACGAGAATCTGATAACGCGCGAGCTGGGTCGATTCCTGAGCCACGTCGACATCCCGGATTCTGGAGATTGCGGCGGAGAGGTTTTCCGACTGCGTGTCGAGTGTGCTCGATGCAAGCTGGAGCCGCGACTGGGAAGCGCCGATCGTCGCGCGTTCGCTGGCGACCTGCTGAATCGCGTTGGTCACGATTCCCACCACATCGATGCTCGGATCCGTGAGTGACAGCTGATCGAAACTGCCGCCCGAGGTCTGATGGATGACAGTGGTCAGCGCACCGGAATCGCGGAGATCCATATCGCTGATCAGCATGGTCTGCCCGGATGCCTCCCCGATCGTGACCTGATAGCCCCCCGCGGCGGTCGAGCCGAAGAGCTCGGTGCCGTTGTAGGTGCCGAGCGGAGACGTCACAGCCGTTCCGCCGATCGCCGAAGAGGGGCCGCCGCCGCCGATGGTCTGGCGCAGCTGCTCCTGGAGCTGTTGAAACTCATCCTGGTAGAGTGCGATGTCGCTGGAGCTTTTCGTGACGTCCTTGGCCATGATGCCCAGCTCCGACATGCGCGAAAGAATCTGAGACATTCCACTCAGGAAACCGTCGCTGGTTTGAACATACGAAATGGCATTCTGCACGTTCACCTTGGCGGCGCCGATGCGGAGGTTTTGGGCATCGAGTTTCTCGGAGACTGCAAGGCCGGCGGCGTCGTCAGAGGGATCAACGATCTTGGAGCCGGAGCTGAGACGATTCAGCGACTTGCCGAGCATTTGCTGGGAATCGCTGAGACTGCGGGCGGCCATAATGGCCTCCATATTGGTGTTGATGACACTCATGGCGGGAATTTCGGATTTCGATTCGGGTTCAACTGGGACGACTCACCGGCGAATGAACACGCGGGAACGCCCTTGAGGGTAATTGGAAAATCAGGCTCCAGGTTGTGTGGGCGGCGTGGGCGGCTGCGCCTTGGGAAGCTTCGGCAGCGCGAGCTTCGGCAGGGAGCCGGGGGCGGTCGCCGTCGGCTTCATCGCGGCCGACTTATTCGTGGCGGCGATGTCGGTCAGCACCTCTTTGCGTACGATTGGTATCTCCCGGGGCGCCTCGATGCCGATCTTGACCGTGTCGCCATCGATACGGGTGATGCGGATCTCGATGTTGCCACCAATGATGATCGCCTCGTTGACTTTGCGAGTGAGGACGAGCATGGCGGCTTAGCTATTCGAGGTTTCGGAGACGACGAGCGGATGACGCGCGTTGTACCGTCCGTGGTTGGAGAGCACGACCTGGCGGGCGATCCCGGTCCGCCGATTGATGATGATCGGGCCAACTAGGTTGACCGTTGCGGTCACCGGTTCGCCGTGGCTGACCGAAACGATGTTCAAGACGAGTGCATCGCCGGGATCGACCAGGCCAAGGGCCGCGGCGTCCTCGTCGAAGAGCTCAGGCTCGTACTCGGGCACAATGCCGTTCGGCTCGATCACGACAAAATGGACCGTATCCGGTCCTATCAGACGCAGCCAACGGAACGGGAGCTGGTCGGGTTGATAGAGAAGCTCAAACGACGTGTGGTCGGGAAATCCGATCAAACCCTTCGGCAACTTCAAAAGATGGCCGGAGGCCGCGTCGGCGTTCAGGACTTCGGAACTTACTTTCATGCGTTCGTTGCCGGATTTGAGGGATGACTCAGGTTCAGGGATTAAGGTTGTCATAGGATTAGCGAGACGTGTGCCGTCTCAGGTATCGATTACCTTATATCCTATATACCAATCTATTCCATGTTTTTATTCTGAATTCAATTCGTGCCTCTTCCGTTGTCCAGAGTCCCCGGCAAGTCTTGCCGGGGGGGGCTGATTGCGGGATGAGGACACGGGGTGGCGATTTTTAACCAGTGCTGGCGCTGCAATCCAAGCTGGCTGCGCAATGCGAAGAGCCGATGCGACGGCTGCCAGACTGCGACGCAGTTTCCCGGCAGGGAGTGCCGGGGACCGACCAGGTCCGGATTACGACACCGGTATGTAGTCGAGCAGCGATGTCCGCATGATCAGCGATGCAGACTGGAGAGCGGCCTGGTACGATTGGTTCGCCTGGGAAAGCTGGGTAATCGTCTGGGGCAGGTTCACTTCGGCCTCGCTGGAGACAAGCTTGTCGATGTTGTTCGAGCTGTCCGTATTTTGGCTTTGTGCGACCTGAATGCGGGTCTGCACGGCGCCGGCGCTGCTCAGGGAACCCACCAGCAGGTCCTCCGACGAAGTGAGATTGGAACGCAGGCTTTGTACCGTCGTCGTGTCGCCGCTGTTGAGCGCGTCGCGCAGCGAAACGAGGGTGTTGATGAAGGTTCCGATTCCCTGATTGGTCGTATTGTCCGATCCCGGTGCGATGTTGGAAGTCGGCGATATCGGGACGTTGACGACATTGGCAGGATTGGTCTCCCCCTGGTAGGTGACGGCGGTAACGTTTCCGGAGGCGTCGCGAGTGGCGGCGAAAGCAGGCGTGGTGACGGCGGTGCCCGAGAACAAATAGTTGTTACCCAACGTGGAATTTCCCAATTGGATGAGCTGCTCGATCTCCTGGTTCACCTCCGATGCATAGGCCTGGTTCGATCCGGCAGTTCCCGTGCTGGTGCCCAAGGTCGCGATCTCGCCCGCACGGTCGGAAATGGTCTTGATGCTGTTGATCGCGGAGAAGGTCGCGTTGGACAGGTCCAACGCGTAATTCATGTTCGTGTTGTACTGAGAAAGCTGCCGCTTCTGGTTGTCGAGCGTGAGAATGCGTCCCATGGAGGCGGGATCGTCCTCGGGATTGAAGATGCGCTGACCTGTCGAAACCTGTGCCTGCAGCTTCGTTTGAAGGACGCTCAGATCCGAAATTCGGTTGAGCATCAGTTCGTTGTTGCTGTTGGTGGGGACGCGCATGGTTGGGAGAACTTTAGCCGGGCTCTGGAGTGCGGACGGCGCGGGAAAAATCGGGGATGGATGAAGGCGGCGCGATTATTGACCAAGGGTCACCACGGTATTCAACAACGTGTTGATCGTGCTGATCACGCGAGCTGAGGCCTGATACGCGCGCTGGTATTTCATGAGGTCGGTGGTTTCCTCGTCGAGCGAGACGCCGCTGACAGCATCGCGCTGGGACGTGACCATGCTTTGGATACTTTGCTGATCCGTGAGCTGGGAATTCACGCCCGAAAGGGTCTGGCCGAAGCCGGTCACCGTATTGTTGACGAACTGGCTGAAAGTGCCGTCGATCGCATCGCCGCCCGTCGTGCTGAAGTTCTGGTTGGCGAGATTCGATATGCCCAGTGCGATCGAGTTGTCTCCGGCTGAGCCGGTGCCCGCGATGAGAGTGGACGCGGTGACGGATGGATTGACCTGAATGGTGCCCGCCGTGGTGCCGGTGGGATCGAAAAAGGTATTGGTGCCGGAGGGATCGTAGATGTGGTTGACAGACGTGACCAGCTGCTTGGCCATGCTATCGATATTGGAGCGAAGCTGGGCGACGTAGGTGTCGCGGGTATCGAACTCGCCCTTGATCGAGCCGCTCGAGAACGCGACGGTCGCCGCGGCACCGCCGCCCGCGGGCGTGGCGGTAATTGCCGTCGCGTTGGCATCATAGGACAATGTGGCAGCAGAGCCGTTGTTCACGAGCAGGATCTGGTTGCCGGAGGTATCCTTGGTGTAAACCTGGATTTGCCCGGCAGCTCCGGGTTGCGGACGGGTCTCGAAGCCCATCTTCTGCGCCAGACTCTCGAGATCGGTCTGCCGACTGTCGCGGAGATCGACGGCGCCGCCCGGGTTATTCACCTCGAACTGACTGATCTGGGTGTTGAGGCTCGCGATCTGTGTGAGAAGCGAATTGGAGGAATCGACATCACTCTTGATGCGTGTCGTCTGATCATCTTGCACCTGGGAAAGGCGCGTATCCGTGAGTTGAAACTGATCGGTGAGGGTACCCGCTGTCTGAAGCAGAGACTGCCTCTGCCCGACGTCGGTCGGATTCGCGGCGAGACTTGAGAACGAGGTGAAAAGATTGCTGAGAGATTCGGCAAGCCCGTGCCCTCCGGTAGACCCGGTGCTGGAAGCAGTGGTGAGGTTGAGCGTCTCGCCGAGTCCGGCCTGTGCGTTTTGAAGTCCGGACTGGAGGCTGGTGAGTTGGGATGAGATCGAGGTCTCGCGGACAACCTGCTGGTCCAGGATCGAGTCGCGGAGCTGCTCCACGCCCTGAGCCTGGACGCCGAGGCTCTGGGGCCCGCTGCTCGTCATGACCGTGCCGAGACTATTGATTACAACGCGCTCGCGAGCATAGTTTGGGTTGTTGACGTTGGCCATGTTCTTGCCAGCGGTCTCGAGACCCATTTGCTGGGCGCCGAGTGCATTGACAGCGTTGTTGAGACTGGCGAAGAGGCCTGACATGGTGGAATTCGAAAGGGACTTGGACGTGTGTAGCCGACGCGAGCTCAGCCGACGGCTTCGAGGGAGGAAGGAGGGCTGACGACAGCCTTATTGAGGCTGACTTCGCCGCGGGCCGAGTAGGTCTTTGTGAATGCCTCGGGGCGCAGGGTTCTGAGCGCCTCCTGATGAATCTCGATGGCGCGCTGCAACAGGAGCGTATTTTGGCGCGCGGAGCGGCGTGCCCGATGGACGAGGCGGTTGATCTCGTCGATGAGGGCTTCGATCATGGGCCGCACCTCGGCGGGCATGCAGTCGAGAAGGGCGCGGAGCGTGGAATCGCCGCTGCGCGCGTGGGAGAGTGCAAACTCGCGCACCACGAGTTCGCGACGCGTTCGCCGTTCAGCGGCGCTTCGCGCCTGCGCCTCGATGGCGGAGACGGACGCAAGCACGCCGTTGGCGTCCCGTCGGAACAGCGCGCCCTGTTGTTCTTCAAAGAGACCCACCAGGCCGCCGTACTCTTGGAGTTCGTCGCGCAGGCAGTTGGCTATCATTTCCCAAGCATTATTCATGATTTCTTTGCCTCCCCGGTGCCGTAGACCGCAGCCGCCTTCGCGGCTGGAACGGAACCTTTGGGTGTTAATTGTTTTTCGAGGATGTTCGAAAGTCCAAGTCCGCCACCCTGCGTCAGGCAGTTGGCCATGGCATCGGTGACCAGGTAGCTGTAGATGTTGCTGCCACCGCCCGCGTCGGCACCCGATTTTTCGCCACCGAGTCCACCGCCCGCCATGAGCGGCTTGATGGCTGGGGACAGCAACTGTCGGACGATGATCGCCTCGAATTGCTTCGCGGCCACGGCGATCTGCTTCTGTTTTTCCGCGGCCGCAGCGGCGCGCCCAGCGGCGGTCGTCAGATTGGGTTTGTTGCCCTCGCTGAGAAGACGCCGGGCGTCGTCGATGGAATAGATGGCTGAGACGTCCATGGCGGGTTAATTGATGATGAGCTCGGCCTGAAGCGCGCCGGCACGTTTGAGGGTCTGGAAGATGGCCATCATGTCGCGGGTGCTCACACCCAGCGCATTGAGTGCCGCGGCGAGCCGTTCCACGGACGGAGCTTCTTCCATTACGGTGAAGCCGCCCTTCACTTCGTTGACGGAGGTCTGAGTGCTGGGCACCGCCATGGTCTGGCCACCCTGGCTGAACGGGCTCGGCTGGCTCACTCCCACGTTGGAGGTGACGGTGATCGTGAGCGAACCGTGACTGATCGCCACCTGGGAAATGCGCACGGTCGATGTCGCGACGATGGTTCCGGTGCGTTCGTTGATCACGACACGAGCCTCCGTATCGGGATTCACGTCGATCTGACCCATGTTGGCGATGAACGCGACCTCATGGCCGACGAAAGCAGCGGGCACCTTGATCTTCACCGTAGCCGCATCGCGAGGGATCGCTATGCCGGGCCACACCGCGTTGACCGCGCTTGCCAGCCGTGATGCCGAAGTGAAATCGGGATTGATCAGTTCAAGATCGATCGCGCCGTTGCGGACGAACTGTGCGGGGATCCCGTGTTCGACGATGGCCCCGTTGCTGATCGTGCCGACAGTGGGATGATTCTTTTGGACGGTCGCGCCGCCGGGCCCACCGGTTCCACCGACAAAACCTCCGATCGCAATCGGACCCTGTGCGACCGCGTACACGCGGCCGTCGGCGCCCAACAGAGGAGTCTGGAGGAGCACGCCGCCTTGGAGCGTCTTGGCATCGCCCATCGAGGACACCACCACGTCGATCCGGGTGCCCGGACGCAGAAATGGACCGATGTCGGCCGTCACCATCACGATCGCCGCGTTTTTGGCCTTCATCTGCGTCGGATCAATCGTCAGGCCGTAGCGCTGGACGATGTTCGCGATGCTTCGGAGCGTCGTCTGCGAATTCGAATCGCCGTCTCCGGCCAGGCCGACAATCAGGCCATAACCCACCAGTTGATTATCGCGCTCCCCATCGATCGTGGTGATGTCCTTGATACGCGAGGCCTGCGCCACCAGGCATGCCAGCGCCAGCATCGACACGAATGCCGACTTCAACAGCGCTCGGACCGGCGGTCGCATGGAGAGGGGGATTAAAACACGAAAATGCATGGATCGGAGTGAGGCAGGCGCAGATCAGAACGGACGCAGTTTCGAATAGATGCGGGAAAACCAGCCCTTCTTCGCGGTGTCGTTGAGCTCGCCCTGCGAGATGAACTCGATGCGGGCGTCCGCGATGCTGCTGGATGCGATCGTGTCGTCCGGGGCAATGTCGTCTGGGCGGATGATGCCATGCAGCACCACGTGCTGCGTTTCGCCGGAGAAGCTGACCTGGCGCACGCCCTCGATCACGAGGTTCCCATTGGGCAACACGTCTGTCACGAGCACCGCGGCGCGAGACGTCACGCTCTGTGAATTCGAGACGGATCCGCCGCCGGTGAACGCAGTCTTGTCGCCAAAACTGATCCCGGGAAGCGAACCGTTGTGGGTACCGAATTTCGAGGCAGCGACGGGAAAGAGGAACTGGCTGACGGCCGCATTCACCGAATCGTCCGTCGACGTCTGTTTCGACTGCGTGGAGGTCTGATTGGCGCTTTCGGAGACGACGATCGTGACGATATCGCCGACAGCGCAGGCCTTATGATCGGCGATGAGCGACTGCTGTTTGTTGGCGGGGCTGTTCCAGAGCGAATCCGCGACCGAGGCGAGCGGCGCCAGGAGGCATCCGCAAACGAACAGGGTGATGGGTGGACGGATCTTCATCGTGTCAGAAGCGCACTTCGGCGCGGTTTTCGGCGACGACCATGGCCGTAATTTCCTTTTGGGATTCGGGGTTTCGGATGGCGATGAGATCTCCCATGCCCCCGTTCTGCATGGCGACGCCCTTCATGGTGACGGACAAGTTTCCGTCGACAGCGACAACCTCGACGATCTCGCCCCGTTTGACGAGCGAGCGTTTGGACACATCCCGCCAATTGAGCAGCTGGCCGGCGGGCAGCCCGCGGGCGAAAGCGAGGTTCCGGGTGGCGGCGTTCGTGAACAGCGCATCCCGGTTGCGAAGACAGTCGACCCGCCGCACGTCGAGCGCGTTGGGCACAAACAGGTCTCCACGCCCGACCGGACCGCGCGTGGCCCATGCGTTGCGCCACAGCTGGGCTCTGACGGACACCGTGTAGTCGGGTTGCTCGGTGCTGGAGGACTCGATGTGGACGCGGACAATGAATTCCGGGGAAAGCTGCGAGGGGTATTCGACGATGGTGGCAACCTGGGGATCGGGCGAGGCCGGCGGCGGGGTCCAGGTCGAAAGCAGGTCCACCGAAAGATCGCCGCTGAGATTGAAATGGCTGGCGAGTTGCCGCGAGAGCGTCTCGATCAGTGCGTCACGGCTGATCGAGTACGTGGGTTTGGGGACCGCCACGACCTGGGGCACGGAGGCAACCGGGGTGGCGGCGGCCGCGACGACCGCGGTCGGCGCAGGGTCCACGAACGCACCCGATGCATCCACGGGAAGGGTCTGGCAGGAGGCGAAACTGGACGAAACCGAGGCGTCCTGCCCTGCGAGCGTAGAGGCCGTGATGGCGGCGCCCACGAGCAGGAAAGAGATGAGAAATGGACTTAGGGATCGAGAATTCATCAGCGTTTCATCTGTGCGGCGCTTTGGAGCATCTCGTCGGAGGTCTGAACGGACTTGCTGTTGATCTCATAGGCGCGTTGGGCGACGATGAGATTCACCATTTCCTCCACGATGTTCACGTTGGAGCTTTCGAGGTAGCCCTGCATGACCGTGCCATAGCCCTGCTCGCCCGGATTGCCGGTTTCCGGAGTGCCCGAGGCGGCGGTATCCTCGTAAAGGTTACCGCCGAGGCTCTTCAGGCCGGCGGGGTTGGCGAATCGGGCGAGTTGCAGCCGGAAGGTCGAATTGCCTGACGCGCTCTGAACTGTGACACTGCCCGAAGTGTCGATGCTGATCGAAGTCGTGCCCGTGGGAATCGCCTGAAAATTGGAGAGTACGGGCATGCCGTCGGCGGTGACGACCTGGCCGTTTGCGTTGAGCTTGAACGAGCCGTCCCGGGTATAGCCGACCGTCCCGTCGGGACGCTGGACTTCGAAAAAGCCGTCACCTTGGATGGCGAGGTCTAGATTGCCCCCCGTAGAGGTCAATTCCCCCTGGGAAAAATCCTTCGCCGTGGCCGCCACGCGCGCTCCGTTTCCAACCTCGATGCCAGTGGGCACGACGTTGCCGCCCGCAGTCTCGCTGCCGGCGGAGCGAGGCTTCTGGTAAAGGAGATCCTGAAACTCGATCTTGCTTTTCTTGAAACCGGGCGTGTTCACGTTCGCCAGATTGTTGGCGATCGTGTCGAGGTTCAGCTGCTGGGCCTCCATGCCCGTGGCTGCGGAGTAGAGCGAAAGACTCATAGAAGACGTTTAATTTGAAATGAGGGCGTCGATCGCCGGGGAAAACGCGGTCGGATCCGGTTCACCCGAGTTTTTCCAATGCTTTCTCGAAGGTGCCGTCGCGGCTTTGAATGAGCTTTTGATTAGCCTCGTAGGCACGCGAGATGGTGACCAGATCGACCATTTCGCGGAGAGGGCTGACATTGGCGCCCTCGAGGTAGCCCTGCATGACTTCGGGCTTGTCGACGGTGACAGGATCCTGGCCCGGCGCCAAAAACCCGCCCGAGCCTGCCGGGATCAGTCGGCTGTTGTCGTCGAACTTGACCACCTTTACCTTTCCGAGTCGGGCATCGCCCTGAAAGATCGTCCCGTCGTGATTGATGACGATTGGATTTCCGTTCGGCAGTGTTTGGATTGGGGAATTCGCGTCGGAGAGCAGTACCCCGCCGGAAGCACCTATGAGAGTCCGGTCGCTGCGAATCGAAAGCGCGCCATCGCGGGTGTAAACCTTGCTTCCATCGGGCGACTGAATCACGAAAAATCCCTGCCCCTGGAGAGCAAGGTCCAGCGGACGCTTGGTCGGACTCACCTCACCCTGTTTGTAGCTGATCCCATAGATCGCCTGGGGAAATGAACCCGGCTGTCCGTCACCGACACGCGTCTTTCCGTTCGGGGACATCTCGCCCATCAAAGTCGCCGCGAACTCCACCGTGCGCTTTTTGTATCCGGTGACCTGGCTCGAAGAGATGTTCTGTGCAACCGCATCCTGCCAGTGTTCCAGGGCGGACAGGGCGGAGGCACTTTCGTACAAGCCGATATTCATGGTCCCTTATCCTTAAGCCAACGCCGTGCCCCGTCGTAGAAATGAAACGCGTCTTAATGATTCCCAGCGACTTCCGACCTATCTTTTTTTTAATTCACCGTCCCTATCAAGGCCTGCTTGAGCCGTGGGCGCCCGACCGGCAAGCTTTGCCGAGTCACGAGGAAATGCAGGCTGGGAAAAACGGGGAAACCTTGCCCGGTATCTCCCCGGTCGCACAACGAAAAGACTGCGGCTCAGGGGATGGAATTTTGAACCATGGCGAAAAAACACCGAGGTCGGGCGCGGGCCGCAGGCATGGGCGGGGCGATCGCGGAACGCCGAGACCCACCGCACGATTTGAGGCAAACGACGGCGCAGCGTGTGATCTGTGCCGCAACGGCTGATACGCCCGATCCATCGGGCGAGAGCGCCGCCGATCGACGCCGTCACCGCGGCGGGTGTCGGCCATGCGGCCGGCCTCGGATTATAAAACCGCGGACGAAGTGTCCTGTGATCAGCCGCCGGCCGGATAGAGGCACTCGATCTCGATGCGTTCCCCGCAGGTGCAGGTGACGATCAGACGCACAACCTTCTCGCCCTGCTTGACGCATTCGACGCTGGGTCCTCCCCCCTCGCCAACGTGCTGGTGCCCGAGCTTGCCATTGGTCATGCCCTCGATGCCGGGGTTTGCGATTGAACGAAGCGCGGGGGCTTCCTGGACAGGGCGGCCTTGGAGAAATGATTTCATGGTTTGGCGGAGCTGGACTGGGAGGACGATGCGGTGGACTTCAGGGTATCGACATCCGCAGTGGATTTGTGCCAGGTCGTCCTGGAGGGAGAAAGGCTGATCGACACGCGCTGGTTCGCATCAGAGGTCGGTGGCTGACCCTGGACCGGGCGCGTATCCGCGTAACCACTTACGCGCTCGATGAGCCTGGGCTCGACGGCGTAGTAGGTAAGCGCTCTTCGCGAGGCATTGGCTCGGTCCGTCGACAGATCCCAAGCGGAATAATTCTTATGGGTGAACACGAGGCCGCTCTTGGTGTACCCCTCGATCACGACGCGAAATTTGTAGCGGTCGATGATCCAGGCGAGACTCTGCATGACGAAGCGTCCCCAGTCGGTAAACTCGGCGGTATTGCCCTTGAAAAGCGGACGCCGGGCGCGGTCGAACAGCGTGATTCGCAGGCCGTCACTCGTCACTTGGATATCGATCGGCTTGTCGGCGAGATCCTCCTGGAGGTTGAGTAGGCGGTAGAAGTCCTTCGCGACGGAGTTGAGAAACTGGAGATCGATTTCCTTCGGGCTGGTCTGGGGAGTGGCCGCACCATTCTGCCCGTCGGTCCTCGCCCCACCCTGGTCCGGGCGATCCGCGTTGAACTCCATCACACCCGAACTTTTTTCGAGTGGAGAGTTGAACGGATTCTGAAAATAGCGGGAGGTGGCGAGGAGGATTTTCTTATCCTGGGCGCAGATCCACAGAACCATGAAAAGCGCCATCATCGCGGTCACGAAGTCCGCGTAGGCCACCTTCCATGCGCCTCCGTGCGCTTCGGGTTTTTTCTTGCGGGCCATGGGGCAGTCGTCCGGGGAGATGGCGTGGGGCGCGCCTTATTTGGCTCCCGTCGAGAGAGACTTGAGCTTTGTCTCAAGCTCTTCGGCTCCGGGTTGCACTCCGCTGTCGAGGGAGCGGCGGGCGACTTCTACGGCGGTGAGCGGGGCGAGTCCCTTGGCGAATCCCGCGACAGCCGCGAGGATGCAGCGCAGGTACTGCTGCTCGCTGGCATTGTTGAACTTCAACCGATTGGTGATCGGGTTTACGAAACCATAAGCGCAAAACACGCCGAGAAATGTGCCCGTGAGCGCCGCGGCAACACGTTCGCCTACCACCTCCGGGCCGTCGGCGATGGAAGCCATCGTATTGATGATGCCGAGCACAGCGGCGACGATTCCAATGCCGGGGAGCGAGTCGCCGACGAGGGACAGGACATGCACGGGATGGTCGGCCTCCTCGGCCTTCGCATCGAGTTCCGCGGTCATGAGCGCCTCCAGCTGGTCCGGCTTGATCTTTCCGTCGATTACGGGTCGAAGTCCGTTGAGTAGAAACTCCACCCGGGTGTGATTCGCCATGAAGGCGGGGTAACGTTTGAAAATCGCGCTGTCCTTGGGATTCATCACGTGCTCTTCGAGAGCGATCAGTCCGTTTCGGCGGCCGACCATGAAAATTTCGTAGAGCATGCGCAGCAGCTCGAAATACTCGGTCTTGCTGGTCGCCTTGCCGAAGCAGGCATCCTTCAATTTGCGCACGATCTCCTTGAGCACGTGGGCCGGGCTCGCGATCACGAGCACGCCCAGAGCGATTCCAAGGATGACGACAAATTCGGACGCGTGCAGAAGCACGAACGGATTGCCGCCGGCGAGCATGAAGCCGCCGATCATGGACGCAAAAACGATGAAGGCACCTACGAGGATGAGCATGGCTGGATCTGGTCAGTACTGCCGGGGGCGACTCAACGGTTTCGCATGCGCTGGATATAGGCGCGAAGATTGAGGACGGTCTGGGCGTGGATCTGGCAGATGCGCGACTCCGTCAACCCAAAGACGGCTGCGATTTCGGCGAGGCGCATATTTTCGAAATAGTACATCGCGAGGATCTTCTTGGGGATCTCGGGGAGTTCCTCGATGCGCTTGGATACAAGCTTCATGAGTTCGTCCTTTTCCATGCGATCGCGCACGGACACATCGCTCTCGTCGGCGATCAATTCATGAAGCGAGGCGCCATCGGATTCTTCATGTTCGGCGGTGGCGTCGATATTCACGAAGCAGACGGGTTTGGATTCCTCCAGCCACTTTGCGTATTCCTTCTGGGAGATACCAAGGTGTTCGCGGACTTCCTCCTCGGTGGCGGCGCGACCGACGCGCTGCTCCACCTCGATGATGGCTTCCTTGAGCTTGCGGGCCTTGGCACGGGCCCGCCGCGGGCACCAATCCATGCGCCTGAGCTCGTCGAGAATGGAGCCACGGATACGGGTTGTGGCGTAGGCCGCAAAGGTGCTGCCCTGCTCGGGATCGTATTTTTTGACCGCCGCGATCAGCCCCGTGATGCCAACGCTATACAGGTCGTCCGCGTCGACGTGAGGAGGCAGGTTCAGCTTGATGCGGTCCACGACATTTCGAACTAGAGGAAGATAGCGTTCGATGAGATCCTTCTCGTCGATCGCGCCCGCGGCGCCCTGATACGCACGCCACGCACTTGCGGCGGCGGGGACCTCATTTTCGGCGGAGGGCATGGGTTTCTTCATAGGTAACTAGATTAAAGGTTGGAACGAGCACCGGCCGGAGCCGTGGAGGGTTTTTTGGGAGCAGCGGCCGCCGCGGCATCTGCAGCGGCGGCCGCTGCGGCACGCTTCGCTGCCAGGGCCTCGCCCAATGCGTTGGTCAACACCGACCAGAACCACTTGAACAGCAAGGCACCCACCAGGCAGCCTATCATGCTGTCGCGGAGAACCAGGATGGGGTTTCGACCCACAAGAAATCCGGTTCCCGCTGTGAGAACAAAACCGACGAACCCGCCGAGGAGAAACACAAATTGCATGGGAATCAGGCTCCTGGGATAGTCCTGCGAAGCGTGGTCCCGATGACATCTTCATCACAATCGCCGGATAAGCTGGGACCAGTTGCCAGGAAAAGGGGGGTAAGATCTCCATCAATCAGGAAGTCCATGAGCTTACCCCAATGGATGAGTTCGTCGCAATGGGTAAAAACAAGGTGCGTCGCTCCGAGTTCTCGCCCGGCTGCATACGCCGCCCGCAGCGTGGTATGATCGTGCAACGCATTCAGCACGAGCACGCGACCCTCGAAGGAGGCGGAGGACAGGAACCGGCCGAGTTCACGATTTGTATTGGGACGATGGAAACAAAAGCCCGGCACATCGGCGTAAAGAAATTCATCCTTGGCAATGGAGAGATCGAGATCGGGCGAGTAGTGTTCGAGTCCCAAACCGAGCGCCTCGCAGTACACCGCGAGGTTCTCGGTCGAGTTGGGCTGATCGAACTCGACTTTCAAAACCCGACCCGCGCGACCACGGGCGAAGATCTCCGCTCCGAGCCATTTGCAGAGTGCGGTTGTGCGCCCCACCCCTCGCGAGCCGATGAAGGCCGTGCGGGCGGGAAGCGGACGCGGACGCTGGCGCGAGGCCAGCCGGCGGAGGTCGCGCCCCAGCTCCACGAGCGTGACGTGCAAGGGGAGCTCGGCATGTTTCGACCAGGACGGGAGGGTCCCCGCCTGGGCGAGAAACGTTTCCGAGAATCCAGCCCGGCGAAGAAGATCGGGCAGGCTGGGAGCCGACGAGAAGTCAGACCGGCGTATCGTAATCTTGGGAGCATCGGCAGCCGGCTCCTGGGCGCCTTCGGCCTTTCCCTCGTCCGCGGATTGCCCCCCGGCCGGCGGTGGTGGCACAGCCGGCGTCGGCGCAGCTCCCTGCGCGGAGGCTGAGCCTGCGGCGATCGGCGGTTGAAACGGAACGGTGGTGGGATTGGGGACCTCGCTCCTTCCACCAGCAAGGCCGACAAAACCGGCGCCTGCCTCGCCCGGGACTTCTCCGGTCTGGACCACCACCTCGAGGCGTGGACTCGTGAACAGGCCGGCCAAGCCCTTCGTTTCCTGCTGCCGAACCGATAACACCTTCGCAGCGGATCCAAACCGTTCGCGAATCGTCTGCACGGCCTCATCGGCCGAGCGAACGACGAGACGATAGATGGAGCCCGACGGGGCGCGGGAGGTGGGCTGCTCTTGCTCGTTGTTCATGGCGGACCTTAAAATTCGGGGTTCAGGCGGCCTTGGCCTCCGGCAGAGCCTGCCGGGCAAGGTGGGCCGGCAGCGTCACGAGACCGACGTTCTCGATTTCCGTGGAGGGAGGCAGTTCCTGAAAGGCGAGCACCGTGAGACGGGGCATCGAGGGCTCGATGAAGCGCTTGAGGGGCAGACGAATCTCTGCTCCCACGATCATCGCCGGAGCCAGACCGCTCTGCACGAGTTCGCTCGTGCGGTGAGAAAGCTCGTTGATCAAGTGATGCGCGGTGGCCGGATCGAGCGCGAGACCCACCTCGGTGGGGGACCGATGAACCTTCGACAACAGGAACTGCTCCAGGCGGGGATCAAGCGTGGCTGCCTTGATGACGCCAGGGCGGCACTCGAGTTCTGGGACAAAGTAGATGCCGAGGCGCCGGCGCACGAGTTCGCTCAGATCGTCCGGAACCTTCGAAAGCTGGGCGAAGTCGGCGATGCCCTCGAGGATGAGCGGCAGATTCAGGATTGAAATGTTTTCGCGGAGCAGGTTCTGCAGCACGCGCTGGATGACGCCGAGATTGACCAGATCGGGCAGCAGCTCCGACACGAGCGCGGGGTGCGTTTCCTTGAGGTGGTCGATCAGCGTCTGGACATCCTGACGTCCGAGCAGGAGGTGGGCGATGGACTTGAGCGTCTCGGACAGGTGGGTGATCATGACCGAGCTGGGATCGACGACCGTGTAGCCGTTGAGTTCGGCCGCCTTCTTCTCGTCCTCCTGGATCCAGATTGCATCGAGTCCGAAAACCGGTTCGCGGGTGGGTGCGCCGCGAAGCTGAACTTTGGAGCCGGAGACGTTCATGGCCATCCAACGGCCGGGCATCACGGTGCCGCGAGCCATGCTCTTTCCACGGAGGAGGAAACGGTACTCGTTAGCCTCGAGTTCCAGGTTGTCGCGCACCGAAACGGGCGGCACGAGAATGCCCTTTTCGCGTGCCAGGGTCTTGCGCACGCCAGTTACACGGGAGAGCAGATCGCCGCCCTGCTTGGTATCGGCGAGCGCGAGCAGGCCGTGCCCGATTTCGATCGCGAAAACGTCGAGATCGATAAGTTTCTTGAAATCCTCGGGGAGCGCACGGGGGGCGTTTGCATTGGTTGCGGGAGCGTCCTTGCCCTTGTTGCCCGAGCCCTTTCCGCCGCGGCCGGTCTGGGTCACAGGATCCGCGGTGGCAAGTGCGGTCTCCGCATCGTGTTTCTTGATTACGCGCGAGGTGTAGAAAGCGAGGCCGGCGAGCGTGAAGAACGGAAGAATCGGCATGCCGGGCATGAGGCCGAACACCGCGAGCATTCCCGCTGCGATCGCGATCGCGCGCGGATAACGGATGAACTGGCTTCCAATCTGGGTGCCCAGATTGGAATTTTCGGAGGCTCGGGTGACCAGGATACCGGCGGCGACCGAGACGATCAGCGAGGGCACTTGGGAAACCAGACCGTCACCGATGGACAACAGCGTGAACTTCTGCAGCGACTGCGCCAGCGTGAGGTTCATCTGAAAGACTCCGATGGCGAAGCCGCCGAGCACGTTGACCAGCGTGATCAATATGCCGGCGATGGCATCACCGCGCACGAACTTCGAAGCGCCGTCCATGGCCCCGTAAAAATCCGCCTCCTTCTGCACCTTCTGGCGGCGCTGCGTGGCGGTCACCTCGTCGATGATCCCGGCGTTTAGCTCGGCATCGATGGCCATCTGCTTGCCGGGGAGCGCATCGAGCGTGAACCGTGCACTCACCTCGGCGATGCGGCCCGCGCCCTTCGTGATCACCACGAAGTTGATGACCACGAGGATCAGGAAGACGACGAAGCCGACGATGTAATTGCCCTGAATGACGAAATGCCCGAACGACTCGATGATATGCCCGGCATTGCCGTTCGTGAGGATGAGCCGCGTCGAGCAGATATTCAGCGCGAGCCGATAGAGAGTGAAAGCGAGCAGGATCGTGGGAAAAGCCGAGAATTCCGGAGGATCCTTCACATAGACGATGGTCAACAGCACCAGCAGCGACACGCCGATCGAGATCGCCAGAAACAGATCCAGCATGAACGACGGCACCGGCATGATCAGCAGCAGAACCGTGACGAACAGCGCGAATGCGAACAACAGGTCGGCGCGGCGCAGAATCTTCGGCACGGCCGGGCCGGCTTTCAGCGAAGCGGCTGCGGACATTGTGGCGGTTGAAGTGGCGGCGGCCATGAAAGAGGGAGGGTGTTGAGTGCGTCAGGCGCTCATGCCACCAGCTCGGAGGAGCCGTGAGAGGAGCCGCCCTGCTGCACCTGCAATTCGGCGCGGCGGGCCTTGAGACGGAAGAAGTAGTAACGGTGGGTCCGATACACGAAGGCGAGAATCTTGGCCACGACCTGGTAGAGTTCCGTGGGAATGGGCTCGCCGACTTTTCCAAACGCGTACAATGCGCGGGCGACAGGCCGGTCCTCGACCATTGGCACGCCATTCTCGGCGGCGATGGCCTTGATGCGCATGGCCAGTCCGTTGTCGCCCTTGGCCAGCACGACCGGAGCCTTGTCGATTCCGCGCTCGTACTTGAGAGCGACCGCGTAGTGAGTGGGGTTCGTGACGACGACGTCGGCCGTCGGCACCGAGTTCAGCATCTGCCGCTGCAACAGGCGGCGGGCCATCCTGCGCATGGCCGCCTTGGCGAGCGCGTTGCCTTCCATCTGCTTCTGCTCCTCCTTCACCTCTTCGCGGGTCATCATCAAATCCTTGTGCGTCTTCATCTTTTCATACCCGTAGCTGACAGCCGCGATGAATCCCAGGGCCAGCAGGAGCCGGCTGAGGAATGCCCACATCGAACGCTGAAGATACTCGCCCAAGTAAGCGGCCTCGATTGGCGCCGTGAACATGGGATCCTTCATCAGCGTCTTGGTGAGACCCCACAGGACGAAACCGATCGCCATCAGTTTCAGGCAGTCGATTCCGAAATGCACCCAGGTCTCCTTGGAAAACATCCGCTGGAGTCCCGGCATTGGATTGAGACGCTCGAGTTTGAGTCCAAAGGCCTTGGGCGTGAGCTGAAATCCACTTTGAAGCCCTCCGGAAATAATTGCCGCAATGACGCACGCCACCAGCATCGGCGCCAGGATTTGACCACACAGCAGCACCACATGCGTGATCGTCGAAGGAGCGGAATCCAGCTGGATGCGAACCTGCCCGAGCTGACTGAACGTCGAGACCGCGTAATCACTTATCTTCTGCGTCATCTGCTTTGAAGTGAACGAGAGCGCCGCCAGAGCGCCGCCGACGACGAAGACCGTCTGCAACTCCTGCGACCGAGCAAACTGACCGCGCTCCATCGCTTCCAAAAGGCGCTTGCCCGTCGGTTGCTCGGTTTTTTGGTCATTATCTTGTTCGGCCATGTTGCGTCACGGAGGTGAACGCAGTGCATGTGCCAAACTGACCGAGTACTATTTTAGCACCTCTACGTTATCTTGTTATGCGATTATCAAACGCATCGATCTCAACTTCTTCACTTGGGAGCCCAGCTACGAGATGCCGCATCGGCAGTATTTGCCGATTCCGCGTTGACGCGGTCAGGCAGGAAAAAAATGCACGCTCCCTTGTGCGCCGTGCCCGATCAAGGCCCCGTCTGATCTTGGGTCTTCATGCCACTGAGCCCCGTTCGCGCGCAGATTGCGGCGCATCGCTTCACCCCTTTCAACCACGCTTTCGTCTTCTGTCATTCCATTCTCACTCGGACTGCGGGCCGAACTGATTTGCCAGTGGTTCAAATTCTCCGACACAGCACTCGGATTCTCGGTATCCCCTCGAGCCGGTCCAACATCGCCACGCTGCAGTCACGCGAGATCGAAGATGCCGATTGTCTGGGTCCTTGAGCGAGGTTCACCCAAGCGTTCATGAAACAGGCCGCCATCCGGGAGCTAACCGTGTGACGCGCCCGCCAGCCGGCCCACACACGCCAGCGATGTCGTCAAACAACGCGCACCCGTTGCGGCCTCCGAGCCCCAAGCCCACGCACGGGTCGTGGGCGCCAGTCGCAGCCACTTGGCGCCCACCCTTCAGCTTCGTATCCGCCCCCAAACGTTCACGAACACCCAGGCCGGCTCGCGTGCGCCTGTCGCGTAACTGTTGCGAGCACTACAGAGTACGCTGAGCGTCGATAAGTAATCTTAGATATTGAGTCTCAGTTGTCCGCCGTTTCCCTAGAGCACACGTTGGCCGACAAGGTCAGGCACCCGTTCAGCCCATTCTCGTGCCGGACAAGACATCCCAGTCGGTTCGAATCAAACCAACGCCCTCTGCGACCTCCCATGCCATCCATGTCGATTTCAAAGGATGCACGACCAGGCTTGGGCGTCTCGAGGTGGGCACTCACGCTTCTTCTAGGCGTTCTTGGATTTGGGTGGAGCGGCAACGCGCTGGCCGGTGGCCAATTAATTCGGGGAGCCGCCCCAGGGTTGGTTGAGACGGGAGCCCCCAATTTTGTCGTCCTGGGTCCGGAAGCCATGGGCTTGAGTACGCCTCCGCTCGATCTGCAGATTCTACCCGACGGACGAGTTCTTGTCGTATCGCAACGCGAGATTGCGTTTGGAGATGGTATCCACTGGGAGACCTACCAGGACGCCGAAACAACTGATTTTCTTTCTGGCGGCGTCGCGGTTGCGCCCGACGGGACCATCTACTGTGGAATCAAGGGCGGGTTTGCTGAAATCGTGATAGGTTCAGATTCACGTTGGCGGATGCGACGCGTCGCCGTGCTTCCCTCCGACCGGAATCTCGGACAGACAAACCTGAACAACGTCACGACTTTCCACGACGACTGGTATTGGTACGGAGGCAGCGGTGCGATCGCCACGTGGCGGCCAGGGGAGCCGATCCAAACCATCGGTCAGGTCGACGCGATCGGGCATATTTTCAAGAAGGGAGGGACGACTTTCGTCAGCAGCCAGGCGTCCGGTGAGCTTTACCGCTCCGAGGCAGGCAGCCCGCTCGAACCCGTATTCGGAAAGACCCTGATCAACAATGCCATCACCGCGACCGTGCCTTTTGAGGGCGGCCGTCTTCTCGTAGGCACCAACGGCAATGGCCTCCAGCTCTTCGACGGAAAGACATTCACGCCCTTCAACACGCATGGCCTGGTTCCCGACGACCGTAGGATCAACGATCTCTGTTCGGTCGGTCCCCATCTCTATGCCGCGGCAGTCGACACGATCGGCGTGGTCTTCTTCGACGACCAGGGTCGGCCCGTGCAAGTGCTGGATCGCAGCGTCGACCACCGTCTGGCACGCGTGGAGCGGCTTTGTTACTCGAAGCAGGGCGTGGTGTGGGCGTTGCTTGCCGAGGGAGTCGCACGCATTCAATTCCCGTCGCGCATTTCCAACTTCGCCCCATTGCTGCCGGGCGGCCTCACCTACACGAAACCCGTACGGCACGATGGGAAACTGTGGATCCTGGCCGACGGCCGCGCGATGGAGGCGGTGTATGCGCCGGACGGACACATTGAAAAGTTCAAGTCGAACACTCCGCCGGGCCATTATCTTTTCACGCTGACCGAAATCAAAGGACGTCTCTTTGCGACCAATGAGCTGGGAATCTACGAACTCGAAAAACAGGCCTGGAAACGGATAATTTCCGGGATCGTCGACGCTCGCATCGGCCTATTGCCCGACAGTTCTGGGGATTTCTATTATGTGGCTCGCGGCGAGATGGGCCGCATTCATCGGACTCCCGAAGGCTATGCCGCCGATCGCCAGCCCGAACCTGAACTGGGGAATTCCTATGAGGCCGTGGAAGATTCCGCAGGCAATGTCTGGCTTGAGCTGGGGACGAGTCGCGTGGGTCGCCTTCGCATGCTCGGAAACAACCTCAAACTGAATATCTACGGGGTGAAGGACGGGCTCCTGGATGGGTGGGTGCAGACCTTCGAAATCGACGGTGTGGCGGGTTTCAGCGTTCCAAACCGAATAAGCCGTTTCGACGCGGCGACCGGTCGATTCGTCCCGGACACCGAACTGCTCGCCCGTTATCCCGGGCTCGCTGGCAGTTCCGGGCGCCCCGCGCGCGATGCCTTTGGGCGCCTCTGGTACACGGCAAACGGGGCGGTGCACATCGTGACGGGCAAACCCGGCAAGCCGTCATTTCGCACCGATACGCTCCAGGTCGGCTTCGAGCCAAGTGAATTCACGATGGAGGACAACGGTGTGGTCTGGATGTGGACCTCACAGCGGCTGGCGCGATTCGATCCGAGGCTGCCCGCGATGAAGTCGGTGCCGCTGAGGGCCATGATCACATCCCTGCAATTGTCTGCCAGCAACCGGCTGATCATATTGAAACCGGGGAAGACGATTCCACCCCTGGCTTACGCCGACAACTCGTTCTCGGTTCATTTTGCAGCGCCGTGCAATCCGTTCGCAGCCCCGCTGAGGTTCGAGGTGAAACTCGATGGAGGAGGCCAGGGCTGGGTATCCACAGGCAACGTGGCGTCCGCGGCATTCAATCGCCTCAAGGAGGGGGACTACGTCATCCATGTTCGTCCGGTGGCCGGTGGCCAGCGGGGCTCCGAGGCGACGCTCGCGCTGACGATCCATCCTCCCTGGTTCCGCACTCCCCTAGCCTGGGCGCTCTACGTGATGTCGGCCCTCGGGCTTCTCGCGTTCGCAGCCTGGCTGTCCTCCTACCTCGAACGAAGGGAAAAGCGGCGCCTGGAGCATCTGGTCACGATACGCACGGCGGAGCTTGAGCAGCAGATCGAGGAGACAACGAGCAAATCGCGGGCTCTTGCGGCCAGCGAGGAGCGCTACCGCCAGCTGGCAGGGGAACTCGAGGAACGCGTGCGGGTGCGCACCGCCGAATTGGGCGCCGCGAAGGAAGCCGCGGAGACCGCCGACCGGGCCAAGAGCGCCTTTCTCGCAAACA
>JAJXVO010000258.1 GCA_021782105.1 bacterium
AGCGTGCCGATGACGCCGCCGATGTTGGCCAGCTTGAACGAGGACATCGTGCTGGGGAGGATGGTGAGGATGTCGGCGGAGCAGAACGGGAGTTCGGTGTTGCCCAGTCCCATCCTCGGGTGGCCGAAGGCGACGATGTGCGAGCCGTCCACGATCGAGACGGTACCCGTGGCTCCCAGCGTAATATCGCCTACGCATAACGCGGCCGAGATGGGCGAGCCGGGGCGGAGCGCGGGAGCGGCGGCCGGAGCAGCCTGGGAGGAGCCGCCGCCGGCGGGAGCGCCGAGAGCGACGCCAAGGTCGGCGAAGGGTTGGGCGACGAGCGCCTCGACCTGGGGGCTGAGTCCGCCGAAGGAGAAGACGGGCTTCAGGGGAAGAAATGTGCCCGCTGGGCCATTCACCGCCTCGGCTGCGCCCGGACTTGGGGAGGCGGTCCCGGCGTCGCGGACCTCGTCGAGATCCTGGGCGGGAGTGAAGCCGGCAAAATGGACGGTTTCGAAATGCTGGATCTGGTAGCTGAGCGCCCCGGCGAGCTTGCCGTCGATGTAGAGCGGGCTTCCGCTCATGCCGGCGGCGGCGCCCATGTTCTGGACGCGCGGATCCGTGAGTTCGCAGATGATGAGGGATTTTCCAGGACCGAGGGCGTTCTCGAGCACTCCGGTGACCCGGACTTTGAAGGCTTCGGGTTTGGTCCCCTGAAACACCGTAAGGACGGTGCCGATGGCGCCGGGTTTGACCTCTGAGAGCGGAAGCACGCCGATGGCGCGCGCGCAGGTCAGGGCCGCGAAAAAGGCGAGGAGCAGAACAAGGGCCCTGCTGAGGCGGAGGGGCGCGGAAGCGTGCATGCGCGGATCAGAGAGCAGCGATCGCGCGCGCCATCACCTCACAGGCGCGGTCCACCGCGGCCCCCTCGTGCGCGGTGCTCAGAAAGGCGGTTTCGTAGGCGCTGGGAGGGAGATAGACCCCCGCCTCCAGGCACAACGTGAAAAATCGAGCGAAACGTTTGGCGTCCGAAGTCAGGGCGGTCGGGTAGTCGCGCACCGGGGTTGCGGTGAAGAAGATCGAGAACATGGAGCCGACCTGCGGCACCTGGGCGGGGATGCCCTTGGCGAGGCAGGCGCCCTGGAGGGCATCGCGCACCTGGGCTCCGAGGCGGGCGAGGCGCGGATAGGAGTTGTCCGACTCGAGCAGGCGGAGCGCGGCGATGCCCGCCGCCATGGCGAGCGGATTGCCGCTGAGCGTGCCGGCCTGGTAGACGGGGCCGACCGGGGCGAGGAAATCCATGATCTCCGCGCGGCCGCCGAAGGCGCCCACGGGCAGCCCGCCGCCGATGATCTTCCCCAGCGTCGTGAGATCCGGGGTGATGCCCTCAAGCTCCTGCACGCCGCCCTTGGCGAGACGGAAACCTGTCATGACCTCGTCGAAGATCAGCACCGCGTCGTGCTGTGAGCACACGCGGCGGAGCGCGGCGAGATAACCCTTGTCGGGGAGAATCAGGCCGACGTTGGCGGGATAGGGTTCGACGATCACCGCGGCGATGGCGCCGGGGTTTGCCGCGAACGCAGCCTCGAGCGCGCCGACGTCGTTGTAGGGCAGCACGATCGTCTCGCGGGCGAAGGAGGCGGGCACGCCGGCGCTGTCGGGATTGCCGTGGGTGAGAGCGCCGGACCCAGCCTTGATGAGCAGGGAGTCGGAGTGGCCGTGATAACAGCCGGAGAACTTGATGATCTTGTCGCGGCCGGTGAACCCGCGGGCGAGGCGGATGGCGGACATCGTGGCCTCGGTGCCGCTGTTGCACATGCGGACCTTTTTGATGGAGGGCACGAAGCGCACGATCAGCTCGGCCATCTCCACCTCGTAGGGGTTGGGCGTGCCGAAGCTGGTGCCATTTTCGAGGGCGAGGGCGATCGCCTGTTTGATCACGGGATGATTGTGCCCGTGGATCGCGGGGCCCCAGGTGCAGACGAAGTCGATGAGCTCGCGGTCGTCGGCGGTGGTGAGCAGGGCGCCGCGCGCGCTTTTGACGAAAAACGGCGCGCCGCCGACCGAGCGAAAGGCGCGGACGGGCGAGTTGACGCCGCCGGGGATCAATTCCTTGGCCCGGGCGAAAAGGAGTTCGGAGTTCTGCATGAAAGGGAGGGAGGTGAGGATGCGGAGACGGGCGGGTGCGGTCAGCTCACGTAGCGCTGCACGATCGGTATGCGGCGGCCGACGCCGAAGGCGAGCGGCGTGATTCTCAGACCGGGCGCGGACTGCTTACGCTTGTATTCGTTGAGATCGACCTTGCGGACGATGTCCCTGACGACCGCCTCGGGGAAGCCGCGCTCCACGAGATCGCGGGTGGCGAGGCCCTCCTCGACATAACCTTCGAGAATCGCGTCGAGCTGGTCATAGGGAGGGAGGGAATCCTGGTCGACCTGCCCCGGGCGAAGTTCGGCACTGGGGGCCTTGTCGATCGTATTCTGGGGGATGGGAGGCACCCTCCCCTGTCGGCGGGCGTCGTCGTTGATCCACCGCGAGAGGGCGTAGACCTGCGTCTTGAACACGTCCGAAATCACCGCCAGCCCGCCGCACATGTCGCCGTAGAGCGTGCAATAGCCGACGGCCACTTCGCTCTTGTTGCCGGTGGTCAGCAGCAGCGAACCGAATTTGTTGGAGAGGGCCATCATCAGCACGCCGCGGGCCCGGGCCTGGACGTTTTCCTCGGCGACGTCGCGGGGGCGGCCCGCAAACACCGGGGCCAGCGCGCGGTCGCACGCGGCGACTACCTCGGCGATGGCGATCGTCTCGAAACGGATTCCCAAATGCTCCGCGAGGATGCGTGCGTCGTCGCGGCTGTGCTGGCTGGAGATAGCCGAGGGGAGCGAGACGCCAGTGACGTTCTCGGCGCCGAAGGCGGCGGCCGCGATCACGGCCACGAGCGCGGAGTCGATGCCGCCGGAAAGGGCCACCAGCGCGCGACGAAAGCCGCTCTTGTGGGCGTAGTCGCGCAGGCCGAGCACGAGGGCCTCGAACACGTCGGGCATGTCCTGCTGGGCAAACGAGGGATCGGCCGCCGAGGGCGAGGAGAGGTCGATCACGCGCAGCTCTTCGCGAAAGGCGGCGAATCCGGCGGTCAATCCACCTTGCGCATCGACCGCAATCGAGCGCCCGTCGAAAATCAGCTCGTCGTTCCCCCCGACGGCATTGCAGTAGACGACCGGACATCCCAGCTCGCGCGCGGCTCCGGAGACGAGGAGCTGGCGGAGGTGGCCCTTGCCGTGATGCCAGGGACTCGCGGAAAGGTTGACCATGAGGTCGCAGCCTCTCGGAGCCAGCAGACGGACGGGATCGACACCCCGGTAGAGCCGGCGGGTGCTGACGCTCGGATGCGTCCAGATGTCCTCGCAAATCGTCACCCCGAGGCGTCGGCCGTCCCAGTCGAAGACGACAGGTTCGGAAGCGGGCTCGAAGTAGCGGTCCTCGTCGAACACATCATAGGTGGGAAGCAGGCACTTGTGGGCGTAACCGACGATTCGCCCCGCGCGGCAGAAGGCGGCGCTATTGTGGCAGGGCCTGCCGCCTTCGCCGGAGTTTGGCGTCACGGTGCCGATGAGCGCCGGCACCTCACCCACGACCGCGGCGATCTCGGCGAGGGACGCGGCGACATCGGAGACGAAACGGCGCTTGAACAGCAGGTCGCGCGGCGGGTAGCCGCACACCACAAGTTCCGGAAACACGACGAGTTGGGCACCCTGCGACACCAGCGCGCGGTAGGCGTCGACGATCTTGCGGCGATTGTCCGCCAAGTCGCCGACCGTCGTGTTCAGTTGGCCGATTCCGATGCGCATATTCGAGAGAGTCCAGCAACGTGAACAGCTTTCGCGCCCCTGACAACTCCCGGAAGCGAGCCGCGCGAATCGGCCATGGCTGCAACCGGGAGCCGACGAAGCCGGCGGCCGACCTGGCTCGGTTCCACGCGAAGCGCCCGGCGCGAAGCGTCAGGCCAAAGCGGGGGCCTCGCGCCGAACCGGCGAGGCAAAGACGAAGCGGTCGCGGCCGGTGAGATCCTTGACGGAGTCGGCCGCGGCGAAGCCGCAGGCGGCAAGTTCGGCGAGGAGCGCCGCATGCTGGGCGATCCCGGTTTCCAGGGCGAGGAGCCCCTGCGGCGCCAGGCGCACCGGGGCGCCACGGATGATCGTGAAAAGATCCCGAAGCCCGTCCTCCGGGGCCACGAGCGCGTTCGGCGGCTCATGGTTCCGCACTTCGGGCTGGGCTTCGGCGACCTCGGCCTCCGTCAGATAGGGAGGGTTCGAGACGATCGCGTCGAAACGCGCATCCCCGGGCACCGCGGAATACCAGTCGGAGCGAAGAAAACTCAAGCGTCCGTCCAGCCCGGCGGAAGAGGCGTTCTCCCGTGCGAGCGCAAGGGCGTCTTCGCTCGCGTCCACGCCGAGGACCGACGCGGAGGGGAATGCCGTCGCGAGAGCCAGGGCGATGCAACCGCTTCCGGTACCCAGATCGAGGATACGAGCGGGCGGCTCGACGCCCGCGAACCTGGCGCGCACGTGTTCGACCAGTTGCTCGGTCTCCGGCCGCGGGATGAGCACGCGGCGGTCGACCTTGAGCGTGAGCCCGCAGAATTCGGTTTCGCCGAGGATGTAGTCGAGCGGCTCACGCTGCGCGCGGCGGCGGACCAGGGGGCGGATTTTATCGAGCTCCGGCTCGCCGAGGAGGCGGTCAAATTGGAGGTACACCTGCATGCGCTTCAAGCCCAGGGCGTGACCGACGATCACCTCGGCATTGTAGCGCGGCGCCTCGACGCCCTTCCCCGTAAGGAAGTCGGTGGTTTTCTGGAGGATCTCGAGCACGCTCTGCATCGGGGCCCGAGCATGCTTCGGCCCTCCGCGCGGGCAAGCCCCGCCTCACACCTGGCACGGACGCGGCTCAGATTCGGAAACGCTCGAGCCCGACACCGGCCCCGTTTCGCCGAGCGCGAGGTTGAAGCGCGGCGGGAGGACGCCGCCCGCAGGTGGGTCACCAAACTCACCCGGCATCCGAGGTCAGTTCAGCGTCCAAGCGTCCGGCCGTCGAGCCAGTCGCCGCCCAGCAGCACCTCATGCGGATCGTCGGGCACGCCGGTCTCACCGCGATGCATGAGGCCCACGAGCATCTCGATGCCCAGGCCCCCCAGCTTCGCGGAGTCGCAGCGTATGCCCGCGCAGCCGTCCTCGAGGTGATGATTGGTGAGGGTCGCCACGCCGATATCACCGGGCACCCGGAGTTTGAGCTGCTTGAGCCAGGCCATGACCGGGCGCGAGTGCGTCGCGATCACGGAGTCGGGCTGCCAGCGTTCGAGCCAGGCCTTGAACCGTTGCACGGGGTCGGCTCCCTCCTCGAAGAAATAGGGGTCGATGCGACTATCCAGGCCAGCCGAGATCATGCGCCGCAGGTAGGCGCCGAGGAGGCTGTC
>JAJXVO010000259.1 GCA_021782105.1 bacterium
CCAGCTACCGCCCACTTCGGGCCACCACGCGGACGGTTTCGACGCCCCGGCGGTGGCCCTCGATGCGGGGCAGCCCCCGCTGTTTTGCCCAGCGTCCGTTCCCGTCCATGATGATTCCTACGTGACGGGGTGGCTGCGACTGGGGAGAGGGTTCCATGAGCGGGAGAAAGGGGTCGAGTTAGCGGCGGGGGCGGGATTAGACAAGCTGGAAGGCCGGTGTGCGGGCTTGGGCTTGGCCTTGCGTCGGCGAAGGGATAGACTCCGAAACCTGGAGGTTAACATGAGTATGCCGACGATCGCGTTTGCGGGACTTGCTCCGCACGCTCCGGTGCTCGTGCCGGAGGTGGCGGGCTTTCGTTTTGACGAGGTGAAGGACACGGTGACGGCGATGGACGAACTCGCTGGGCGGCTGGTGGCGGTGCATCCGTCGCTGGTGCTGGTGGTGTCGCCGCATTCGCCCCGCCGGGCGGGCGCGTTTGGCCTGTGGTCGGGGCCCCGCATGACGGGCGGTTTTTCCCAGTTTTCGGCGCCGGGCGAGCGGATAGACCTGCCGGTCGACGAGGAGGCGGTTGCGGCGATCGAGGAGGCGGCGGGCCGCGCAGGACTGCGCACCTGGCGCATTTCTGGAGGCGAGCTCGATCACGGCGCCGCGGTCCCCCTGTGGTTCCTCTCCCGTGCGGGCTGGAGGGGGCTCACGGTCGTGGTCAGCCTGGAGCGCGATGGTCGCATCTCGCCCGAGGACATGGGCGAGGTGATCGGATCGGCGCTTCGGGGCCTCGGGAGGCGGACGGCGCTCATCGCGAGTGGAGACATGAGCCACCGCCTGTGTCCTGGTGCGCCAGGCGGTTTCGACTCGCGGGCGCACGTGTTCGACGAGGACTTTGTGCAGGTGATCGAGCAGGGCGCCTTTGCGCGCCTGACCGCTCTCGACCAGGCCCTGGAGTCGCTCGCGGCCGAGGACGTGGTGGAGCCCACGCGCGCCGTGGTCGCCGCGATCGGGGGGCGCAGCGAGGGTCACCGGGTGCTTAGCTACCAGGCGCCCTTCGGCGTGGGCTACGGGGTCGCCGTCCTGTACGAGGCACCGGAGGCCGCGCCGCCCGCCCCGGCCCTTGTAGTTGATTCTCTGGGACAGCTGCCGCGCGTGGCCCGCACGGCGATCGAGACGCATTTTTCCGGCGGTGGCCCGATGCCCGCCTATCGTGCGGCCGGACCTGCCTCGGTCGAGGGCTGCGTGTTCGTGACCTTGTTCGACGGCGATGGACAGCTCCGGGGCTGCATCGGCTCGCTGAAACCTACCCAAACCGACCTGGTGCACGAGACCTGGCGCTATGCGCTGGCGGTGTTGGAGGACCGGCGGTTTGCGCCGGTGACGCGCGAGGACCTCCCTGGATTGCGCACGGAGGTGACCGTCCTCGGTGAACTCGAGCCCGTCGATGATGCATCGGCGCTGGATCCCAGGCTGTATGGCCTGGTCGTCCGGGCGGAGGATGGGCGGCGCGGCGTGCTCTTGCCGGACCTGGAAGGCGTGGACACCGTCAAGCAGCAGCTGGCGATCGCGCGTCGAAAGGCGGGCATCGCGCCGTGGGAGGAGGTCGAGCTGTTCCGGTTCACCGCCGAGTGCTTCGAGGACGAATCGCCTGGAGGACGGTCATGACACCTGTGCCGGAAGGGTTCGAAGGCCGGCCCGCCCGGTGGTGGATGCCCCGGGCGGACGGACGGCTCGAGTGCATGCTGTGCCCGAGGCGCTGCAAGCTGTCTGACGGCCAGCGCGGCTTTTGCGTGGTGCGGCGCAGGCGGGGGGCGGAGCTGGTGAGCGATTCCTACGGACGCGCGAGTGGATTCTGCGCCGACCCGATCGAGAAGAAGCCGCTGTACCACTTCTATCCCGGGAGCCGGGCCCTATCGTTTGGCGCAGTGGGCTGCAACCTGGGCTGCCGGTACTGCCAGAACTGGGGCATCAGCAAGGCGGAGTCGCTCGCCGCGCTGCTTCCCGCGATCTCTCCCGGGGCGGTGGCGGACCTCGCGCTGCGCCATGGGTGCCGTGCGGTGGCGTTCACCTACAACGACCCGGTGATCTCCGCCGAGTACGTGATCGACGTGGCGCATGCCTGCCGGGAGCGCGGCATCGCGCCGGTGGCGGTGACGGCCGGCTACATCGAGCCCGGTGCGCGTAACGAGTTTTTCGACGCGATGGACGCGGCGAACGTGGATCTCAAGGCGTTTACCGACGCGTTCTACCGGTGCCAGTGCCTGGGCCGCCTGCAGCCCGTGCTCGAGACCCTCGAGGCGGTGGCGGCGCGCGGGAGGCCCTGGCTCGAGGTCACCACATTGTTGATACCGGGACTGAACGACGGTGCCGACGAGGTGGCGCGGGCCGCCGAGTGGTTTGTTGCGCACCTCGGTGCGGAGGTGCCGTGGCACTTCACCGCCTTTCATCCGGACTTCCGCATGCTCGACGTGCCGCGGACGCCGCCCGCGACACTCGCCGCCGCGCGGTCCATCGCGCTTTCGGCAGGGGTCCGGCATGTGTACACCGGAAATGTCCGCGACCCCGGCGGCTCCGCGACCCGCTGCGCGGGGTGCGGAGCGGTGCTGGTCGAGCGGAACGGATTCGAGGTCACCCGCAGCCGTCTGGAGGATGGCCGCTGTCCGCGGTGCGGCCGGCGCCTGGCGGGCGTATTTTCCTCCTGAGCACCGCGCTTTTTTGCGTTGCGGTCCGTATTCACGGCGTCGTGGATACGGCCATGAAAGTCGCCTTCATCAGCGGCACCAGCATCGTCAACTCGGACCTCTTCGCCTCCTGGGAGCGGAGCTCGGTGGACACGGCGTATGGCAGGGTGGACTACCGCCGCAGCGGCGACTTCGTGCTCGTGAACCGCCACGGCCCCGGGGTGCCGCGGCCGCCGCACAGCATCAATCACCGCGCCAACGTCCGGGCGCTGCACGACCTCGGCTTTGCGCAGGTCGTGTCGCTGAATTCGGTGGGCTCGCTCAAGCCGGAGCTGCCCCCGGGCACCTTCGTCTCCTGCAGCGACTACGTGTGCCTGCAGCAGGGGCCGGCGACCTATTTCGACGACGAGCTGAAGGGCGGCGCACCGGGCATCGCCAACACGCTGATCCCGCTGCTCGTCGAGAAGCTCGCGCCCGAGTTCGAGATCAGGACGGGCAAAACCTACGTCCAGATGCGCGGACCGCGCTTCGAGACGAAGGCGGAGATCCGGGTTGTCCGCGATTGGGGGGACGTGATTGGGATGACCGCCGCGCACGAGGCGGACCTGTGCACTGAGCTCGGCCTGTCCTACAACAGCCTCGCGCTGGTGGACAACTACGCGAACGGGCTCTGCGACACGGAGATCGACTTCGCCAAGTTCCGCGACCTCGTGCGCGCGAACCAGCGCAGGGTCAACCGCCTGTTTGAGCGCATGCTTGAAATCCTCGGCTGAGTGGTCGAACGAGCCGCACTTTTCTTAAACACGAAAACGCATATGAAAACGATCGGAGTCATCGGACTTGGCATCATTGGAGGCGCCTGGGCCCATCGCTACTCGGTGGCGGGACAGCTTGTCGGCACCTGGAATCGCAGCCCGAAACCCTCGGCGCCCGCGTGGAAAACGAGCCCCGCGGAAGTGGCCGCCGCGGCGGACGTGACCCAGATCGTGGTGGCCGACCCGGCCGCGGTGGAGTTGGTGCTCAAGGCGATCGTCCCCGCGCTTGGACCGGGCAAATACGTGGTGCAATCGAGCACCATCGATCCGGAAAGCAGCGCGCGCTTCCAGGCGATGGTCCAGGCGACCGGCGCCCACTACGTCGAATGCCCCTTCACGGGAAGCAAACCGGCCGCCGAGGAGGGCAAGACGGTGTATTTTATGGGTGGCGCGCCCGCGGACATCGACGCCGTGCTGCCTCTGCTGCGCCTCGTCTCCGAAGTCCAGTTCACGATCGGAACGGGCGAACAGGCCGCCGCCATCAAGCTGGCGATGAACCTCAACCTCGCCGTGCAGATGGAGGCGCTCAGCGAGAGCCTCACGTTCGCGCGCAAGGCGGGGATTTCCGACGAGACCTACTTCGACGTGCTCGCGAAAAACGCGGGCTATTCGCCACTGGCGAAGATGAAGGAGCTGAAGCTCCGCGCCGGCAACTACGACCCCCAGTTCTCGGTGAAGCACATGCACAAGGACATGCGGCTCGCCTCCGCCACCGCGGGCTGCGCCGACTATCCCCTGCTGGAGGCAGTGCGCGAGCGGCTCAAGCTTGCCGAGGCGCGCGGAATGGGCGACGCCGATTACTGCGCGCTCATCCGCCTGCTCCAGCAGGGGGACTGAGCGTCACGATGGAAACGGGGGCGGCCGGTTTTTTTTGTCGCTCTCCTTCCCGCTTCACCGATTAATCATTCCGAGCCCCACCACGACCCCATCCATGTCTTTCGACAAGACCCGCATCACCGACGACACGATCCAGGACTGCCTCGTTAAGGGCATGAGCAGCGTCTTCCAGGTGATGTTGCGGCTCGACCTCAAGTTCGTCCGCCGCGAGTCGCCCGAGTCGGCGACCGTTCCGGAATCGGACTCGCAAATCATCGGTAACGTCGGATTTGGCGGAAAGATCAACGGCATCGTTTATCTGGCCATGTCCGAGGATCTTGCCCGGACGCTCGCCTGCCACATGCTGGGGCTGCAGCCGCAGGAGCTCGCCGAGCACGGCTCGGATGCAGTGACCGACGCCCTGGGCGAGATCACGAACATGGCGGTCGGCGGCTTCAAAAACACCATCGCCGACATGGGCTACCCCTGCAAACTCACGGTGCCCACCATCGTCCGGGGCCAGAATCTCACGATCTCATCGATCAAGGGTGCGACCCGTTATGTGTACACCTTCGAGTGCGCCGGTGCGCCGATCACGGCGGACCTCCACATGCAGGAGGAGTGAGTTCCGGCGCGTTCGGGCTCGCTTCGAACTGGATTCCCGGCCGGGGATGGTCGAGGCTCTGCGCCATGGCCGACCCTAAGATCCTGGAAGTCTTTCCCAATCCGCAGCCCAAGCGCGACTACGTCATTGAGCACACGCATCACGAATTCACCTCGCTGTGCCCGAAGACCGGGCATCCCGATTTTGCGGAGATCGTGGTGCGCTATGTGGCGGACAAGGTCTGCGTCGAACTGAAGTCGCTCAAGCTCTACTTCCACGCGTACCGCAACGAGGGCATCTTCTTCGAGGCGGCGACGAACAAGATCTGCGACGACCTGGCGGCGGCCCTGAAACCGCGCAGCCTCACGGTGGTCGCGAAGTGGAAGGCCCGCGGCGGTTTCTCATCGGTGATCACCGCCGAGTATCGTCCGCGCCGCCGCTGAGTACCCTCGGATGCCCGGCCGGCGTTCGGCGGA
>JAJXVO010000260.1 GCA_021782105.1 bacterium
ATAAAAAGGGGAATTGAACGACACTCCGCCTCCGCACAGCCAACGAAAAATATACTCCGTTGAATGCAAGTGGTTGGAGAATAGGAGCCTCCCGACGCTGGATAGGGCGTGCGGAGGCAAGGCAAACCCGGGGATTGCCTGGACGCGTCGCGCCGGTTTCGTCGTTTGCGTCATGTCGACCGAATTTTCCGCCGAAAACCCGAAGAGTGATCCGACGCTGCCTGTCCCGCGGACGATCGAATATCCGTGGATGTCCGTGTCCTCCTGGCGGGAGCGGTACGACTCGCACGTGGAACGCGCCGCGCGAGGAGGCGTGGATCTGCTCCTGGTCGGCGACTCGATCACCGAGGGCTGGGCGGGCACCCAGGTCTGGGGGCGTGTTTTCGGGACGTATCGCAGTGCGAATTTCGGCATCGGAGGCGACGCGACCCAGAACCTGCTCTGGCGATTGGACAACGGCTGTATCGGCGCGCTGAGGCCCAAGGTCGTCGTCCTCCTCATCGGCGTGAACAACCTTGGACGCGAGCAGCACACCCCGGAGGAGACGGCCCGCGGCGTGCGCGCCGTTGTGGAGCGACTGAGCGCGGGCTTCCCCGAGGCGAAGCTCGTCGTGTTCGGCATCTTCCCAGCGGACGCCGCACCCGGGACGCCGTTCCGACGTGCCATTGCGGATACAAACCGCCTGCTCGCGCCTCTTCACGACGGACGGAGGGTCTTTTTTCACGACATCGGAGCCGGCTTCCTCGAGCCGGACGGCACGCTGACTGCGGAGGTGTCGCCGGATTCGCTTCACCTCTCCGAGGAAGGGTATCGACGTTGGGCGGACAAACTGGCTCCGCTCGTAGCCGAACTCATGAACGAAAAACCGGCGTCCACCCTCTGAGGGGGCGACGCCGGCGCAGGGCGGCCGGGCTTGCCGCTGACACGGGGCTCAGCCGAAGAAATGGATGCCCACGAGCGTGACGCTTGACACGATGAGCCACAGGGTGACCGCCTGGCGAAACACCGTTCCGCGCAGGAGCTTGAAGTCCTCGCGTCCCAGTCCGGCGCCGATGAGGAACAGAGTGCCGCTCAGCAGGCGCTGGCCGGTGAGCGAGCACACGCCCCAGGCGCCGGCGAACGAGGGCAGCACGCCCGACAGGATCGAGGCGCCGATGAAGAACAGGAGGAACATCGGGAACTTGGCCTTCTTCTTGCCCGTGCCCATGCGTCCCGCGATCAGGCTGAGCGGAATGATCCACAGGGCGCGCACGAGCTTCATCGTCGTGGCGATGGGAAGCGCGCCGTGACCAAAGGCCGCGGCCGCACCCACGACGCTGCTGGTGTCGTGGATCGCGAGCGCCGACCACACACCGAACGAGTGTGCACTCATGCCGAGGGCATGGCCGATCGGCGGGAACACGAAGAGGGCGACGCCGTTGAGCAGGAAGACGACGGCCATCGCCACGCCGGTCTCGCCCAAACCCGCTTCGATTGCAGGGGCGAGCGCGGCGATCGCGCTGCCGCCGCAGATCGCGGTGCCCGCCGAGACGAGCAGCGAGACCTTGCGGTCGACGCGATAAAAACGCCCCAGCAGCCAGCCGAGGCCCATGACCGCCGAGACCGTGAAGAGCGTCAGCACGGCCGAGCCCGCTCCGACCTTCCACAGCAGGCCGGGACGCACGCCGAATCCCAGCAGGACCACCGAACCCTGGAGCAGCCAACGGGCGGACAGGCCCGTCTTCGCGCGCGCCTTGTTTCCAAGGATCAGGGCGGCGGCGCCACCCGCCGCAAGGGCGATCGCCGGAGCCGCGCCGAAGGCGGCAAAGACCGCCGCCGCCGCCAGCCAGGGAATCGCCGGCTTCCAGGTGACCGGCTCGGTGTGTTCTACAGTACTCATCGGCCACCAGCCTACCATTGATCGCCGTTCCATGGGATTTAACTTATTGAATCGATTGTTAGATCCAATTTAATCAAATCCATGTCGCTCACGCTCCGTCAGCTCGAGGTCTTCGTCGCGGTGGCGCGCTCCGGGAGCCTCGCCGAGGCCGCGGCGCGCGTGAACCTGTCGGCCCCGGCCGCGAGCGTGGCGCTGCGAAATCTGGAGACGCTCTCGGGAGGGCCGCTGTTCATTCGTGCGGGCCGGGGACTCCGCCTCAACGACCGCGGGCGGCGGCTTCTGGTCGGGGCCGAGGGGCTCGTGACCGGCGCGCGCGAGTGGCTCGACTCCGCGCGGGGAGGTCCTGATTCACTCTCAGGGCAGCTCCGACTGGGCTGCAGCATGACGATCGGCAACTACTGCATGCCCGCGCTGCTCGCCCGCTTCCGCACCCAGATGCCCGCGGTCAGCATCCTCATGCGCATCACCAATTCGGGCGAGGTGGCTGCCGGACTTCGCGAGGGCACGGTTGATCTCGGGCTCGTGGAATCCGAGGAGATTCCCGCGGATCTCGACGCCGAACATTGGGCCGACGACCTCATGGTCGTCGTGGCGCCGGCCGGTCATCCTCTCTCCAAGCGTGGGCTTCTGAGTCCGAGGGACCTCGCGGGACAACACTGGCTGATCCGCGAACCGGGTTCGGGAACGCTGGGGGTGACTCGCGCGCTGCTGGCGAAAATCCCCGGCGTTGCGGGCACGACCGAGTGGGCGAGCGTGGAGGCGCTCATGCGCGGCGTCGAAAACGGCATGGGCCTCGCCGTCCTCTCGTCTCACGCGGTCGAGGACAAGCTTGCCTCGGGCTCCCTGGTGGCGCTCCCGATGCGCCGGGCGATCCGGCGCCATTTCTACCTGCTCACGTATCCGGGCCAGCATGCCTCCACGCTCGCCTCGGCGTTCAGGACCTGGCTGCGGCACAATCGCCCGGAGCGGCGTCCGTCCCCGAAACCACCCGGAGCGGCGCCCGTTTAGATCGACGGCTCAGTCGAGCCGTTAGGGTGGGGAAAGGGAAAGCGTTCCAATCGGACCTTGGCCGCCTCATTCGCCAGGCCGACCAATTCGTCGATCACGGTCGTGGGGTCCTCCTCGTAGCGCAACGATTCGAAGCGCGCCCGGGCCGCCGGGTACGCTGTGCGGTCGGCCATCCAGCGGTCGATGATCGCCTCGAAATCACCGCCGGTTTCGATCTTTTCCGATCCGGCGCCGTTGCGGAAAAATTTCCACGTGAGCTGTTCCTGCGGCATGATGCCGCCAAAGGCGTTGAAGATGATCGGGCAGCGGTAGTGGAGCGCCTGCGCGCAGGTCGTGGTGCCGCCGCGCGTGACGATCGCGTCGCTCGCCTGGGTCAGCAGGTGCACCATTTCCGAGTAGCCCTCGATGTAGCAGGCGAACTCGGGGTGGTTTGCACGCCAGTGGACCAGATGGTTGTAGGCCTCGCGATTGCGCCCGCAGATGACGATGGCCTGGCAGCGGTCGGCGTGTTTCACCAGCGCGGGGAGCAGGTCGAGGTGGTTGTTGGCTCCGTTTCCACCGGTGGCGAGGAATACCGTGAAACGGTCGGGCGCCAGCCCGAGCCGCTCGTGGCGGAAGCGGCCGATGTCGGCCGGCGGGATGACCTCCGCGTACGAAATCGGCCGCATGAAGTGTCCGCGGATGCGCGAGCGCTCGGCGGGCACACCCTTGGCGACCGCATAGTCGTTCGCGGTGCGGGTCCGCGACACGTAGAGATCGACGGTCGGCTCGATCCAGTTGCGCGAGTAACCCCAGCCGCCGGAGAACTCCCCGCAGTAGGTGGCGCAGCGGACGGCGTCGGCGCCGAGCAGTTTCCTTGCGACCTGGAAATAGCCGCGGTTCAGGCAGTCGTGCACGCTGAAAATCAGGTGGGGCCGGTACTCCTGGATGATCTTCCGGTAGTACGCCGCGCCGAGCTGGACGGAGCTGCTGTTGAGGTAGCTCAGCGCCTCCACGAACGTGTAGTAGGGAGTATGCAGATACGGCGCCTTCTTCTGTATCCAATTGTAGAAGTCGACGCCGACGCGGTTGATCGCCGAGGAATCCTCGAGCATTTGTTCGATGCGCACGTCCACCTGGTGCCGGTAGAGCTCGAAGCACCACTCGGCAAAGGCTTGGGCGCGCGCGTCGTGGCCGCCGCCGGTGCTGGAAGTGAGGACGAGGATTCGGACGGTGGACATGCGAGGTTCAGCGAAGGTCGAAATAGCGGGCCAGGCTGGCGCGAAGCCAGGAGGCGGGCGCGATGGCGGCGAGCATCGGTGCCAGCCGTGCCTGGAAAAACGATCCCGAGCGCACCACGCCGCTCCGGCCGCGGCCGATCGCCCGCAGGAGGTCGCGGGCGGCGCGATCTGGCGTGGGGGCCGCCGCGAGCAGGTCGTCGATCCGTTTCCACGCGCGCGTCAGCTCCTCGTCGCCCCTCGGCTCGAGGCGCCCCCGCATCGCGAGGTTGAAGCCCGTGTTGTAGTCCCCGGGGCGAAAATCGATCACCACGATCCCTCTGCCCCGAGTCTCCACCATCAGGCTTTCGCTGAGCGCGGACAGCCCGGCCTTCGCGACGTTGTAGCCGCTCTGGAACGGCAGCGGAAACTCCACCGCGAGTGACGACACGTGCACAAGACAGCCCCGCCCGCGCGATCGGAAGCCGCGCAGCGCCAGCCGGCTGAGCCGGGCGGTCGTGAACAGCATCGAGCGGATCTGTTCCTCCCACAGCGTTTCGTCCAGATCGGCGAAGCGGGCGAACAGGCCATAACCCGCATTCTGGATCACGACGTCGAATCCGCCCGCCTCGGCGTCCGCCCTGGCGAAGGTCGCGGCCGCGGCGTCGGTTGATGCCAGGTCCAGCGAGAGCGGATGAAAGCCCGGCCTGCCAGCAAGCGTCCCGAGGCGGGTGGCATCCCGGGCGGTTCCCCACACGGAGACGCCGCGTCCGAGCAGCACGGTGGCGAAGGCCTGCCCGAGTCCGCCGCTCGCGCCGCTGACAAAGGCGGTGCGGACCTGCGCAGGGAGGGTGGGCTGGCTCATGCGACGAATTCCGCGGGCCTCAGGCCTTGCGGAGAACGAGGCACACGTTCGCCCCGCCAAAGCCGCTGCTGTTGTTGAGGGCCACCGAGGGTCCCGTGGGCAGCGTCGCGCGGAGAATGTTCACGCCCTCACAGGCGGGATCGATCGTCGTGATGTTCGCGGAGCCGGGAGTGAAACCCTCCTTGATCGCCAGCGCGCAAAAGCCGGTCTCCATGGCGCCCGCAAGCGAGAGCCCGTGTCCGGTGAGCGCCTTGGTGCTGCTCACCGCAGGCGAGGCGCCTGCACGGCCGAACACCGTCTGGATCGCCTTGGCCTCCGAGAGGTCGCCGATCGGCGTGGAGGTCGCGTGGGCGTTGATGTAGGCAACTTCCGCCGGATCGACCTTGGTGGCGCTCAGGGCGCGGTTTATCGCACTCGCCAGGCCCTC
>JAJXVO010000261.1 GCA_021782105.1 bacterium
GCATCATGCATTGGATGTTCGGAGCACGTGAAATCACCGCCGAGACAAACTCGATGCCCGACATGCCCGGCATGTTTACGTCGACAAGCAATACATCCGGCATGAGCTTGATAACCGGCGCCAGGGCAACGGTCGCATCCTCGAATGCGCCCACCACCTCGAACCCAGGCGTATGGGAAATCCATTGCACCACCGTGTCCCGCGTCACCTTGTCATCCTCGACGACCGCAATGCGCAAGGGCTTGCCTCCGGAATCCGATGCTTCGCCCCCCGGTCTCCGGCCCGCGTCATCCAACGTCATCTCATCTTCGTTTTCGTTGCTCATAGGTGATATTCAAAGCTTACCTCCGTGCCCTTCCCCGGGCCCGAAGACAGTTTAACGACTCCCCCGATTTCCTTCATTCGCTCCCGCATATTGCGACATCCTGAGTGGACCGGATCCACCCCGGAGCCCTCTGCACACCTGGTTGCTTCGAACCCGCGTCCATCGTCGCGCACCATCAACCGCAGAAGGGAGCCTTCAACCTCCAAACTCACTTCGATCTGCCCGCAGGCCGCATGCGCGATCGCGTTGGCGATGGCCTCCTTCATGCACATGAGCAGGTGATGCCGGGCGCCCGCGTTGAGGGCTGTCGTCGAGAGCGAGTGCGGGATCCGGATCCTGCATCGGATGCCCGCTTCCGTGATCATTTCCTGGGCAATACGGGCCACATAAAGCGCAAAACCCTCAACGGTGTCGTGGACTGGATTCACGGTCCAAACCAGCTCGTCGAGCGACTTCGTCACCGACTTGGCCGTCGAATGGATGCGGCCGAACATGGATTTTCGGGCGTCATCCGGCTCCATCCTGTCGCCGACCTGGCTCAAGAACATGACCTGAGTCAGCCGTGCGCCCAGGTCGTCGTGTATATCGCGCGAAATGCGCCGGCGCTCCTGCTCCACCGCGGACTCCAGCTCATGTCGCCTCCGCTCGATGATGTATTTCCGTCGAACCGTGCCCCAGATGATCAGAGCCAACCCGGCGATGGTGATGCTCCAAAGCAACCCCCTGAACCAAACCGACTCGAAGAGCGTCGGCAATTGCCGGAAGGCGAGACCTATTGGAATGGCGGCCGCGAGGGTACCCGGGTACCCGGCCCTGATTTCCAATCGATGATTTCCAGGTGCCATGCGCTGGAGCAACAGGTCCCTCGATTCGGCCAAGTTCACCCAATCCGAGTCCTTGTCGGAATCCAGGCGATACTCAAAATTCACGAGTGTCGGATGGGTCAGGGTCGGCGCTGTAAATTGGATGCGGATGCTCTGGGTCGCAGGCTGCAGGACAAGTGGCCGCCCTTTCGGCACAGCAACAGGCCGTCCATCGATCGACACCTGGGTGATCGTCGGCCAAAGCCTGGAGTCCTGGCTGCGAATATTCCGGGTGTCGATGACCGCGAGCCCCCCGGTGGTTGGAACGTAATAATCGCCCTTGGAATCAAGATACGCCGCGTTCGCCGTACCCCCCATACATTGGGTCGACGGAAGTCCATCCTCGTTGTTGATAAGCTTCGGCTGGACGGAGGACCCGCGGCCGTCAACGAGGGCTTCCAGACTCGTCTTGCGAATGGCATAAACCCCTACCGAACTGGTGAACCAAAGTGTTCCCCGCCCGTCGTCGTCGATATGATACACGTCGTCGCACGGGAGCCCGTTTCCCTGTCGAATGTGGGTCCATCGGCCGTTGCGCCAATTCAACAGTCCCGAACCCTCGGTCCCTACCCACACTCCGCCGGCCCCATCGCCGTGGATCGCGGTGACAAAACGACCGGCTATCCCTCCATCCCGACCCAGGAATTGGACCGTCGACGCCTGGATATAGCCGGCTCCCTGGCCGTTCGTCCCGAACCAGACCCGCCCCTCTTCGCCGGCGGCGAGACACCGCACGTCGCGAATCGGCTGGTCTCCACATCGCAAATACCAGGTCCATTTCCCGTCCTTCAACCGCCCTATGCCGTCGCCCGCTCCCGCCCAGATGGAGCCATCGTCCGTCCGAAGCAGGGCCGTCACGATCTTATGGGCGTTTCCATCCCAGCCTTCGGCAGGTCCAATTTGTCCGTTGCCTCCAGATTCGAGTCCGCCGCCCCAGCTGCCAGCCAGGACCCCGCGAGACCCCGCGTCCAGGAGCGCCCATATGTTCGGGTTGTACGGCTGCTTCACGACCTTGAACGACCGCAGGTCGCCACCGGCGTATTGGAATACTCCTTTGCCTTCAGTGGCTATCCACAGGATGCCCTTCCCCGCACCGGCGACCCCCATCACACGAGTGTCGCCCAGACCCGCCAGGCCAGGCACCAACCTGGCTTCCTTTTCCCGCAGGACCGAAATGCCGTCCGACGAAATCGCCACGATATTCCCGTTTGCGTCTTCCGCCATCTGCAGGATCCACGAGGACGCCAGCCCCTCACTGACACCGCAGGTCGCAACCGAGCCATCCGGGTCCATCCGCACAATGCCTTCGCCGTCCACCGCCGCGAGCAGGTCTCCCCTCCGCGTCTCGAGAAAATGATCGGTCGAGACCTGCGGCGGGATGATGCGCGTCTCGAGCGCAGTATCACCATCGCCGACACGGTAGGCCCTCTCCTGGATCAGACTTACCAGCCAGAAGCCCCCTTTCCGACTCGGAAAAACCGCGTATATGTAGCCGAACATCGCGTCCACCTGCTGCCACCGTCCCCCTGGGTGCCACTCGTACACCCCTCCCGAACGTTCGGCCAGAAACCTGCCCGACTTTGTCGTCAGAAACCGGAGGTCGCCACCGATGTTGTATGGGCCCGTCGTCCAGCCATCGCGCACACGGACCAGACTGTGATCGTCGAGCAGAATCCACAGGTCGCCCGCGGGATCCCTGGCAATCGCGCGGACGGGCTGCCGCTCCCACTTGAGAGGCATCAATCTGGCGCGCCCGGTCTCGCAGTTGTAGTCAACCAACTCCCCCGTTTCATACCCGCACCAAATATGTTGGGTGCCGTCCACCCAGAGCGACGTGATGCGGTTGCCCGCAAGCGAGCTCGCAAGGTCAAAAGGGACCCGGGTGAAACGCAGTCCGTCAAACCGGATCAAATCGCCGATCGCCCCGATCCAGATCGAGCCGTCCCGGCCAACCGCACAACAATCCATCCCGCGCGCCTCCAGGCCGTATCCAATCCTCCAAGACTGAACGGCATATTCCGTCGCGCTCAGAGGCGTCAACACCGTCCCCCAAGCCAAGGTTGCCAGCATTATCGAGGCGGCACCCCGGAAAATCCCGCGCACTTCCATCCAAGGTCGACGGAACTTCGAAAGGAGATTTCGCCCCGGCCTGATCCGTTCATTCAATAGGCACCTCGTTTCCATCGGGCCCCATCGTGGGTGGGGCCGCCAAGTTCGGGCCGGGTGCCGCGTGAGGCAAGCAAACAACAGGAACCAAGCCCCAGCGGACCCACTGTGCCAGGGTTGGCAGGACCAAGTCGGATAAGGCGTTTCCCGAATGCGGGTGCGCCCGATGACAGCTCCAGCCGACCGAACCGGGATCGTTGAGCGTTCTTCATTCGCTTCGTCGTCTGGCGGGCGCGGGGGGCGCACGTGGGCACGGCGTCGACTTTCAGCAATCGTACGCCGTCCCATTGGCCGGAGCGACCTAGAGCAGCCCACGGGCGCGGAGCCATGACTCAAGCAGCGAGGGCCAGGCATCCAACGACGGATTGCTTCCGCCCAGGCCGGAGCCATGGCCACCATGGGCGAACAGATGCATCTCGGCCGGCACGCCGGCATTCACCAGTGCGACGTAGAAGTTCACGCTGGCGCTGACGTCGACAGTCCCATCGTCGGTCGTGGCGTAGAGAAAGCTCGGAGGTGTCTGTTTCGTCACGAGCTTCGTGGGATAATACTTCGAATACTCGGGCCACCGGGCTTTGGGCAGGTGCATCAGCTCCTGATAGCACTGGATCTTTCCCGGTTTTGGCGGCTGCATCGCATCGATCCAGGCATAGCCGAGGACCAGGAAGTCGGGACGGCTGCTCACGCGGTCCACCGGGTCGGGGGCAGTCGGATTGCCGGCGTCAAAGGTCGTGCCGGCCATCGCAGTCAGATGTCCGCCCGCAGAAAAACCGACCATGCCGATGCGATTCGGAGCGACCGAGTAGTCTCGGGCGTGATAACGGACCCAACGCACCGCGCGCTGCGCGTCGAGGAGCGGCACGGGATACAGGTACTTCGCCCCGAGCCGGTATCTGAGCACGAAGGCGGTGACGCCGCGGGTGGCGAACCAATCCGCCACCTGCCGCCCCTCAAGGTTGGCCGCCAACCAGAGATAGGCTCCGCCAGGGGCGATGACCACGGCGGTGCCGTTACCCCAGCCTTTCTGCGGTCGAAAGACCGTCAACGTCGGCGTGTCGCCAGGGCCGTTTCCTTTTGCCCCGGGCGCAGGGCCGTTCCAGAGCGGCTGCGTGGAGATCTCGAGCGCAGGGTCCAGGGCCTGCGCGGACGTCGCTTGATGCGTTTGCGCGGACAGCGACGTCGTGACTAGCGACAGGCCGGCGACCAGCGTCGCCAGGAATAAACGCGCCACAGGGCGCGCAATCAAAACCGTAGAGTTCGAGTGTTTCATGGAAGAGATGCGGGCGCCCCTGACGCCTGCAACGCGAGTGACGAGGCGCCGGAGCCAGGCGAATTTTGTAGGTTAGCTCAAAAACGGAAGGCAACGATGGAGCGAGAGGCAATCTGTATCAGAGTTTCCATGACCAGGTCTGGTGCTTGGGTTATCGTGGAAAATTCAAACCGTGGAAGACACCTCCGACGCGGCCTGCGGAATACCGGCGCCGCTTCTCCCCGGACGCCGCACATCGGAGCCCTCTTTGTTGCCTTCGTTGTCTTCTGTTCATTTCCTCGGCCGGACTTGAGATCAATTGGAGGATCGAGGCAGGGCGATCAGCAGCACAGCGCCATGCGCGGGCACGTCCGTGGAATAGGCCCCGTCAAACGAACCGAGATCCCGATGGGTCCAAAGGTTGCGAAGGGTCTCCCGGCCTCTCAGCCCCACGGCACTCCAGGTCATCTCGATTTTTCGGGGTTGTCCGGAGCGATTGAACAATCCGATTGCCCGTGCGCCGTCGGCGAGCGGCCTCATCCATAGCTCCGTGTCCCCATCCCGATTCACCAGGCGCGCAGGAGCCCCCAGCGGATCCTGATCCACGGCAATTACCTCGTCGTTGGTAAGCACCGACAGAGTCGATGCGTCGTTATCGGGAAGGTTGCCTCCGACCATCAGCGGCGATGGCGCCAAGGCCCAAAGCGACATCAGCGTCATCTCCTCGTTGTGAGTGAATCGCGATCGACGGTCTCCGCCGGCGATCGTGCA
>JAJXVO010000021.1 GCA_021782105.1 bacterium
GGACGCCGGTCTGCGCCGCTCGAATTTTGAGGAGGTCAATCTTGGCCTCCCTGAGAAGCTGGCGCTCGTGGAGGCCGAGCGCTGCCTGCAATGCAAGGATCCCCGGTGCATGAACGGATGCCCGGTGAACGTGAACATCCCGCGCTTTCTCGATCTGCTCGCCCAGGGCAATCTGCCCGAGGCGGCCCGAAGCCTGCTCGCCGACAACGCACTGCCCGCCGTCACGGGGCGCGTCTGCCCGCAGGAATCGCAGTGCGAGTGTGAGTGCATCCGCGCCGTGAAGGGCGAGCCCGTCGGCGTCGGTTACCTCGAACGTTTTGTCGCCGACTGGGCCCGTGCCCATCCCGACGCCATCGCCGTGTCATCCGCCGAAGCGACCGGGCGCCGGATCGCTGTCGTGGGTTCCGGCCCCGCGGGCCTCACCGCCGCGGGCGAACTCGTGCGCCGCGGTCACGATGTCACCGTTTTCGAGGCCCTGCACCGCCCGGGTGGCGTGCTCGTGTACGGAATCCCCGAGTTTCGGCTCCCCAAGCGCATCGTCGACCAGGAGGTTGAACGCCTCGTCCAGGCCGGCGTGAAGATCGAGTGCAACGTCGTCGTGGGCCGCACCTACACGCTGCCCGAGCTGCGCGAACGCTTCGACGCGATCTTCGTGGCCAACGGCGCGGGACTGCCCGTGTTCATGAATATCCCGGGCGAACACCTGAAGGGCGTGTACACCGCCAACGAATACCTTACCCGCGTCAACCTCATGGCCGCCTTTGGGGCCGACTCCGACACCCCCGTCCTCAAGCCCCGCCGTGTCGCGGTGGTGGGCGGCGGAAATGTCGCCATGGACTCCGCCCGCACGGCCCAGCGCCTGGGCGCCGAGCGCGTCTCCATCGTCTACCGCCGCACCAAGGCCGAGATGCCCGCACGCGTCGAGGAAGTGCATCACGCCGAGGAGGAGGGCATCGCCTTCGAACTGCTCGCCGCCCCTCTCGAAATCCTGGGCACCGACAAAAAGTGGGTCTCGGGCCTGAAATGCATCCGCATGCAGCTTGGCGAACCCGACGCTTCCGGCCGCCGCAGTCCCGTGGCGATCCCCGGATCCGAGTTTGTCGTGGAGTGCGACATGGTGATCACCGCCCTCGGCACGCGCGCGAACCCGCTGCTGACGGCGACTTGCCCGGACATGAAGCTCGATAAACGAGGCAATATCCTCGTCGACGAGAACCTCATGACGAACCTGCCCGGCGTCTTCGCGGGCGGCGACATCGTGCGCGGAGCGGCGACCGTGATCCTCGCAATGGGCGACGGAAAGAAGGCCGCCCAGGCGATCGATCGTTACCTGGCCGCGCAGTCGGCCGAGATGCCCCAGGCCGCCACGGCAACCGGCACCGCCTGAACAGGCGCCCGCTCAGATCACCCAATCGCTGCCCCCCGGTACGTCCTCGGCGCGCAGCGTGATCACCATCTCCTCCTTCTTCTTCCGCTGGCGGATCGCAAGCGTGCTCCCCTTGTTGTAGGCGAGACTGTGCGGAGGAATCGATTGCATGATGAAGACATTGGCTCCGACCACGGACTGCGTTCCGATGCGCGTGTCGCCGCCCAGGATCGTGGCGTGGGCGTAGATCGTCACGTGGTTGTCGACGTCGGGATGCCGCTTCACTCCCTTCACCGGGTTGCCGTCCTCGTCCACCTCGAACGATTTCGCGCCCAGGGTCACTCCCTGGTAGATTTTGACGTGTTCGCCGATGCGGGCGGTTTCGCCGATGACGACCCCCGTGCCGTGATCGATGAAAAAATGCGGACCTATCTCGGCGCCCGGATGGATGTCGCAGCCCGTGCGTTCGTGGGCGTACTCGGTGATCATGCGGGGCAGGAGCGGGACCTGCAGATCGTAAAGCACGTGTGCGATGCGCTGCAGGGAGATCGCCAGGACGCAGGGGTAGGCGAGAATGATCTCGTCGATGCTGCGGGCCGCGGGATCCCCATGGTAGGCGGCCGAGACGTCCGTGTGCACCAGCCGGCGAAGCGCGGGCAGCTCGCTGAGCAGGTGCATCGAAACCTCCCTCGCGCGGGCCGCAGGCTCTGGGTGTTGCACGAAACGAAGGCTTTTTTCGATCTCCGCAGCGAGCCTGGCGGCCACGTCCTCAAGTCTCAGCCGCGTGATCTCCGCGATCTGCTGCGTGGAGACCGCATTGGGCTCGAAGAAGCCAGGAAACAACAGGTGCATGAACGCCGCGGCAAGCCGGCTCACCGATTCCTGGTCGGGCAGATTCGTGCCGTCGAGGTGATTGATGCCCCCGTCGGCCTCGTAGGAGGCTAGAAGCGCCTGTTTGATCTCGTCGAGCGTCATGCGTGAGAGGGCGGTGTGCCGCACACACCAAGGCACAATTACGGCCCAGCGCAATCCAGCGCGCGATCCAAGTCGCGCACCTGCAAGCGGGACCCTTTCCTGATCTGCGCGTTTTTTGGCCTACATAGAAAATATAATATCCCTGAATCCATGATGAGTGGTTATTTACGAAGGCCCTTCTTTATTAGGTTAGTTTAACTTATATGCCGCGCTGAGCAGTATGTGACCTTTCCCCATCCTTTACTTCACCGGAGGGTCTGGTGTAACCAAGGGGCTTCCGCAGACCAAGCCGGTCCGCATTTGACTATCTAGACCAACCCTACCTCGCGATGAGCTTACTTGGTAATCTGTTTCGTTCGTCCGTGGGACGAAAGTTCCTCATGGCCGTCACGGGCTTCGTGCTCGCGTGCTTTGTGACGGGCCATCTGATTGGCAATCTGCAAATATTTGCCAATCCGGATCATATCAATGGCTACGCCCACTTCCTGCAGTCGCTCGGACCTGCCCTGTGGGCCGTGCGCGGGGTCTTGCTCGCCTGTGTGCTCATCCACATCTGGGCAGCCGTCACGCTTGCGATGGAAAACTACGCCGCCCGTGGTGGTCAGCGCTACGACAACCACAAGTGGTTGAGCGCGACTGTATCGTCGCGCTATATGCGCCAGACCGGCGTCGTGGTCGCGGTCTTCATCGTCTACCACCTGCTTCAGTTCACCGTGGGCACAGCCCAGGCGGCTACTTTCAAGACCCACCTGCCCGAGTACACGATGACCGAGTCCTTCCACGTGATGGGAATCCCGGTCGTCCCAGCGGGCGCCAAGGTGTACGACGTCTGGTCGATGGTCTACCTCGGCTTCAGCAATGTCTGGGTTTCGCTGTTCTACATGTTCGCGATCGGCCTGCTGACGTTCCATCTTTGGCACGGCATCGATTCGATGTTTCAGACGATCGGATGGCGTAATGCCAAGTGGTCCAATTGCCTACGTCGCGTCGTTGGGATCTTCTGTCTGCTTTATTTCCTGGGCAACATTGCCATCCCGGGCGCCGTGCTCGCGAAGGTGATCCATCCGCCCGCCAATACGGCTGCCGCGCAAGTATGTCCGGCCTCTTCGACTTGCCCCTACCTCAACGCCAACCTCAAGTAACTCTTTCCCGCCATGGCCAAACTTGAATCCAAGATTCCCTCCGGCCCCCTCGCCGACAAGTGGCGCAAGCACAAGGCGGAGATCAAGCTCGTTAACCCCGCCAACAAACGGAAGTACGAGATCATCGTCGTGGGCGCCGGCCTGGCCGGCGCTTCTGCAGCGGCCACGCTCTCCGAGCTCGGCTACAAGGTGAAGTGCTTCGTGTTTCACGACTCTCCCCGCCGCGCCCACTCGATCGCCGCCCAGGGCGGCATCAATGCCGCCAAGAATTACCAGAACGATGGCGACAGTGTTTTCCGGCTTTTCTACGACACCATCAAGGGCGGCGACTATCGCTCCCGCGAGGCCAATGTCCACCGCCTCGCCGAGGTCTCGGTCAACATCATCGACCAGTGTGCCGCGCAGGGCGTGCCCTTTGCCCGCGAGTACGGCGGCCTCCTCGCCAACCGCTCCTTCGGCGGCGCTCAGGTCTCCCGCACGTTCTACGCCCGTGGTCAGACCGGCCAACAGCTGCTGCTTGGCGCCTACTCAGCCCTCATGAAGATGGCCGGCCAGGGCGCGGTCGAAATCTTCCCCAATGAGGAGATGAGCGACCTCGTCATTGTCGACGGCCAGGCCAAGGGCATCATCACCCGCAACCTCAATACCGGCGAGGTCCGCCGCTGGTCCGCCGATGCCGTCGTGCTGGCCACGGGAGGCTACGGCAACGTCTTCAACCTCTCTACCTACGCCCGCGGCTCCAACGCCACCGCGATCTGGCGCGCCTACCGCCGCGGCGCCTGTTTCGCTAACCCCTGCTACACGCAGATTCATCCGACCTGCATCCCCGTCTCCGGCGACTACCAGTCGAAGCTAACCCTCATGTCGGAGTCCCTCCGCAATGACGGCCGCATCTGGGTCCCGAAGAAAAAAGAAGACTGCAAAAAGGATCCCGCCCAGATCGCCGAGGAGGACCGCGATTATTACCTCGAGCGCATCTACCCGAGCTTTGGCAATCTCGCCCCCCGCGACGTCTCCTCCCGTGCCGCCAAACGTATGTGCGACGAAGGCCGCGGCGTGGGTGAGACAGGCCTGGGCGTCTACCTCGACTTCGCTGACGCCATCAGCCGTTTCGGCGAGGCCGGCGTGCGCGAACGCTACGGCAATCTCTTCGACATCTACCACGAGATCACCAACGAGAACGCCTACAAGACGCCCATGCGCATCTTCCCGGCCGTTCACTACACGATGGGCGGTCTCTGGGTGGACTACAATCTGATGTCCAATGTCCCCGGGCTCTTCGTCCTGGGCGAGGCCAACTTCTCCGATCACGGCGCCAACCGCCTCGGGGCCTCCGCCCTCATGCAGGGCCTCGGCGACGGCTATTTCGTGATCCCGTATACGATCGGAGACTACCTCGCTTCGCAGAAGCCCGGCTCGCGTCCGAAGACCGATCGCCCGGAATTCTCACAGGCCGAGGACAACGTCCGCGGCATCTCCAAGCGCCTCCTGGCCATCGACGGCAAGGAGCCCGTGGCCCATTTCCACAAGCGCCTCGGCAAGATCTTGTGGGACGGATGCGGCATGGCCCGCACCAAGGCCAGCCTCGAGAAGGCCCTCCAGGAAATCCCCGCCCTGCGCGAGGAATTTTGGAAGAATTTGAAGGTTCCCGGCTCCGCCGATAACCTCAATCAGGCCCTCGAACGCGCCAACCGCGTCGCCGACTTCCTCGAACTCGGCGAGCTGCTCTGCCTCGACGCCCTCGAGCGCGAGGAAAGCTGCGGCGGACACTTCCGCGAGGAACACCAGTATCCCGACGGCGAGTGCAAACGCGACGACGAGAATTTTGCGCACGTTGCCGCCTGGGAATTCCAGGGCGAAGGCAAAAAGCCCCTCCGCAACACCGAGCCGCTCAATTACGAGACGGTGAAAATGAGCGTTCGCAGCTACAAATGATCAACCCGGAAGCTAGAAGCTAGAATCGAGAATCCAGAAAATTCCAGCTCCTAACTCCTAGCTCCTAACTTCTACCAACCATGGTCGCCGAATCTTCCACCTCCACGATTTCCGTCACCCTTCGCGTCTGGCGTCAGGATGGTCCCGACAAGCCGGGCAGGTTTGTTGTGTACAAGGCCACGGACCTCAGCCCCAACATGTCCCTGCTCGAGATGCTCGATGTCGTGAACAACGAGCTCGAAAGCAAGGGACAGGATCCCATCGCCTTTGCCCACGACTGCCGCGAGGGCATCTGCGGCACCTGCTCGATGGTCATCGACGGTAAGCCGCACGGCCCTCACAAGGGCGTTGCCACCTGCCAGACCTACATGCGCAGCTTCGCCGATGGCGCCGTGATCACGCTGGAGCCCTTCCGCGCAAAACCTTTCCCGGTCATCAAGGACCTCATCACGGATCGGTCCGCCTTCGACAAGATCCAGCAGGCGGGCGGCTTCATCAGCGTGCGCACCGGCGCCGCGCCCGACGCCAACTCGATCCCGGTTCCGAAGGATGCCGCCGACCTCGCCATGGACGCGGCCGCCTGCATCGGCTGCGGCGCCTGTGTCGCGGCCTGCAAGAACGCCTCCGCCATGCTTTTTGTCTCCGCCAAGGTCGGCCAGTACTCGCTGCTCCCCCAGGGACAGCCCGAACGCGACCGGCGTGTGCTCGCAATGGTGGCCTCCATGGACGATCTCGGCTTCGGCAACTGCACCAATCAGTACGAGTGCAGCGCCGCCTGCCCCAAGCTCATCAGCCACGACTTCATTGCCCGCATGAACCGCGACTACCTCGCCGCGAGTTTCCGCCAGGCCCTCAGCCCGAAGTCCGCCGCCGCCTCCGGCGGCGCCTGAGTCGGGTTGCGCGATCGTTTTCCCAAAGGCCGCGCCCACCTGTTGGCGCGGCCTTCTTTTCGGCGGGTGGTCCGAAGGGGGCGCCCCTTCCCATCTTCCGCGGAACGGCAGGCGCGGAGACCACCGCCTTTGACGAGACCGAAGCGGTTCTCCACGTGCCACTTCCTCCCTTGCTGGTCAAGGTGTGCCCGGGCAGTCTGCGCGGATGGACAAAGATCCGTTCATGCACCGACGGGCATTCGCCCTGGCGCTCGCGCTGACCGCGCTGGTCGCCGGCCTGTCCATCTGGGCCGATCTGCCGGGACCCGCCGGAGACGATCTGTTCTACGTCGGGCCTGCGCTGAGTTATGCGCAGCATGGGACGCTGCTCATGCCCCTGCTCACGGGGCAGCACTTCCCCACCAGCGAGTTTCTCATCTACCCGGCATTCTACCAGTACATGCTGGGCGCGTGGTTGAAGGTGTTCGGCATCTCGACACGATCCATCCTCGCATTCGTGCAGATGGGGTATCTGGTCGCCGGATTCGCTGGCACTTGGCTGGCGTGGAAGCTCTCTGGAGGTTTGCCTGAGCCTCGGTGGCTGTGGCCGGCGGTCGTGATGGTCGCACTGCTCGTCACCTTGGGGACGATGGGATTCAGGCCGGATGCTTGGGGCGTTGCCGTCATGCTGGCCGGATTCGGCCTGGGAACCGGAACGTCCTTTGCCCGGCGGTTTTTCGGCTGGGTCGCCGTTGGCTGCTCGCTGATGATCGCCCCCAATATGCTGCCCTATGCGGCCGTCGCCGCGGTCGTGATCCTGGCCTTTCGGCGTGAGGGGCTGGCCGTGGCGGCGGGGAGGGAGCTGTTCGCCGCCGGGCTTGCGATGCTGGCGGTCGCGGGCGTATTCACTCTCTCGATTCATGGTCGCTGGCAGGAGTTTTCCCGGGCGCTCGCCTTTCATGCGAGCCGTTCGGTGCTGCCGCCCCTGGCAGCGCTCCACTACGGCGGCGGGCGTTATTTCGGCGGATTTCGGACGACGCCGGTCACCGTCGTGGCCGCGGCCCTGTGTTCGATGGCGATCGCGCGTGCAATCCTGGCGCAAACGACCGGGCGGGCCGCGGGCCGCAGGTTCCTGGTCTGTGTCGGCGCGGTTCTGGCGGCAGGCACGCTGTCTATAATGGAGGATTGGATACGCGTGGAACTCCGGCTGTTCACCTGCATTCTTGCGGCCGGAGGCAGCTGCTTCTGGATGATGCTCGATGGCGGAACCGCGGTCAGGCGCTGGAGCTGGGTGGGTCTGGTGGCCGTCTTTGGCTGCGCGGCCTGGATCAGGGATCCGCTCGAACCGCGATGGCTGCCCACAGCCCGTCCAAGTGTGGAGCACGTGCGCGAAGCACTGGCCTGCGTGGCGCGGGAGCCGGACCGCCGTTTCCTGATCGACCCCTACACGGCGCGCTCGGTGTTCGACTATCACCTTCCGCCTCACGCGCGCGACTGGGGTTTTTCGTTGCCTTTCCCGGGGCTCTATCCGGACAGCGTCCACGCGAACTCTCCGTCGGAGACGTGGATTATCGCGGGAGTGACGCTCAAGACGATCGAACCCTCGGTGTGCCGGTTTGCTCCCTTCTTCAAGTTCGGGCCGATCCGGTTGAGGCGGATGGTTCGGGAATTCGATGTCTATTTGATCGACGGAAGACTTCCTCCGGGCGCGCAGCTCAGTCTCGGCGCGGCGACAGGGGAGAATGGCCCGCGCCGTTGAGGCGCCGCCGCGTCGTCGTATCAGGGGTTGAGGGACGGAGTCGGCTTCATCGGCACGCACCAGGCAGGCCGGCCCGTTTCGCGCACGAATCGTTCACTCCTCAGCGTCCGTCAGGCTCGCCACGCGCAGCCCGATGCCGTCTGCGGTTCTGAAGACGTGGGCGTCGGGCCCGGTCTCCTCGGCGAACACACCGAGCTGGTGCAACGACGCCGAGAGTTCGGGGAACCGGGGCGCGGGCCTGAGCGAGAGCGTGAAACGATCCAGCCCCAGACAGCCCTTTGGCGCCGCAAGCCTGCTTCGCCATACGTTTGCTCCGAAATGGTGATGGTAGCCGTCGCGCCCAAAGAACAACGCTCCGGCATAGTTGCGCTGCCTCACTGGAAATCCCAGGCCCTGGGCAATCAGTTGCTCGGCCGCGCCCAGATCCGCCACGCTCAAATGGATGTGTCCGATGCGCACGCGGTCGCGGTCAGTCGAACCTGCGCTCGCCTCTCCCTCCCGGAGAATGCCGTTGATGTCCAAATCCTCGGTGTACATCGCCACGTCGCCGTTGTTCGACACGGGCCAGTCGGAGACATTCCGGTCGACGTACAGCTCGATCCCGTTGCCCTCCGGGTCCGAGAGATAAAGCGCCTCGCTCACCCCGTGGTCGCCTCCGGCGAACTCAATATCGAGATCGTTCAACCTGCGTGCCGCGCGGCCCAGCGCTCCGCGATCCCGATGCAGAAACGCCACATGGAACAACCCCGCCGCCCCGACGGGCCGCGCGGGCGCGCCGGGCGCCTCCACCAGCACGACCAGCGGCGGGCCGTCCTCGCCCGACGAGAGCGTCACCCGGCCGGCCCCGGCCTCCCTGCCGCACAGGCCCAGTGCCGTCTCATAAAAACGCCGCACCGTATCCAGATCGCGAACACGCAGCACGAGGTCCGACAGTCGGACGTTTTGGAAATAGGGGGCCGAGGGGCTCATCGAGAAGGAGGAATCCGAAGTGCCGTCAGCTTAGGCCGATTCTCCGTTTTTGCGATCGCCTGGGGCGGATTCGGGGCGCCCCGATGGTCGATGAAGACGGCGCGGATAGGGTGAACATAAACGACATTTGACGTTGCCCGTTCCGCCTTCCGCCGCTGGTGCCGGTTTGACGGCCTTGGGGAGGACCCTAGGCTGCGGGCATGAACGTGCGCCGGCTGATTCTTGCTCTTGCGTCGGGCCTTTTGGTTTCGCAGCTCCACGCACAGATCGATCGCGTGACGGGTCGCTCGTTTGCGACGCGGTCCGAAGTCCTCGCTCAGCACGGCATGGTGTGCACGAGCCAGCCGCTCGCCACCCAGGTCGGGCTCCAGGTGCTCAGGGAGGGTGGAAACGCCGTCGACGCGGCGATCGCCGCCAACGCGGCGCTCGGCCTCATGGAGCCGACAGGCGCCGGCCCCGGGGGCGATCTGTTCGCGATCGTGTGGTGCGCGCGGGATCATAAGCTTTATGGCCTGAATGCCTCGGGGCGTTCGCCCCTTGGCCTGAGTTATGATCAGATGAAGGCCGAGCTCGCGAAGCAGGGCCGTACGACGATTCCGCCTTTCGGCATGCTTCCCATCAGCGTCCCCGGCGCGGTCGACGGCTGGTTCCAGCTCCACAAGCGTTTCGGACGGCTTCCGATGGCCCAGGTGCTGGCCCCCGCGATCCGCTATGCGCGGGATGGATTCCCCGTGAGCGAACTGATCGCGTACTATTGGGACAGGAATGTGCTCCTGCTCAAGGGGCAGCCGGGCGACTATGTGGTGACCTTTGCGCCGGGAGGACACGCTCCGCAGGCGGGGGAGATCTTCCGCAATCCGAACCTTGCGGCCACCTACGAGCTGCTTGCAACCCAAGGCCGCGACGCCTTCTACCGCGGCGAAATCGCCGACCGCATCGACGCCTTCATGCGCGCCAACGGCGGCTGGCTGCGCAAGGAGGATCTCGAGCGGCACACGTCCACCTGGGTCGAGCCCATCTCCACCAATTACCGGGGCGTCGACGTCTACCAATTGCCGCCAAACGGCCAGGGCCTCGCCGTCCTGCAAATTCTCAATATCCTGGAAGGCTTCGACCTTCGCTCGATGGGCTTTCAATCGGCCGACTCCCTGCACGTCATGATCGAGGCCGAAAAATTGGCCTTCGAGGACCGGGCGAAATTTTATGCGGACCCCGCGTTTTCGAAGGTGCCGGTCCAGGGGCTGCTCTCGAAGGATTACGCTGCGGCCCGCCGCAGGCTCATCAACATGACCCGCGCCGCGAAGACCTACGACGCCGGCACGCCCGCCCTCCAACAGGGCGACACGGTCTACCTGTGCACCGCCGACTCCGAGGGCAATATGGTCTCCCTCATTCAGAGCAATTACCGGGGCATGGGCAGCGGCGTCGCCGTCCCCGGCCTGGGCTTCGGGTTCCAGGACCGCGGCGAGATGTTCACGATGCAACTCGGCCACGCCAACGTCTACGCTCCCGGCAAGCGCCCGTTCCACACCATCATCCCCGCCTTCCTCATGCGCGGTGGCCAGCCTTGGATCGCTTTCGGCGTCATGGGCGGCGCCATGCAGCCACAGGGCCAGGTGCAGATCATCGTGAATCTAGTCGACTACGGCCTCGGACTTCAGGAGGCGGGGGATGCCGCCCGCTGGCAGCACGATGGCTCCACGGACTATGATCATCCCCGGATGAAGGACGGCGGCTACGTCTACTTGGAAAGCGGCTTCCGCTGGGACACCGTGGCGGAATTGAAGCGCCGCGGGCACGACATCCGCACGGATCTCGGAGGCTTCGGCGGGTATCAGGCGATCATGTGGGACGCGGCGAACCGGGTTTACCACGGAGCCAGCGAGAGCCGAAAGGACGGTCAGGCCGCCGGATATTGATCCGCGGTTCGAGAGGTTTTTCCAGAGCGACCCCGGCCCTCTTTTCTCATGTCCGTCCAAGCCCAGCTTGACAGCGCGGAAAAGCTTCGGCACTTCCGTTAACTCTTAATCAGTCAAATACCATGAAACCAACCTTCCGTCCGCATCGCAAAAAGCGCGCCCGCAAGATCGGCTTTCGCGCTCGATCGAAGACCAAAGGCGGTCGCAAAGTGCTCGCCTCTCGTCGTAAGAAGGGCCGCAAGCGCCTGACAGTCGTCTGATTCTGTATTTTTCCGACCCGCGCCCCGCGCCGCCGTCGGGTTCCCGTCCCCATGCGTTTTCGCACTGAGCAGCACCTTCGCCGCCAGAGCGAAATCCGCGCCGTGAGGGAGCAGGGCCGCAGGCTGGACTGCGGGGCGTTCACGTTGTGGTGGCTGCCGCGTTCTTCCGATCCCGGCTCTGCCGCCCCCGTCGCCGTCCCCGTTCCCACGGGGCCTCGCGTCTGCGTGATTGCGTCCACCGCGGCCGTGGGCAGGGCCCATAGGCGCAATCTCGCCAAACGCCGCCTACGTGAGCTGTTCCGACTCCACCAGGACCGTATCGATCCCGCCCTCGATCTGCTCCTCGTGTCCAGGTCCGCCGTCGCCCGCTCTGAGTTCTCAGGCCTCGAGCGGCGCTTTCTCCAGGCCGTGGAGAAGCTCCCTCAACCCCATGGCTGCCCCCCTGCCCAGTCCAACGGTTGAGCCGGCCGCCCCCCGCCCGCCGTCCCCGCGTTTTCCCGCCCGCGCGCTGATCCTGGTCGTGCGCGGCTACCAGAAGACGCTTTCTCCCCTGATCCCGGCGGTTTTCGGCGCGTCCGCCGGATGCCGGTTTTACCCGACCTGCTCGCACTATGCGTGTCAGGCTCTCGCCACCCATGGGGCCTTGCGCGGGAGCTGGTTGTCCCTGCGCCGCCTGGTCCGGTGCACCCCCTTGAGCGCCGGAGGCTTTGACCCCGTCCCGCCTCCGCGCAAACGTCGCCAAACCCCGACTTGCGTCCGCGCCTAATCCCTGCTCCCTGCTCCTTTTCCCTCCTTCCTCAAGTCACTTTCCGAATGGACAAAAAGAACACACTCATCGGCGTCATCCTGTTGGTCGCGGCCTTCGCGACGATGTACTTCAGCGCCAAGCTCTCCCCGCCGGCTCAGCCGGCCCCCGAGATCACCCAGACCGCCGGACCCAACATGGCGGGCCAGGCCATCCGGTCCACCTCGCCTTCCGACGCCTCGTTCGTGGCGCCCAAGGGGCCCGCCACTGCGCCCTCCTCCGTCGTCCTTTCCAATGACGCCATCCGCGTCACCTTCACCAACTACGGCGGTGCCATCAAGGACATCGCCTTGGTCTCCACCACCAACGGCAAGGGCGGCAAGCCCGGCGGGCTCCAGTACCCCATCAGTCTCAGCCAGCCGACGGTTCCCTATGAGCTCAACGCGAACAGCGTAGACCCTGCGCTCGCCCTCGACGAGCTTCCCGGTCTCGACCGCGGAGCCCCCTACCAGCTCGTTTCCCAATCGGCCACCCAGGTGGTCTATCGCGCCATCTACGAGAACCGCATCGAGGTCTACCGCAGCTACACGCTGGTGCCGGGCAACGGAGACTCCACCCACGATCCCTACCAGATCCGCTACGAGACCACCTTCCGCAACCTCACCAAGCAGACGCTCATGCCGATGCGCGCCGTGCTCAATCTCGGCACCGCCACCCCGCTCGACGCTTCCGACACCGGTCTGTATCAGACAAACGGGTACCACTTCGGCACCAAGACCAAGTTCATCCCCCGCTCCGAACTCGACGGCGGCGGGTTGCTCAGCTGGGTCGGCATCGGTTCCAAGGAGCCCAGGGCTCTCGTCGAGACCGACGCCTCCGTCTCCTGGGCCTCCGTCCAAAATCAGTTTTTCGTGTCCCTGCTCACGCCCGACCGGCCCGGCACCGGCCTATACACCCGCCGCATCGAGTTGCCCGCATTTCCCGATTCCTCGACCGCCGCAATCGGCTTGAAGAGCGAGGCTCGCTTCGAGCTGCCCGCCATCACCCCCAACGGCACCGCCACGCTTTCCGGCAGCTTCTACGCGGGCCCGAAGGAGTACAAGCGCCTCGCCAATCCCGAGGTGTTCAAACTCGACCAGGACGACGTCATGGAGTTCGGCCTGTTCTCCTTCTTCTCCAAGCTCCTTCTCACCGTCCTCAACTGGGTCCACAAGGGGTTCTCCAACTGGGGCGTCGCCATCATCCTCACCACGCTCATCCTCAAAATTGTCTTCATGCCCTTCACGCTGACGGCTTCCAAGTCCGCCCGTCGCATGCAGAAGATCCAGCCCGAGATGACCGTGCTGCGCGAGAAGTACAAGGACAACCCCCAGAAGCTCCAGTCCGCCACCATGGAGCTGTTCAAGAAGCACAAGGTCAATCCGATGGGCGGCTGTTTCCCCATCCTGATCACCATTCCCTTCTTCATCGGCTTTTTCGCCATGCTCCGAAGCAACGCCGACTTCCGCTTCGAGGGCTTCCTGTGGGCGCACGATCTCTCCGCCCCCGACACCGTCGCCCGCGTCTTCGGTCTGCCGATCAACATCATGCCCATCCTCATGGGCCTCATGACCGGTATCCAGATGCGCCTGACGCCGCAGCCCACCGTCGACAACGCCCAGGTGAAGATGATGAAGTTCATGCCCTACGTCTTCGCCCTGCTGTTTTACAACTACTCCTGCGCGCTCGCCCTCTACTCTGCCGTGAACAGCGGCTTCTCCATCGTCCAGCAGCTCATCATCAATCGCATGCGGGACAAGGAGGACACCGCCACGCCGTCCAAGCCCGAAAAGGGCGTTCGCGCGATCAAGAACGTCACTCCGGCGAAAGCCCGCTGAGCCCGCATGGCCGGTCATAACAAGTGGTCCAAGGTCAAGCGCCTCAAGGCCGTCACGGATGCGCGCAAGGGCAAGGCCTTCAGCCGCATCTCCCGCGACATCACGCTCTCCGCAAAGGCCGGCGGAGGCGACCCCGAGGGCAACGCCCGCCTGCGCACGCTCCTGCTCAAGGCCCGCGAGGCCAACATGCCCGCCGACAACGTCGACCGCGCCATCAAGAAGGGCACGGGTGAGCTGCCGGGCGTGACCTACGAGGACATCACCTACGAGGGCTACGGACCGGGCGGCGTCGCCTTCATCGTGAAGGTGACCACCGACAATAAGAACCGCGCCGCCAAAGCCGTCCGCAGCCTGTTTGCCCGCCACGGCGGCAACCTCGGCGGATCCGGCGCCGTCGCCTTCCAGTTCGTACACGCCGGCCAGATCCTTGTCGGGAAGGACAAGGCCTCCGAGGACAAACTCATGGAGGTCGCTCTCGAGGCCGGCGCCGACGATGTCATCTCCACCGAGGAGGGCTTCGACGTGCGCTGCCCGGCGTCCGGCTTCGACAAGGTGCTCCACGCCCTCGACAAGGCGGGCATCCGAACCGATAGCGCCGAGATCGCCTACATTCCGACCAACACCGTCGCCGTCACCGAGCTTTCCGTCGCCCAAACCCTCGTGAAACTCCAGGAGGCCCTCGACGAGGACGACGATGTCCAGGCCGTGTTCTCCAACGAGGAGATGGACGAGGCGCTCAACGCCGCAGCCCGCGGCGAGTGATCGAAGGCGGACAGGACCCGGCCTCGAAAGGCCGGCCCTCTGATTTCGGGCCTCCGATCCCGGCCGGAAACAGCACAGCCGCAGCCACCCTGACGGCGACTGCGGCTGCGCGTTGGAGGCCGGTCGTGACGATCAGAACAGGGCCTGCGCGGCCGAGCCCACTGCGGACACCGGCGCCTCGTCGCCCATGCCGTCGAGCGTGCGGTCCAGCTTCTTCACCGCGCCCTGCGCCTGCAGGTACAGGCTGTCGTCGTTGAAGAGTTTGCCGAGCGTGCCCTTGCCCTCGTTGAGCTTGTCCGAGAGCTCGCGCACGTTGCGCAGCGTCACCTTCAGATTGTCCGCCGACGCCTTGTCGTAGAGCAGCACGCCCAGCGTGCCCTGGCCGCTCTTCACCTGGTTGACGATCGCCTGCGCACTCGAGACGAAGGACTTCGTCTCGGTCGCGGCGCTCTTGATTTCGCCCACTGTCGCGAGCAGCTGGTTGTTCAGCGTGTCGTCGTTGACGAGCTTGCCGATCGTGCCCTGGCCGCGATTGATCTTGTCGGTGATCTGCTCGAGGTTGGTCGTGATCCGGTTGATCTTCGCCCCGTTGTCGTCGACCATCTTGTCGAGCTTGCCGATCAGGCCGGGGCCCGTCTTGCCGCCGTTGACGGATTGGCTGAATCCGCTCAGCGCCGTGTCGATCTTCGTGCCCACGTCGCCCAACTCGCGCACGATCGTATTGAGGTCGGGTGTGTCCTCGGTGTGCACCGTGGCGCCGGGGGACAGGAAACCCACGTTGGCAGAACCGAGATCGAGCGAGACGTAGTTGCTGCCGAGCAGGCTTGCCATCGCGATCGTCGCGGTCGCGTCCTTCGAAACCTGGATCTTCTGGCTGACGAGCAGCACGGCCACCGCGCGACGCCCCTCTAGGCGCGTGCTTTCGACCGTGCCGATCTTCACGCCCGCCATGCGTACCTCGTCCCCCGGCTTCAGCTCCTTGAGGGTCTTGAAGTGCGCGACCAGCTCATAGCCGTCTTCCCGGGTGATCTTGCCGGTCGACAGCGATTGGAACACCACCCAGATCAGGGCGACGCCGAATACGAAGAACAGGCCCACGCGGGCCGACATTTGTGCGTTATTCATTGGATGCCTCCAGTTGTTTGAAACGGGGATTCCGCAGATCGATCTGCGGATTGAGGAAATCTCGGATCACCGGGTCGCTCGTTGAGCGAATCGCCGCGGGAGTGTCCACCGCGAGCAGCCGGCCCTGACGGAGGATCGCCACACGATCCGACACAGTCAGCGCGAGGTCGCGGTCGTGGGACACCACGATGCTGGTGACCGTGAACTGCTCCTTGAGCGTCGCGATGATCTCCGCGATCGTCGCGCTCATCACCGGGTCCAGCTCGCTCGTCGGCTCATCGTAGAGGATGAGCTGCGGTTCCATTACCAGCGCGCGCGCGATGGCCACGCGCTTCTTCATGCCGCCCGACAGCTCCGCCGGCAGCTTGTTGAACGTGTTCTCTATCGAAAGAATCTGCAGCGCGTGCATCACCCTGTCGCGGATCTCCGACTTTGGGCAGATGTGATGCTCCATCGGATACAGGGCCAGATTGTCGTAGACGGTGAGCGAATTGAACAGAGCGCCCGCCTGAAACACCAGCGCCAGGGCGAATCGGTCGCGCGTCGCAGGCTCGGCCGGATCGAGGCCGTTGATGCGGACCTTCCCCGTGTCGGGCGATTCCAACCCGGCGATTTGCCGCAGCAGCACGCTCTTGCCCGAGCCGCTCGGCCCCATGATCGTGAAGATCTCGCCCGGTTTGATCGCGAGGTTGATGTCGAACAGCACCTGCTGATGGTCGTAGCCTTTTGAAAGAGAGGACACCTCGATGCCGACCGGACTTCGGTCCTGGCGCTCTGCGGAGGGCTTGGTCTTGAGTTTTGCGGCGCTCATGGCGGTTCAGGCGAGCATTTGGGTGATGAAGTAGTCCAGGATCAGGATCGCCACCAGCGAGCTGACCACGGACTTCGTGACCGCGAGGCCGATCTCGCGCGGCCCCCCTCGCGTTCGCAGGCCGGTGTTGCACGCGATCAACATGACGACGAAGCCGAAGATTTCCGCCTTGATCAGGCCATCCAGCATCTTCGTTGTCGTCATGAATTGCTTGAGGCTCGCCCAGTAGGCCTCGGGCGGCACGCCGATGAAGCTGTGCGTCTGGCAGACGACCATGCCTCCGAGCCAGCCGATCACCACGCCCATGATCGTGAGCACGGGCATGAGCAGCAGCACGGAGAGCAGGCGCGGCAGCACCAGCAGGCGCTCGGGCGGAATGTTCATCGTCACGAGGGCATCGACCTCCGAATAGACCTTCATCGAGGCAAGTTCAGCCGTCACCGAGCTTCCCACGCGTCCCGCGAGGATGATCGCGACCATCACCGGGCCGAGTTCGCGCGCCATTGATTCGCCGACGAGCGTGCCGATGAACTGTTTGGCGCCGAAGTCGCGCATCGAGATGCCCGCCTGCAGCGCGAGCACCGCTCCGATGAAGAAGCTGAGGATGCTGACGATAGGGAGCGAGGTGTAGCCGCCGTAGTAACCGTGCTCGGCCGTGCGCTTGAGGATGCGCGGGGCCGAGGGAAGCGAAGCGAAGGAGCGCACGGCGAGAATCACCGCGTGGCCTATGCTTTCGAAGTACGCGAGAATGCGGTTCATGGTTTGGAAATGCCTGGTTTGGGTTTGCCGCCGAAGTCAGCGAAGCGCAGCCGCCAGCCGGTCCCCGTGGTTTTTGAGAGCGAAATCAATCCGTCCAGCAGGGCATAGCGGCGTGAGCCGCTGGTGCGCTTCGCCTCGTACAGCGGCCCCAGATGAAAGACCGAGCGGTGCGCGGCGCGGTCGTTTTCGTAGCTGAGCGCGTCCCATAGGAGCGAATACCGCACCTCGCCCGGCGCCCGCTGGTCGTAGCGGAACAGCGCGAACAGCGGGGAGTATTCCGTGCGTACCTCCTGGTTGTAGCGGAAAAGCGGCTCGAGCGGGCTGAGCACCTGCACCTGCTTGCGCCCGGCCCCGTTGTTCCACGTGCTGAACAGCGGCCATAGGTGCGTCTTCTCCGCGGCCGGCGCCCCCGGCGGGCTGCCCGCGCGCTGCTCGCGCAGCGACCAGTACAGGAAGAACAACACCTCCGTCCGCGTCTGATCCAGGCCCGCCTCGGTCCAGCGCTGCTGCTTCCACAGGGGCCACAGCACCCAGGTCTTGTCCATTCCGCTGATCATCGAGTGGGTGTAGAAAGGAGCCCAGCGGTTGCGGTAGCGGTGCGTGCCACGCCCCTGGACAAGGAAGGGCCAGAAATAGCGCGTCTCATGGTACGCCTTCGCTCCAGTGCGGTCGAGGGTCCCGAAGAAGGGCCAAAGATAGATGTCACTCCGCAGGCCCGGGCCCCGCTGGCTCGCGTAGAAGGGAAGGAATCCCTCGTTCACCGTAGGCACCGGTTCGTCCAGGCCCGTCTCGTACTTGTAGAGCAGGGGCCAGAGGGCGTACTCCGAACGCGACACCCCCCCGTCCTCCCGGGAACCGGCGATCGGCCACAGCGCCCAGCCATGGTGACCCTCGCCACTGATCACGCGAACGAAGGGCCACGGCGCCGTCGTGACGACCTTCCGCCCTTTCTTAAATCGCCCATACAAAGGGAAGAGCACCCAGTCCACCCGATCGTTGAGGAACCGATTCTTCACCTGCCCATACAGCGGAAAGACCGCGTGATAGGAGGTCGAGGGCGATCCCGTGTCGCGGGAGAAATAGAAAGGCCAAAGGTCGAAGGCCTGCGGCTCGCCATCCTCGCCTGGCTTCGTGGGCGAACTGCGGTTGAACAGGTTGAGGATGCTCCAGCGCCAGCGATCCCCGTTGTAGCGGTAGGTGAAAAATGGATATAGCACCGCGGTCTCGCCGCCCTTCGGCGTGTCCCGATTGAACCAGAAGGGGCGGAAGCCCTTCGTCACCGCCCCGTTGTCGGCCCGCGTCTCGAAGAGCAGGGGGCCCGCCGCCTCCCAGCCCGTCGCTTTCGCGGCTTCGTCTCGCCGCCCCACCAGCACCGGCCACGCATTCACGTCCGTCCCGTCCGCCTTCGCCGTACCCGGGGCAGCCACGACCGGCGACGCGCCAAGAAGCGCGCCCAGGACGAGGGTCGAGACGAAGGTGGTGGCGTTCATAGATCAGTCATCACGGTCATTCTGTGCGCGAGCGCGCATTCCGGCACCCCGTCTCCAGTCGGCGGAAGGCGAAGTCCAGATAGTTAGGTTCCTAACAAGGCAGGAATTGGTTCAAATGCAAACGATAATACCGTCAGCCCCCTGCCCGGTTCCGCAACATTCCGGCGGCGTCTCAGCGGGCGAGGTCGTACAAGGCGTATCCAGCCAGCAGGTTCGGGAGGGCGCGGCATGGACGCCGCCAGTCGCCTCGCAGATGGACGCGCCGCACGATCCGGATGCGTTCCGTCTCGCAGAAATGTTCGAAGTCCGCGATCGACACAGGATTGGCCGGCCGGCTTGCGTGCCACGGCGTCGTGTACACGTCGTTGCGGGGTTTGCGCCCGCTCAGGAACACCTCCAGGCGGTTTTTCCAAAAGCCGTGGTTCACGAACCCCACCGCGACCGACCGCCCCACCCGCAACGCCTCCGAGATCACCGCCGAGGGGCTCTGGAGCTCCTCGAGGGTGCGCGAACAGACGACCAGGTCGAAGTGCCCCTCGGGGAAGGCACGCATGAAATCCATCATGTCACCCTGGTACGCACTGAGGCCGCGCCGCACGCAGGCCGCCACTTTCGCCACGTCCATGTCCACGCCCACACCAAAAACCTGCTTCGTGTGGACCAGGTAGTCCAACAGGACCCCGCGCCCGCAGCCCAGGTCGAGCACGCGACTGCTCTTTTCGACCCAGTCGCCCAGGATCTGCATGTCCACCGTGCGCTTCACCTGAAGTTTGCTCATGTGAAGTCCCTCTCAAAAAAGTCCCGGATCAGGTCGTAGAGCTGCGGCGATTCCAGCAGGAACGAGTCGTGTCCCAGATCGGTGTTGAGCTGCGCATAGGTCGCCCGTTTGCCCGAGCGCAGCAACGCCAGCGCGATTTCCCGGTTTTGCTGCGGCGGGAACAGCCAGTCGCTCGTGAAACCCACGACCAGCGCCTCTGCCTTCATGGCGTCGAAGGCCTTCTCGAGTGACCCGTACGAGGCCGGCAGGTCGAAGTGGTCGATCGCACGTGTGATGTAGAGGTAGGAGTTGGCGTCAAAGCGGTTGATGAAGGTCTCCCCCTGGTGCTTCAGGTAGCTTTCAACCTCAAATTGCACGTCAAAAGAGTAGGAGCCCGAGAGCGGCGCGCTCTTGCGCCGGCGACCGAATTTCCGGTCCATCGAGGCATCACTCAGATAGGTGATATGCGCCATCATGCGCGCGATCGCCAGCCCCACGCGCGGTCCCCCGCTGCGCCCATAGTCGCCGCGGTTCCACTCGGGATCCTGCATGATCGCCTGCCTGCCGACTTCGTTGAACGCGATGCCCTGAGCGCTCTCCCGCGCCGTCGTCGCCATCGCCACCACGCGCCGCACAAAGTCCGGGTATTCAATCCCCCATTGCAGGGCCTGCATGCCCCCCATCGAGCCGCCAATCACCCCCTGCAGCGCTGTCAGACCCAGGTGATCACAGAGGCGTTTCTGCGCCCGAACCATGTCGCGGATCGTGACGAAGGGAAACTCCACGCCATAGGGCCGCCCTGTCGCAGGGTTGAGCGATTGTGGCCCGGTGCTGCCCTGGCATCCGCCCAGCACATTGCTGCAGATCACGAAAAACTTCGTGGTGTCCACCGCCTTGCCCGGGCCGATCAGGTTGTCCCACCAGCCCGGTTTGCGATCATTGATCGTGTGGATGCCTGCGCAATGATGGTCTCCGCTGAGCGCATGCAGGACCATGATTCCGTTGTCGCGCGCGGCGTTGAGCCGGCCATAGGTCTCGTAGCGCAGCGTGAACTCGTCGAGGTGCTGGCCGCTGTCGAATTCGAAGCGCTCCCGACACACGTAATCATGGGGCTCGACGAGTCCCACATCGCCCGGTTCCGGACGAGGATGAGAGATCTGGCCTTGCGCGTCATTCATGGCTGGACGAGTGAGGGGTTACAACGACGAGCCCGACAAAAAAAGCAAGCTGCGAGGCCTGGCCGCCGCAGGCTCCGGCATCAGGTGGTTTTTTGAAAGTCAAGGTTGACATTAGAATAGCTTTTGTAACTGCCTTGCGCGAACTTCCTCTTGCGAGTGAAAAAGCGAATTCTATACCTTGCGCCGTTTTTGACCTTGCACACCGTTATCCTATGAACATTCGCGCTTATCTGAAACCCTCCTGCGGCTGGTCCAACGGCGTTCGCGCCGTATTGCGTAAGTATACCTTAAGCTATGAGGATATCGATGTTGTGAACAGCCGGGCCAATTACGAGGAGATGGTTCGGAAGTCGGGCCAGGGCCTGTCTCCGTGCGTGGAGGTCGACGGCGTCATGCTCGCCGATGTCTCCGGCGAGGAGGTCGAAAACTATCTTCTGAGCAATCAATTGGTCGCGCCCAACGATAGCGCTGTCGACGCGTCCATCAATTCGGGCTGCGATCACGAAAATCACGTGGACAAGGCCCCGCAGACCACCCGTTTCTTCTGAGCGCCGCCGCGGGCTCGACCCGTTTCCGCGCCTCCCTCCCCCCCCTCTCCGCGTCTCCTAGTAAAATCAAGCACCTGATTGTGAACACCGTGCAGAATTCGGTAACCCAACCCTCCGCCCCGCAATCCCTCGGCAAAACCCGGCAGCCTCGCCCCGGTCTCCCGCCGAAGCAGGGCCTCTACGACCCGTTCTTCGAACACGACGCCTGCGGCGTCGGCTTCGTCGTGGACATGAAGGGCCGCAAATCTCACCGGGTTCTCCAGAATGCCATCAAGGTGCTCGAGAATCTCGACCACCGCGGCGCCGCCGGCAGCGAACCCAACACCGGCGACGGCGCCGGCGTGCTGCTCCAGATCCCGCACAAGTTTTTCACCGAAGTCGCCAAGAAGGCCCGTTTCTCGCTCCCTGAGCCCGGCCAGTATGGCGTGGGCCTGGTCTTCCTGACCAAAAACACCACCAAGCGCCGCAGTCTCGAGCAGCGATTCGAGCAGATCGTCCAGTCCGAAGGTCAGACCTTCCTCGGCTGGCGTACGGTGCCGACCAACAACGCAAGCCTCGGAGACACCGCCAAGTCCTGCGAACCCTACGTCCGCCAGGTCTTCATCGGACGCAATCCCTCCCTCACCGACGACCTCGCGTTCGAGCGCAAGCTCTACGTCATCCGCAAGCGCGCCTATAACGAGATCCGCGCCGCAGGCCTGGACGGCGGCGAGTTCTGGTATTTGCCGAGTCTCTCGGCTCGCACCATCGTCTACAAGGGCATGCTCCTGACCACCCAGCTCACGAGCTACTTCCCCGACCTGACGAATCCGTCCATGGAGACGGCGATCGGCATCGTCCATTCCCGTTTCAGCACTAACACATTCCCGAGCTGGGACCGCGCCCACCCGTACCGTTTCATCGCCCATAACGGCGAAATCAATACGCTGCGCGGCAACATCAACTGGATGCATGCCCGCGAGGCCAATATGGTCTCGGACGTCTTCGGCGAAGACCTCCAGAAGCTGTTCCCGATCATCGATCCGAACGGCTCCGACTCGGCCATGTTCGATAACGTGCTCGAGCTGCTCTACCTCTCCGGTCGCGAGCTGCCGCACGCGGTCATGATGATGATCCCCGAGCCCTGGTCCAACCACGAGACCATGGACGAGCAACGCAAGGCCTTCTACCAGTACCACTCCTGCCTCATGGAGCCCTGGGATGGCCCCGCCTCGATCACCTTCACCGACGGCAAATGCGTCGGCGCCGTGCTCGACCGCAATGGGCTGCGCCCCTCCCGCTATTACGTCACCAAGGACGGCATGGTCGTCATGGCCTCCGAGGCCGGCGTGCTCGATATCGATCCCGCCAACATCGAGACCAAGGGTCGCCTTCAGCCCGGCCGCATGTTCCTCGTCGATATGGAACAGGGCCGCATCGTCGACGACAACGAGATCAAGGCCAAATACTCCTCCGAGCGCCCCTACCGCCAGTGGATCGAGGAATACGTCCTCCACCTCGAGGATCTCGAGGAGGCTCCGTACGTCCCGCTTCCCAATCACGACACGCTGCTCCAGCGCCAGATTGCCTTCGGCTATTCGCACGAGGACGAGCGTATCCTCCTCACCCCGATGGCCCGCGATGGCGTCGAGGCCATCGGCTCCATGGGCAATGACGCCCCGCTCGCGGTCCTCTCCAACAAGCCGCGCCTGCTCTTCGATTATTTCAAGCAGCTGTTCGCGCAGGTCACCAATCCGCCGATCGACTGTATCCGCGAGGAAATCATCACCTCCTCCGAGACCCGCCTCGGCTCCGAGGGCAATCTGCTCCAGCCGACGCCCTCCGCCTGCCGCCGTCTCGAGCTCAAGTGGCCCGTCCTCACCAACGAGGAGTTCGCGAAGATCCGCCGCATGGACCTGCCCGGCATGAAGGTCGGCGTGCTGCCCATTCTTTTTCGTGTCAGCCGCGGCGAAAAGGGCCTGGCCAAGTCCCTCGAGGAGCTTTGTGTCATCGCCCGCCGCATGATCGAGGAGGACGAAGTCACGGTCATCATCCTCAGCGACCGCGGTGTGAACAAGGACTTCGCGCCCATCCCCTCGCTGCTCGCCATCGCAGGCCTGCACCACTACCTCATCCGCGAGGGTCTGCGCACCCGCGCCTCCCTCGTGCTCGAGACCGGCGAGGCACGCGAGGTTCACCATTTCTCGCTGCTCATCGGCTACGGCGTCAGCGCCATCAACCCGTACATGGCCTTCGAGACGATCGACGACATGATCCGCGAGGGCCTGCTGCCCAACATCGACCACAAGGCCGCCTGCAAGAATTTCGTGAAGGCTGCCTCCAAGGGTGTGATCAAGGTGGCGTCCAAGATGGGCATCTCCGCGATCCAGAGCTACCGCGGCGCCCAGGTCTTCGAGGCCATCGGCCTCCGCCAGGATGTCATCGACACCTACTTCACCTGGACGTCCTCACGCGTCGGCGGCATCGGCCTGGACGTCATCGCTCAGGAGGTGCTCGCCCGCCACCACGAGGCCTTCAGCGAGCGCCAGGCGTCCGACCATGTGCTTCCCGCGGGCGGCCAGTACAAGTGGCGCGACGACGGCGAATTCCACCTCTTCAATCCCGAGACCATCCACAGCCTCCAAAAGGCCGTGCGCACCGGAAGCTACGCCGTCTTCAAGAACTACTCGAAGCTGGTCAACGATCAGTCCCGCGCCCACTGCACGCTGCGCAGTCTGCTCGATTTCAAGGCCGCCGACGCAATCCCGATCGAGGAGGTCGAGTCCGTCGAGAGCATCGTGAAGCGTTTCAAGACGGGCGCCATGTCCTATGGCTCCATCTCGAAGGAGGCTCATGAGACCCTCGCCATCGCGATGAACCGCATCGGCGGCAAGTCCAACACGGGTGAGGGCGGCGAGGATCCCGAGCGTTTCTCCCCGATGGAGAACGGCGACTCGAAAAACTCCGCCATCAAGCAGGTTGCCTCCGGACGCTTCGGCGTCACGAGCGAGTACCTCGTCAGCGCCCGCGAAATCCAGATCAAGATGGCTCAGGGCGCCAAGCCCGGCGAGGGCGGCCAGCTGCCCGGCACCAAGGTCTATCCCTGGGTCGCCCGCACCCGCCATACCACCGCCGGCGTCGGCCTCATCTCACCGCCGCCACACCACGACATCTATTCGATCGAGGATCTCGCGGAGCTCATTCACGACCTCAAGAACGCCAACCGCCGCGCCCGCATCAGCGTGAAGCTCGTCGCCGAGGTCGGCGTCGGCACGATCGCCGCGGGCGTCGCCAAGGCCCACGCGGACGTCGTCCTCATCTCCGGTCACGACGGCGGCACCGGCGCTTCACCTCAGACTTCCATCAAGCACGCCGGCCTTCCCTGGGAACTCGGTCTCGCCGAGACGCACCAGACGCTCGTGCTCAATAATCTCCGTAGCCGCATCGCCGTCGAGACCGACGGCCAGCTCAAGACTGGCCGCGACGTCGTCATGGCCGCCCTGCTCGGCGCCGAGGAGTTCGGTTTCGCCACTGGGCCGCTCGTCTCCACCGGCTGCATCATGATGCGCGTCTGCCATCTCAACACCTGCCCGACCGGCGTCGCCACCCAGGATCCCCGCCTCCGCGCGAATTTCCAGGGCAAACCCGAACACGTGGTCAACTTCATGCGTTTCATCGCCGAGGAGGTCCGCGAGCTCATGGCCCAGCTCGGCTTCCGCACGATCGAGGAAATGGTCGGCCGCGTCGACCGCCTCGAGTCCAGGAAGGCGATCGAACACTGGAAGGCCAAGGGCCTCGACTTCTCGAATGTCCTCTACTCGCCCGACGTCGGCGCCGAGGTCGGCCGCTTCTGCCAGACCACCCAGGACCACGGGCTCGACAAATCGCTCGATCTCACGGTCCTCCTGGATGCGTGCAAGCCCGCCATCGAGAACCGCGAAAAGGTCGTCCTCGATCTCGACATCAAGAATATCCACCGCGTCGTCGGCACCATCACCGGCTCCGAGATCACCCGCAAATACGGCCCCAAGGGCCTGCCCGAGGACACCATCACCGTCCGTTTCAAGGGCTCTGCGGGCCAGAGCTTCGGAGGTTTCATGCCGCCTGGCATGACCTTCCTTCTCGAGGGCGATGCCAACGATTACGTCGGCAAGGGCCTCTCGGGCGGCAAGCTCGCGATCTTCCCTCCCGCCGCCTCCACATTCAAGGCGGAGGAAAACATCATCATCGGCAACGTCGCCCTCTACGGCGCCACTGCCGGCGAGGCCTACATCCGCGGCATGGCCGGCGAACGCTTCTGCGTGCGCAACTCCGGCGTCAA
>JAJXVO010000022.1 GCA_021782105.1 bacterium
AACTGGATGGTGTTCGACGCGCTCATGGGCACGAGGAGCCTGATTGCGCCGACGGTGTGGCAAGACTGGGAGAAGCAGACGAAGACCGGTGCAGCCCCCACGGTGTTTGGCATCTGGAAAGATCTGGGATGGAAACGACAGGGAAGCCGATTCCTGCTGGACACGCCGCCGGGTTTCGACGCGAACCGGCAGCCGCTGGTCGCGGACGACACGTTCCTGCATTTCGGATTTCGGGATGGTTCCCTGACGCGGACCGACGCGCCCATCATCCTTCATGGCCTGACGCTCCACCCGATGCCGGCGCCAAAATCGGAGCCGCCGCCGCGGGCATTCTCGCGGCTGTACCGAATTCTCTTTTCAAACCCTCCGTCGGACTCCGAACTGGGTGCGAACCCCTGGCCCAGCCTGCTGAGGGCAAAGAGCTATCCGCAATGACCGATCTGTCAGCCACGTCGCAGAAGCAAATCACCATCGTGGTCCCCGCGTACAACGAGGAGGGGAACGTCGCGGTGCTGCGCGACCGCGTGGCAGCGACGCTCGACCCTCTGGGCCGGTATTCGTGGAAGATGCTATTCGTGGACGATGGAAGCCGCGACGGGACGCTCGGGGCGCTCAAGCGGCTCGCCCAGGAGGACCCCCGCGTGGGGTACCTTTCGTTTTCGAGGAACTTCGGACACCAGGCCGCGCTGAAGGCCGGGCTGGATGAGGCACGGGGCGCCGCGGTGATCTCGATGGACGCGGATCTCCAGCATCCGCCGGAACTCCTTCCGCAGTTGCTCTCGCTCTGGGAACAGGGGGCCGAGATCGTGTACACGCTGCGGCAGGACACGGTCGAGGTGGGTGTGTTCAAGCGGGCGACATCCCGGCTGTTTTACCGCGCATTCAACGCCCTGTCCGATCTCGATCTCGACCCCGGCGCCGCCGACTTCCGGCTGCTGGACCGGAAGGTCGTGGAGGCGGTCAGGCAGATCCCGGAGAGCGGCCTGTTCCTGCGCGGCATGATCCACTGGATGGGATTCCGACAGGCGGCCCTGCCCTACCGCGTGGGGACGCGGCACTCCGGCTCCTCGAAATACACCTTCTCGAAAATGCTCCGGCTGGCGTCGGACGGTGTGCTCTCGTTCAGCACGAAACCACTGCGGATGGCCTCCCTGGCCGGCTGCGCCGTATCCGGTCTCTCAGGACTGTACGCGCTCTACGCGGTCGCGATGCACCTGTTCAACCGCAACACGATCTCGGGCTGGACCTCCCTGCTGATCAGCGTGCTGTTCCTCGGCGGCATCCAGCTGCTTTCGATCGGCCTGCTCGGCGAGTACCTCGGCCGCGTGCTCATGGAGAGCAAACGCCGGCCCCACTATCTCATCTCGGAGCGCGGATGATGGCTCGCTTCACCTATCCGTTTCTCGCTGTCGCGACGAGCGTGCTGGCCCAGATCTGCCTGCAACGCTCGGCGAAGTCGGGCGGGCATTTTCACGCGCTGGTCCTGTGGATGGCTGCCGCCGTGGGATGCTACGGCCTGTCCATGCTGACATATTGGAAGACGCTTCAGCACTATCCCATCAGCAGGATCGGCCCGGCCGTGACCAGCGCCGTGGTGGTCTGCGTGTTTGTCTATGGAGTATGGCAGGGGGAAGGGATTTCTCCTCGACAAGGCCTGGGCTTGGCACTGGCAATCGGCTCCTTTTTCCTGCTCGTTCGCTAAGTTCAACACGCGCCCTCACTCCTCATGACACGCGACCTCACGGTCAAAGACCTCGCCTACGATCAGATCGCCCGCGAATGGCGGTCGTTTATCGACGACTACGATACGTCGCGCCGGGGTGATGTGCTGATCGGGGAGTTCCTGAGAAACCGGATCGAAGGCAGAACTGTGCTCGATGCCGGCTGCGGGCTGGGCGAATTTTCACGCCGGCTGGCAGCGCTTTGCCCCCGCCGCCACGTGGCGATCGACATCGCCCCGAAGCTCGTCGAAAACCTGCGGTCAGTCGTGCCTTCGGCCGAAGCCCGCGTCGGCGATCTCCTGAATCTGCAGCCCGCCCTCGGAACCGAGCTCTTCGATGTGGTCTTCTGCTCCGAAGTCATCGAGCACACGCCGGATCCCCTGCTCGCAATCCGCTCGCTGGCGGACCACGTCGCTCCCGGCGGCTGTCTGGCGCTGTCCTGTCCAAACGCCGCCTGGAAATGGTCCCTGTGGATCGCCCAGAACCTGAAAATCCGAAAGAAATATCTGGGCTACGAAAATTGGCTGTGGGCAGGAGCGCTCGAGCGCGAGGTTCGGGCGGCCGGACTGAGAATCGAGCGGGCCGAAGGCATCCATCTCGTCCCGTGGCAAGTCATGCCCAAGCCTTTGCTCACATTTCTGGACCGGCGCCTGCGGCGCGCATCGTTCGGCCTGTCCGTGAACCACGCGATCCTCGCCGTCCGTCCCACCTGAGCCACTCATGTCCACCATCCTCGTCACCGGCGGCGCCGGCTATATCGGAACCCACACCCTGATCTCGCTGCTCGGGGCGGGTTACCACCCGGTCGTCATCGACAATTTCCAGAACAGCAAACCCGAGGCCCTCTCGCGCGTGCGGCAGATCACCGGCCGGGAGGTGCCCGTCTATGCCGCCGATGTCCGCGACGAGCGCACCCTTGCGCGGATCTTCCATGAGCACCCGATCGACGCGGTCATCCATTTTGCGGGGCTGAAGGCCGTCGGCGAGTCGGTGCGGATGCCGGTCAGCTATTACGACAACAACCTGATATCGACGCTGCGCCTGATCCAGGCGATGGACCAGCATGGCTGTCGCCGCCTCGTCTTCAGCAGCAGCGCGACCGTTTACGGAGATCCCGCGCGGCTGCCGCTCACGGAGGATGCGCCTCTGTCGGCGACCAATCCCTACGGCCGATCGAAGCTGATCATCGAGGACATGCTGCGCGATCTCGCGATCGCGGCCCGACTGGGCGGCGACGCCGCCGGAACCGCGTGGCAGATCGCGCTGCTCCGCTACTTCAATCCAGTCGGAGCGCACCCCTCGGGGATGATCGGCGAGGATCCAAACGGGATACCGAACAACCTCTTCCCCTACATCCAGCAGGTGGCCGTGGGGCGCCTCAAGGAGCTTCAGATCTTCGGAGCGGATTACCCTACCACCGACGGCACGGGCGTGCGGGACTACATCCACGTCATGGATCTCGCCGAAGGGCACGTGGAGGCGGTGCGGTTTTTGCTGGGCGGCCGTGGTGCAGCCGCGCCGGGCGGCTCCTTCGCGGAAGCAATCAACCTTGGAACCGGCAGCGGCGTGAGCGTGCTCCAGGCGGTGCGCGCGTTCGAAGCGGCATCCGGAAAACAGATACCGTTCAGGATGGCGCCACGCCGCCCGGGCGACGTGGCAGCGTGTTTCGCGGACGCCGGAAAGGCCGCACGTCTGCTGGGCTGGACTGCGCGCAGGAAACTCGCCGACATGTGCGAAGACGCGTGGCGCTGGCAGTCGCTCAATCCGCTCGGGTTCGCGCAGGGGTGACCGCCGAAGCCCGACAAGCCCACGCCCGCCCCTCCCGTCTTTTTCCGCGACCGGCCCCGCCCAAAAAAGCGGCCCCAGGTTGGGGAGGCCCGGGGCGTGCAGGGCGACGGCGTTCCTATCGGACGCTCCCGCACGGCGCCGACGTCAAGATCCCTGCATCAAGCGCCCTTGCCTTCAAAAGGCAGTCCCTTTTCCCTTTCCCTTCGAGATGAAACCCGCCGATGCCTCCCTCCGCGAGCAGCCCGCCAACCCGGGCCACGCCGTGGCATCGGGCGAGGGACCCGCGGCAATCGTCATCCTGCGGCCCGACTCGATCGGCGACCTGATCCTGTTCGAACCGCTGCTGCGGCTGCTGCGGGAGGCGTGGTCCCGCACGCGTATCCATGTTGTTGGCACGCCGAGCCTGGACGCGGTGTCGCGCATGATGCCCTCGGGCATCCTCTGGCACGTCGTCGAGGATGCCTCGCCGTTTCAGGCGCCAACGCGGGAATCGATCGGGCGCCTGAAGACGGCCATCGGCGTCATCGGCGGCCCGGTGTGGCTGCTCTCGGCGTGCACGCGCAAGACATGGTGGGACGCGGCCGTCCCCGCTCTGGGCGAATTCAACCGGCGCATTTCCCTGGGACCGGTTCCGGTGGGCGGAGACCTGCTGCGCTCGCTTGCGAAGGCAGGCCTGGACGGAACGCCCCCCGGCTATCCCGAGACCGTGCCGCTCTCCACGGACAAGCGGGAGCGGGAAAATGTCCTGGAATGCGCGTCGTATCTGCTCGGGCGCGCCGCGTCCGGAGTGGAGCCCCGGCTTGCGGTGTCCCCGGGGGCCGCGGCTGCCGCGGACGCGCTGCTGGCCGGGCACGCGCTGGAGCACGGTCGCTTTGTCGCCTGCTGTCCGGCGGGCACCTCCAACGTGGCGTTGAAGGTCTGGCCTGCCGGACGTTTTGCCCGGGTGCTTTTGGACCTGCAGCGCGAGCGCGGGCTGGGCCTGTTGATTTTCGGGACGCTGGCCGAGGAGGCGGTGGTCGCCGAGGTCGCGGATCGTGTGGCCGCGGCCGGTGGCACAGCGCGGGTCTGGCTGGGCCGCACGACGGCGGATTTCGAGGTGCTGTGCGGCCTGCTGGCGCGGGCGGCCCTTTATGTGGGCAATGATACGGGGCCCATGCATGCCGCCGCCGCGCTGAACCTGCCCGTGGTCGGCGTGTTCGGGGGCGGCACCTGGCCCCGCTTCATCCCCAGGGCGGCCCGCGGCGCAGCCGTTGTCCGTCCGATGCCCTGCTTCGGCTGCGACTGGCAGTGCGACCTTGGCGACGCTCCCTGCCTGCGCCTGGTGGAGCCCGAAACCGTGCTGGACGCCGCACGCGCGGCGCTCGATGGCGCCGCCTTCGGGATCGTGTGCGAGGGCGCCCATGCATCGCCCGAGATCGACGAGATGGCGCGCGTGGCCGCACGGCACGCGCGCTCCCTGAGGGAGCGGATCGACAACCTCGTCAAGGTCTGCGAAGAGCAGACCCGGTACATCGGCGACATCGACGAGGCCAAGCAGATGATCGAGGCCGACAAGCGGGCCCTCGACGGCCACCTCGAGGTGACCAAGGAGGAGGCGAGGCAGCGGCTGGCCACCCTGCTCGAACAAAATGCGTTCATCTCCGATCTGGAGGCCCTGGTCGCACGCCTCGACGGGGAGAAAACCGCGCTTGCCGCCCGCCTCGAGGAGACGCGCGCGGCCCTCGCAAGAAAGCAGGAGCTGGCGGCCCACCTCGCCCGGCAGTACGAGGCCGCCGCGAAGAAGGCAGCGGCCATCGACGCATGAGCCCCGGGGGCATGGACCTATTCATCTCGGCCATCGAGATCAACGACCACCACGGCGTGGGCATCCTGCTGCGCAGGTATTTTCCGGACAGCGCCAACGCGATCTCGCTGCGCTCGACCAGCCAGCACGGAGGGGTGGAGCCCTTCGGATCGCTTCACTGGGAACTGTTCAGCCGCTTCCTCCCCCTCGCGGAAACCGAGTCGCGGCTCAGGGCGCTGCTCGCGACCGTCCGCGTGCGCCGGATCCTGGCGGTGCCCTATTTCCGCGAGGACTTCATCCACGCCGTGCTGGCCAAGCGCATCACCGGCGCCCCGCTGTGCGCGTTCATCATGGACGACCAGAACGTGTTTGCGCCGGAAGTCCCCGACGCCTGGGTCGCCGACCTGCTTGAGGCGGCAGACCTGCGGCTCGGCATCTCGCCCGAGCTGTGCGAGGCCTACCAACGGAAATTCGGCCACAAGCTCGACGTCATGCCGCCGGTGCTGACGCCCGGAGCGGCCCCTGTCCCCAATCACTGGATACCCGGCTCGGACAGTCCCTTCACGTGCGCGATGATCGGCAACGTCTGGACGAAGCCGCGCTTCGAGCGCCTCCGTCGCGCCGTGCGCGGCGCGGGCATCCGGGTTCACTGGTACGGCAACGGACCGAAGGCGGCCTGGCTGGAGGCCGATCCCGGGGAACTCGCCCGGGACGGCATTGAGGTGATGGGCTTTTTTCCCGAGGAGGAGCTTGCGCGCCTGCTGAGCAGTTACCCGCTGGTGATCGTGCCAACGGGGGAGTTGAACGACGACGACGACAATCCCGCCTTCTCGCGCCTGAGCCTGCCCTCGCGCGTGGTCTTCATCGCGGCGCGGTCCAACGTGCCGATCCTGGTGATGGGGCATGGCGAGACGGCGGCGGGGCGTTTCGTGCGCACGCTGCGCATAGGGAACTGCTGCGGCTACAATCCGGAGCAACTGCTGGCCGGCATCGCCCATCTGACGGAGCCAAAGCGGCGCGATCGGCAGTGCGCGAGGCTACGTTCGGTCCAAAGCCTGCTCACCCATTCCGATCCGGGGGCATGGATCTGGTCGAGCCTGGGGGCGCGGCGCGCGCAACCAGCGCCGTGGCGTGCGGCCTTCCGCCCCAGACGCACCTGGTATGGCCGCTCGCTGGAGCGCCCGCCGCACCTCGAGATCACACCCGCCCGGCCCCGCCCGAAGTTCACCACGCCCCTGGCGTGGCCTGACGTCCACGATGCCGATCTGCCCGGCTTCTCGTTCACGCGGCGCAATCACCTCGGCCTTGCGTGCCCGGGCGTGGATGAAGCCGACATCGCGCTGGATTCCCTGCTCGGCCTGCTCGCCGCGGGCCTTGCGCTTCGGCTCGCGGCCCGGACCGGGCACTGGCTGCTGTTCGGGCCGGATTTTGGAGGAGTCGAAACGGCCCGGCCGCCCGAGGTCGGTCTATGGCAAATCTCGGATATCCACGGTTGGCTGGACGCCGGCCTGCCGCTTGCCGAGCCATGGATCAGGCCGCTGGGGTCCGGTGCGGTTCCGAGCGCCATACCTTCGCGCTTCGACGCGATCCTCGCGCCTACGGTCGCCTCCTGTGTGCAAGAGAGCGAACGCGGCAGGATCGAGGGATGGCGGTCGTTCGTCCGGTCCGCCGCGGCTCCGGGCGCCTTCCAGGTGCACGGCTTCAACGGCGTGCTTCGCGAACAGCTCTTCCACGCCCACGGCCTGTACTGGCAGCTCAGGGACGAAATCGCGGAACTGGGCGGGAGGCCCGGACGGGACGAGATCCTGACCGCCGGCGATTTCTGGCTGCTAGGCGAGCAGGCGTTCAACCGCGTGTGGCTACCTGTAGTGAAACAGAGTTACGCGGCCTTTGGCCGGCCTTTCGGGCTCATGCACGCCTGGCGGGGTGCGTCCCCGGCAGTGTCGCGCAAAGCCTGAGGACTCCGCCCCACCCATGCACCCCACCCCGCCGTCGCCCACCTGGACCCTCGTCCGCCGAGAGAAAAATCTCGCCGCTCGCCCGCTTCGGTTCGAATCCTGAGAAGGATCCATCCATGTCCGGATTTTCGACACCGCTGCTGTTCATCGTCTTCAACCGCCCGGAAAGCACCGAGCGCGTCTTCGCCGCCATCCGGCGACTGCGCCCCGCGCGCCTTTATGTCGCGGCCGACGGACCGCGCGAATCCAAGGAGGGCGAGGCCGCCCTCGTGGAGCGCACGCGTGCACTCGCCACGCGGGTCGACTGGCCGTGCGAGCTGAAGACGCTGTTCCAGGCGGACAACCTCGGTTGCGGAAACGCCGTGAGCACGGCGATCAGCTGGTTTTTTGACCAGGAGGAGGCGGGCATCATCTTGGAGGACGACTGCCTGCCACACCCGGATTTCTTTCCGTTTTGCGAGGGCATGCTGCAGCGCTACAGGAACGACGAACGGGTGCTGTCTGTGTCCGGCAACCATTTCCTTCCCCACCAACTCCACCTTCCCCAATCGTATTATTTCTCCAAGTACGTCCAGATCTGGGGATGGGCCACCTGGCGGCGCGCGTGGAGGGGCCACGACCTCGACCTCGGGCAGCGGGACGAAGCTGGCTGGATGTCGCTGCTCGACCAGGTCCATCCCATCAAAGCCGAGGCGGATTACTGGAAGCACATCTACCGGGCACTGAAGGCGGGGCTGATCGACACCTGGGATTTTCAGCTCATGTTCGATGGCTGGCATCGCGGAGGCCTGCATGCGGCCCCGGCGCGCAATCTCATCTCGAACATCGGATACGGCCCCGACGCGACCCACACGAATTTCGACGGCACGCTTGCGGAGCTCCCCGTCGAGCCGATGGTGCTCGACGAGACCGAGGTCGCGGTGCAGGCCGAGCCGCGGATCGACAACCTGATCTTCTACGTGCGATTCCTCGAATCCATGCACCAGACCTGGTGGGCCGAGCAGGTTCTCGATCCCGCCGGCAAACTCGAGCAGGCGCGCACCGACGCCGGCCTGGTGCGCCGGGAACTGCTTCAGGTCCGACGGCAGGCCTCGGTCCACCAGCGGCAAAACCTCCTCCTCGCCGAGACCCTCACGCGACTCCAGGCGAAACTCGACAGGATCCCCGGCTGGCTCGCCCGTTTGATCGACCGCGGCTGATACGCCAGCGCGTCGGATTTCGCCGGATACCGGCGAAGACGCCCACGCGTGCGGCGGTGCGAGGTAGTGGTCGGCAAATTACGAGCCGCCGCACGGTCGGACGGTCCTGCAAATCGCACGCAAACAACGCGCTTCCTGCGACTGGGACCCTGTTGCCGCAGGCTGGAAATTCGTGCACAATAAAGAGGCATCCCACGATTTACCATATACCTGCGTAATAATACCCACACATTTAGGTAGTCCTCTCGGTTGACCCGGACAGGGATGGGAACGACCCTAGACCTCGAAATAGACGAGCTGTCCTACCAGAAATCGACGACGACACCACGTTCCAGCCCGACAAGGGTATGCCCGCGGTTTAGAAACGCTGATCGGTGGGGTGGCGACAAATAGGCTGTTCTTTGGTATTGATCCGTTCATTGAAACAGTTGTTTTTACTTTATTGCCAATTTCGGAGTACCGCTCGCCGGTTGGTCCGTTCGCGGACCTATTGCTGGCAGAAGGCAGTATTCCGTTCCTAAGGCTGGCTGCCTAGCCGCGGCGGGAAGCTGGTGCCCGCCGCGGCACTGCCGCCTCCAAATCGCTTCGACGCCATGGGTTAATGGCGTTGGTTAATAGGGGCCCGTTTTCCACGGGGCGGCGATGGGTGGGCAAACTCATCGCCGTGTTAAGCTTAGATAGGGAAGGCCAATCTCGCTGGGGAGCGAGGTTGGCCCTTTCTGTTTTTGGCGATCACCTCGGACCTCACGACGCCGGGATGTAGCCGGGAAGACCGGACGCGGACGGCGCGTGAGCGAGACTCAAGGCCTCGTCCACGGCCCTCTGGAAGGAGGCGTCGTCCCTGTCGTCCCACCGAACTTTGTTACGGAGATAGTCTCCCCAATGAAACTCCTGGAAAAAACCGGAGGGACCGTGGACCTCCTTGAAACCGTGCCGCATGAGCAGACCCCAGGCCAGGCTGCGGTAGGGATCGCTCTGCATGGTCAGCAACGTAGCCGGAAGACCGGCGGGATCGAGGGGTCCCTGGCCTCGGGCACCCTTGAGGTAGGCATAGTGATTGGCGGCCATCCGCTCCCAAAACTCCGCGGGGGACAGGCTGCGCCAGTTGGCGAGGATATGGCCGTAGACGCGCTTGTCGGGCTGGTTGGATTCCAGCAGAGAACGCACGGTGTGATGTCCATCGGCGAGATACGGTACGCCTTCCGGGCCGATGACCACGGGCACGTTTTTGTGCTGCATGAAGGCGGTGGCCTGGGCGGGCGTCATCCGGTCGAGCAGTTGCGCCTTGTACGCCACCTCGCGGAATCCGAGGCAAAACTGGGTGGGATGAAGATGCAGTGCGTCGACGACGTACGCGGCGCCGGCGTGCATCGCAGGATCGTAGGGAGAATAGGCCGTGGCGGCAGCGGACTGCGCGGGCGCAAACGCGAGGGAGAGGAGACCAAGGGTGGAGGCAAACGAGACGAGGAGTTTTTTCATGGGCCTGAAAAGGGATTGAAGGTCCGGGTCCGGGATCGGGTTGGCAGACCTGGGGAATTTGGGAAAAAGGGAGCCCGGAGCGGTCCGAAATCGCGGACCCACTCCGGGCGGATTTCACTGGGAAACGCTCAGAGCGCGACCGAAACCGTCAGCAGGTAGCTGCGGTTGGGAATCGTCCAGTACATGGCCGTATTCGACACCGGGGTGTAGCCGGCGAGGTCGTCGATTTTGGTGCTGTTAAACAGATTATCGACGGAGAGACGGACCTTGAGCTCCGCGATATGGGGCAGGGGATGCTCGAAGGAATAGCCGACGGAGGCCGTCGTCGTGGCGTAACCCGCGAGTGGGATGGTGCGGCCGGTGTCGCCATAACGCGAGCCGACGTACTTGGTCACGAAGGTCGCGAGTGCGGCGTGGAAGTGGTACAGCAGACCCACGGCGGCGGTGTCCTTCGGGGACTCGGGCACGGGATCGCCGGACTGCTTGTCGGTGGCGCTGTTGATGGAACCGTTGGCATAGAGGCTGAGGCCTTTGCCGACGGACACGGCGCCCTCGACCTCGACGCCCTTGTAGGTCGTGCCGCCCTGGTTGAAAAAGATCGTATTGTTGCCGATCTTACGCTTGCCCACCTCGTTGTTGAAATCGATGTAGTATCCGTCGAACGAGAAGGTCACCGGTCCGTGTTCGTAGCCGACGCCGGTCTGGTAATTGGTGGTCTCCTGGGGGCTGACAGTGCTGGCGCTCGGATCCGCGGTGTAGAAGAAGTTGAGATTCGGCGCGAGGTAGCCCTTGGCGATCTGGGCGTAGGCGGACCAGGAGCGATTGATACGCTCGTTGACCGAGATCGACGGGTCGGTGGTCGAATAGACCTTGCTGTAGTACAGCGGCAGGCCGGTCTTCTGGTTCACGGGCGCGGCGATCTGGCGGCGCAGGGAGATGAACTTCACGCCCGGCTCGATGGTCATGCCGGGGAGGGGTTTCCAGTCGAACTCGGCGTAGGGCTGCCAGGTCGTGATGGAATTCTTCATGAAATAATTGAGCGAGGCGCCAGGCGTGGAGGGCAGCTCGTCGTAGGCGCCGCCGAGGGTCCAGTCGACGTTGTGGCCGTAGCGGGTGTTCTTCTGGTACTCGGACCACAGGCCGGCCTTCCAGCCGCCGATCTGGCCGACGTCGCCTCCGACGCGCAGGATGTTACCCCAGGCGCGGTAGCCGTTGTACGGCTGGATTTGTCCGGGGACGTCCTGGTTGCCGGGGCCGCCGATGGTGGTGCCGTTGGGCGTCTCGCCGCTCAGGTCCATGCCTGTGCGGGTCAGGTTGTCGTAGTGGTAGGAATACACCTTGTCCGTGAAGTGGAAGCCTTCCGTGCGGTGCTGGAAGCCCACGTACTCGAAATCGGTCGCCTTGGGCACATAGTTGTAACCGACGTACGCCTGGCTCGTGGGATCGTTGTTGAGCCCGTGGGAGGGGCCGTACTGCTGGAGCTGCGCGAGGGTGAGGCCGGCGGTGGGGTGCATGAGCAGTTCGGACTTGGTGAGCACGAACGTGATCAGATTGGCTGCGCCGAGGTGTCGGTCGAACTTGAAGAAGTAGTCAGTGCGGCGGGTGCCAGCGTAGGACTGGTAGCCGTCGGTCTCCATGTGGTCCCACCCGAACATGGCGCGCGCGTTGCCGAAGGTGGCGAGGCGTCCGGTTGAGAAGGAGGCGGTGGTGGCGCTGGTGTTGAAGTTGCCGAAGGCCTGGGAAAAGGTCGCGCCGCCGACGTCCGAGAGGGACCGGCTCACGAGCGCGATGGTGCCGCCGAAGGTCGCGTGACCCTGCGTGGCGGCCGTGCCTGGGCCGCGGTCGACGACCACGGTCTCCAGCATCTGGGAGGTGAAATAGTTGTTGGAGTGGTGCGTGAAGTCATTGGTATCGCCAAAGGGGATACCATCGAATGTCACGTTGTACTGGCCGTCCTGGAATCCGCGGATGGCCGACGTGAAACTCTCCTGGGCGCCGGGCACGCCGGTCGGGACGACCATGACGCTCGGGGCAAAATTGGCGATCTGCGTGAAGTCGTCGGTCTGGGGAAGCGCGTTCGCGATGAAATCGTGACCGATGGTCGACTGGGGTTCGACGGCCTCGGGCTGGACCTTGATCGGGGCGAAGCCGGTCGGGGAACTCCAGGACTGGCCCTCGACGGTGAAGGCGGGCATGACGACCGCTTTTGATTTCGTGGCCGGAGCGGGATCATCGGCGAAGGCCGCGGACGGCTGGGTGGACAGGAGGAAGATCGCGATCGTCGCGCAGGCGAACGATCCGATCGTGGCTGGTATTCGGTGTGTGGGTGATTGCACCTCCTAACTCGGACGGCGGCCAATCGCAGCTTCAATCACGGAGAGGGGCGTTTCTTGCCGGTGAGGTTAAATCGATGCTACGCCAATGTGAAACGGCCCGAATTCCGGCCGGGCGGGCGGCGCGCGTATTCAATCCATCGATTCAGTTCTGTGGCCCACGCGCGTCAGGCGAAGTCGGAGGCGAACGGTTTTCGGGCGACCGCGAACAGGGATTCGCCGAAGGGCAAGCGCCCCCCCAGGAGGATCCAGCCGTGCTCGGCGGCCATCAGGGCTCGCAGGGGAAGCTCGGCGTACGAGACGGGCGACGCCGGGGCCTGCGGGGAGGCCGGGCTCCCCGCGAGTCTGAGCCGCAGCCACAGCGCCGGCGCCGCGAGGCAATTCCAGTGGGTGGTCTGAATTCCGCGGAAGCCCGCCGCAGCAAGCTCGGTTTTCAGGACCGGGGCGGTGAAGCGCCGGCGGACTTGGCGGGCGGAATCGTTGCCGGTGGCGAGCCAGCGATGGGCGGGCACGTTGACCAGCGCGATGCCGCCGGGTTTGAGGACGCGAAACAGCTCCGCGAGCAGAGGTGCGGGCTGGTCGCAGGCTGCCACCGTCGCGCAGGCGATCGCGGCATCGAATGAATTGGAGCCAAAGGGAAGCGGCGTGAAATCGGACGACCGCGGGGACGAGGCGGTCTCCTGCCGGGCAGTGGGAGCATGCGACTCCCAGGACCACTCGGGATGGTGCTCGCGAAGGCCCGCGATCGCCTGGTCGCAGCCGCAGGACAGGTCGAGAATCCGGGCGGGGCGCCCACCCGGCAGGGCCCGGACGAGTTCGCGGTCGAGATGCGCGCGAAGGGAGCGTGCGCTCCACACCGGTTGTCGGGCGGCGGCCTGTGGCCGGTCAGCGTCTGTATTCACGTAAATGGAGGCGCCACCTTGATGCGGATTGGCGCGAGTGAGAAGCGAGAAAACGCGCGGGGCATCAACACGGAGTGGCGGTCTGCAAACTCTGCTTGCCTCGCCAACGGCGATTGGGCTCTCTCTTGCACTTCCGGCCGGGCGGATCCCCGGTTTTCCGCCGCTGGCGCATGCGCTTTAATTCCTACGAATTCATCTTCGTTTTCCTTCCGCTCACCTGGCTGGGATGGCGCTTGCTGCTGAGATGGGCGGGGCTCCGCGCGGGAGTGGGCTGGCTGGCGCTGGCCTCGCTGGTATTTTACGCACGCTGGGACTGGCGTTTCGCGCCGCTGCTGGTGTGCTCGCTGGTCGTCAATTACGGGCTCGGGCGGCTGCTGACGATGACCCGGGGGAAACGAAGGTTCGGATATCTGCTGGCCGGGCTGATCTGGAACCTGGGCCTGCTGGGTTATTTCAAATATTGGGACTTCCTGATCGGCACGGTGAACGCGCTGACGGGGTCGGGGCTCGAGCTGGAGAAAATCATCCTTCCGCTGGGCATCTCATTTTTCACCTTCCAAAAGATCGCCTTCCTGGTCGACGCGTGGCGCGGGCGCGTGAAGGAGGTGCGTTTCATGGATTTTGCGCTGTTCGTGATGTTCTTCCCGCAATTGATCGCGGGGCCGATCGTGCATCACAGCGACTTCATCCCGCAGATCCGCGAGGAGGAGCTCCTGCGCTTCAACGGGCGGCGTTTCTCGCTGGGTCTGCTGGCATTTTCCGCAGGGCTTTTCCAGAAGTGCGTCGTGGCCGACCTGCTCTCCCCGCTGGCCGACAGCGCCTTCGGGCTGACTGCGCAGGGCACGCATCTGCGGCTGCTGGAGGGCTGGACGGGGGTCCTCGCCTACACCTTTCAGCTGTTTTACGATTTTGCCGGCTACTCGCACATGGCGATCGGCCTCGCGCTGATGTTTGGGTTCCGGCTGCCGATCAATTTCCTGGCCCCGTACACCTCGCGCAGCCTTGTGGAGTTTTGGCACCGCTGGCACATGACGTTGTCGGCGTTCCTGCGCGATTACCTCTACATCCCGCTCGGCGGCAACCGCACCGGACACCTGCGGAATCTGTTTATCACGCTGGTGCTGGCGGGGCTCTGGCACGGCGCCGGATGGACCTTTGTGCTGTGGGGCGTCTGGCATGGGCTCGCGCTGGTCGTCAACCACGTCTGGCGGGCGAAGCACAAGGCCGGGCCCGAGCCCGCAAAACGTGCCGGGGCCTGGGCGCCCGTGCTCACGCTCGCAGTCGTTGTCTTCGGTTGGGTGCTGTTCCGCGCCCACGACCTGCCGACCGCCTGGCTGTTCATCCAAAGCATGATCGGCTGGCACGGCATCTCGGTGCCGATTTCGTGGCAGTCCTGGGTTGCCCCCTTCGCTCCCGTGATCCGGCCCAGGGGATTCTATCCCAACCTCAGCCCGATGCCCACCACCCTGATACTCCTGGCGATCTCGGGCTACCTAGCCATCCGGGGGCCGAGGCTGCTGTCGTGGCTCGGTCTTTCCGCCGACGACGTCACCCCGCCCGCCCCTTGGCAGGCGGCCGAATTGGCGCCCAAGGGCACGCCGCTACGGCTCAGCCGGGCGATCGTGGGAGGACTGATGCTCGCACTTGCGATCGCAGCGCTGGCACGCTCGGCTCCCTTCCTGTACTTTCAGTTCTAGGCGCACCTGCGCCTCGTGACCGCCATGCCCGTCCGCCGCTTCCTCGTCCTGTTCCTCCTGGCCGGAGTAGCGACAGCCCTCGTCCTGAAGGGGCTCGAGGCCTTGATCACGCTGCGGCCGGTCTCGATGAAATACGAGATCGAGCAGAAGTTGGCCGCGAACATCGCCTCCGGGCATTACGCCATGCCTCCGCAGACCTTCAACGAGCGCGCCCTGCGCTGGCAGACCGTCGCCGACCTCAAACATAGCCCGGACATGGTCGTGATAGGGTCGAGCCACGGGCTCCGTGTCGACGGCGCCATGCTCAACGAGCCCGACCTGCAGAACCTCTCGGTGACGGGCGGCATGATGCCCGACGGTTGGATCACCACCGACCTGATCGCGCGCGCACGTCTCAGACCCCGGATCTGGGTGATATTCGTGGAACCGTGGTTTTTCGACATCCACGCGGACATCGGACTGTGGCAGCAGCGGGGCGACGACGCGGTCGCGTTCGAGCGTCAGCTCGCGACGATGACCAAGCCCGAGCTTCCGCCGGTGTACGGTCCGCGACTGAAAAAGAAGGTCCTGCCAAGCCTGTTTACGCCGCTCACGCTCTCACCCGTCATCGACTGGTTCGAGAAGGAGATCCGCAGCTACCGCTTCGATCCGAATCCACCCGCCGATGGCGAGCTGCACGGATTGGCGCTGCGCGGTGACGGGTCCTTTTTCCTGACCTGGGAGGTTTCGGAACCCGAGACGGGGTCCACACGGCTCGCCCTGCGGCAGTTCGCGATGGATGCGGATCGGTATCGCTATGGCAACTACCCGGTCGAGGATCCGGTCCTGTGGGCGTACTTCACGCGTTGGCTTCTTTTCTGTCGCGCGCACGGGAGCGAGGTGTGGCTGATCCTGCCTCCCTTTCACCCCGCGATCTATGGCAAGATCGTGGCCACGCCCCACAACCAGCTTGGAACGATCGAGGAGAGAACCCGGGCCCTCGCGGCGCGGGAGGGCATGAAACTCATCGGATCCTACAACCCCGCGGCACTCGGCCTGGGCGCCGGCGATTTTGAGGACGGGGACCATCTCAACGATCGCGGGCTCACGCGGCTGCTGGCTCACGCGGCGCTCACGCAGACGGAGCCGGCGGCCATCAGACAGGGAGCCGCCCGATGACCCCCGGCGTGAATTCCGACTCGTCGCCGCGCCCCAACCCGACGCGGCGGAGCGCTCCCTTCCTGCTGCTGGCCGTGCTGGCTGTGGCGCTGCTGGCATTTTACGCGGTGTTTGCCCAGCGGTATGTCGGCGCGAGCGATTGGTACGGGTATTATCAGGAGGGCGTGCTGTTCCGCCACGGGCGCGTCACGCTGCCGACCGAACTCCCCGCTGCGGCGTACCCGGCCCAGGCACCCCTCGGGTTTATCGTCGATCGCGGGCGAACGATTTCGCAGTACACACCCGGCTACCCGGTGCTGCTCGCGCTGGCCGGCCTGGCGGGGCTGGATTTCTATGTTACGCCGCTCGTCGGTTTCCTTTCCTGCGTGCTCATGTTCCGGATCATCCGAAGGCGGACGGACCCATGGACCGCGCTGCTGTTCGCGCTGCTGTGGTCGCTGAGTCCGATCGTCATCTGGGGCTCGACGCAACTGATGAGCGACCTGGTGGCCGCCACGTCGCTCATGCTCGTTTACGAGCTGTGTCTGGCGCGCAAGCCGGCGTGGGCCGGGGCCGCATTCGTATTTGCCGTGGCCGTCCGGCCCACCGACGGCCTGTTCGTGCTTCTGCTGCCGGTGCTGCTGCCCGGCTGGCGGGGGAGGATTCGCGCGGTTCTGGGGGGTTTGGCGCCCGCCGTCGCCTATGGCGCCTACAATCTGGTCAATTTCGGCGCGCCGTGGAAAACCGGATACATGGATGTGCGCAGCGACATCCTGGCCGGGTTCGCAGGGAGAAACCTCGCCTTCTACGGCACGCGCCTGCTCGCCGAGGTCGGTCCGCTCGCGCTGCTGCTCGCGGTGGCGGGCTTCGTGCGGCTTCCCAAGCGGGGCTGGATCCACGCGGCGTGGTTCTCCCTCTTCATCGGTTTCTATGTATTCTGGCGTTATCCCGGCAACGACTCGACCTGGTGGTGGTTCCGATTCGTCCTGCCAGGCCTGCCGCCGGTGTTCGTGCTGGCGGCCGACGGTTTCGCCTGCATGCGGCGAACGCTCGCAGGAGGCCGGTTGGCCGGGTCCGCACCCGCGCTCTCGGCGGCTGTCGTGCTCGCACTGCTCGTGGCTCCGGTGGAATCGCTTCGCTTCTGCAGGCGCGAGGACGTGATCAAGTCGACGAAGGGAATCGAATACCGCAACATCGTGCGCGATGCCGAGCGGCTCATGCCGCCAGGCGCCTGGCTGGGCAGCGTGGAGTTTTCCGGATCCACGCGCCTCTACACCCACCTCGGCTCGTTCATGTCGACGCAAGGTGATGCGCCGGCCCTCGTCGCCCGGCTGATTCACGACGGCAAAGCCGTCTACCTGCTGGTTGAGCCGTGGAACGCCACCAACGCGACCATCACCACCCTCCTGCAGCGGTACCACGGCCAGCAGACGCACCGCTTTGGACTGTGGGGAGGAGTGACACTCTATCGGCTGGGGTCCGCACGGCTCACGAAGGCTTCGCCTTGAAAAGGCGCCGCCAACCTGACGCCATGGTGTTTTTGGAACAACCCAGACCCAGCCGATGACCCTGCGCCGCTTCCTACTCCTGTTTGGACTCGCCGTGCTGGTCGCCGGATCGGCCCTGCTGGTGTTCAATGGATTTCGAGGCCGCCGCGGGCCCGACCAGCGCAACATTCTCGAGCGGCTCGTCGCCCGTCAGATCGTCGAGGGTCATTCACTGATTCCTCCCCCTGGCCTCGACGAGGCAGCCCTGCGCTGGCACGTCGCGCAGCAACTGACCAAGGCGCCCGTGGTCGCCGTGCTGGGCTCCAGCCACAGCCTGCGCATCTCGGGCCCCGTGCTCGGCGTGAGCGGACTCCAGAATTTCTCCATCAGCGGGGGCAACCTCACCGAGCACATCGTGACGACTTCGCTGCTGGCAAAACGCGGCCTCAATCCGCGAGCCTGGGTCATCATCGTCGACCCGTGGTTCTTCGACCGGGGCACCGACTTCGGCATGTGGAAACTGCGCGGAGCGGTGCTGGTGGCCGCCGAGCGGCGGCTCGACCATATCAAACGCCCCTACCTCCCCGCCATCTTCGGCCCCCGCTGGCATCCCTCCGCCCAGGCAGGCCTCGCCGAGCGTTTCTCGATCTCCCCGCTGGTCGACTGGGTCGACGACGTCGCGCGGGAGTTCGTCTACCGCCCCACCCTCGCGGATCCCTCGGCACCCAACCCACCGTTTCTGATCCTGCGTTCGGACGGAGCCTACCAGGTCGCCCAGGATGCAGACAATGCGAGTGAGCCGGATTCGACCGAAATCGCCGAGCGGCAGTTCATCCAGGACATAGACCGCAACCGATACGGCAACTTCGAGCGAGTCGACGCAGATCTGTGGCGCTTGTTCGAGCGATGGATCGACGATTGCGGAAACCACGGGACTCCGGTCTTCCTTTTGCTCACCCCCTACCATCCGGCCATCTACGGCAAGATAATCGCACAGCCCGACAATCAGCTGCGGAAGATCCATCGCATGCTCCTGGCCTTCGCGGCCCGCCGCCACCTGCGCCTCTACGGCTCCTACAATCCGGCGAAGGTGGGCATGACGGCCTCCGACTTCTTCGACGGCGATCACCTGAACGAAGCTGGCCTTCGTCGGCTGTGCAAACCCCTGGCCGCCGACCTCCAAACGACGCTGGCGAACGAGCCCGTGAAACGATGATTCTGATCGATCTGAGTCACACCAGCCACACCCGCGCGAGGACCGGCATCCAACGCGTGGTGCGTTCGCTGCTGGATGAGTGCGGGGCGCTGGCCCCTCTCGCGCCGATCACCTGGGACCCCTACGCGGGCGAGTGGAGGGAACTCGCCGGGTGGGAGCGGAAGAATCTCCAGACCCCCGGCGCCGGTTCCAAGCGGAGCGCGTCGTGGCCGACGAGCGCGCGCTGGACCGGCCGCTGGCGCGCGTGGCGCCGCGGAGCGGGCCCGGCCGTCGCCGGCGCCCTCAATGACGCTGCCGGGAGGTCGGGTCCCGCACCTAGGGGCCTGCTCGTGCCCGAGTTTTTCGGAGACTCCACCGCAAAGGCCTTCCCCGCGCTCTTCGCCGCCGTCGGCGGCCCAAAGATCGCGGTCTTTCACGACGCCATCGCCCTGCAGATGCCGGAGATCAGCCCGCCCAAGACCGTGGCGCGCACGCCCGCCTACCTGCTCGAACTCGCCCGCTTCGACGGCGTGGCCGCCGTATCGGAAGACTCGCGACAAACCCTCCTCGATTTCTGGGCCTGGGCGGGGGTCGCGAACGCGCCCCCGGTGCGGACCGTTCCGAACGGCATCCGCCCGCCCGCGCGGCACGCCGGCGGAGACCGGCCGCCGGGACCGCCCCGCATTCTCTGCGTAGGCACGCTTGAGGGGCGGAAAAACCACCTGTCCCTTCTTGAGGCCTGCCAGGAGCTGTGGAGCCGGGGTGCGGAGTTCTCCCTCCGCCTCGTGGGCACCGTGCAGGCCGAGACGGGCGCCGCGGCCAGGGACCGCGCCCTCGCACTCGCCGCAGCCGGACGCCCCCTGCAGTTCGACGGCGCCCTCTCCGACCAGGATGTGGACAGCGCGTATCAGAAATGCGACTTCACGGTTTATCCCTCGCTCATGGAGGGTTTCGGCCTGCCCGTGCTCGAGAGCGTCGCACACGGGAAGCCCTGCATTTGCTCGGCGCGCGGCGCGCTCGGCGAGGCGGCCCGTGGCGGAGGATGCCTCGCGATCGACGACGTCAACCCGGCCGGCCTGGCACGTGCACTGTCGCGTCTTCTCGAATCACCCGGCGAACTCGCGCGACTCGTCGCCGAAGCGTCGTCGCGTCCGGTGAGGACGGCAGCCGACCAGGCGCGCGACCTCATCGATTTTCTCGCCTCTCTGTCCTCACCAGCCCAGAAGTGATTTTCCGCCCCAATCCCGCCATGAAAAGCCCCGTCTCCTTGCTCGTCGTCCTCGCCGTCCTTACCGCCACGCTCTGCGCGGCCCCATCCTCCAAGACGCCATCCATGCCCCCGCCCATCGATCGCACCATCTCCGCGGATCTCCACAAGGTCCAGGGGCCCTTCAACCGAATGGCCGAGGTCTGCGTGGGCGCGGGCCGCGCCAACGAGGGGCTCCGCGCCGACTGGCAACGCCAGCTTGCCCAGGTGCACCGCAAGCTCGGCTTTCGCTATATCCGATTCCACGGACTGTTCACCGACGACATGGGCGTCTACTTCGAGGACAAGGCGGGGCATCCAATCTACAACTGGCAGTACATCGACCAGCTCTTCGACTTTCTCCACAGCATCGGCATGAAACCCTTCGTCGAGCTCGGCTTCATGCCCTCGGCCCTCGCGAGCGGACACCAGACCATCTTCTGGTGGAAGGGCAACGTGACGCCACCAAAGGACATGAAAAAATGGGCCGATCTGGTCACCGCGTTCGTGCAACACTGTCGCGAGCGCTACGGCGTCGACGAGGTGCGCTCCTGGTATTTTGAGGTTTGGAACGAGCCCAACCTCTCGGGCTTTTTCTCGGGCACCCAGGCGCAGTATTTCCAGATGTACGAAGCCACCGCGCGCGCCATCAAGGCCGTCGACCCCAAGCTTCGCGTCGGCGGTCCGGCCACCGCGGGCTGCGGGTGGATCCCCGAAATGATCGACTTCTGCGTGAAGAACCACGTGCCGATCGACTTCATCAGCACCCACGACTACGCCACCACCAGCGGCTTCCTCGACGCCGACGGAACCGCCGGCACCGTCTTCTCCCCGAACCGCGACGCCATCACCGCCAGCGTACTGCGCGTGCGCGACATCATCCGCCACTCGGCGCTGCCCAACCTCGAGCTGCACTTCACGGAGTGGAGCACGTCCTACACCCCGACCGACCCCCTCCACGACTGCTATCAGAGCGCCCCCTTCATCCTCGACAAGATCAAGCACATCGGCTCCGCCGCCGACTCGATGTCGTATTGGACTTTCACCGACATCTTCGAGGAGGCCGGCCCCCGGCGCCGGCCCTTCCACGGAGGCTTCGGCATGCTTAACTACCAGGACATCGCGAAGCCGTCGTACTACGCGTACGAGTTTCTCAACCGCCTGGGACCGACCCAGCTCGCCTGCGACGATGACCAGTCCTTCGTCTGCACCAACGGACGCGGAGGGATCGAGACCCTGTTCTGGGACTTCACGATCGCGCATCCCAACCCGCCGGCAAACGACCAGGTTTACTACCTTCGCGACCTTCCTCCCATGCGCAGCGGCACGGCCAAGCTCGTGCTCACCGGTCTGGCTCCGGGACGTTACTCGCTCGCCCTGCGCAAGGTCGGGTATCGCGTCAACGACGCCTTCTCGACCTACCGCGACCTCGGCTCCCCGTCGCAGCTCACGCGGGCCCAGGTCAAATTCATCCGCGAGACCGACAACGGAGCCCCGCTGCTCCGGCAGATCGTCGAGGTCGGCGCCGACGGGCGCTTCGAGCGCAGCTTCCCACTGCGCGAAAACGACGTGTGCCTGGTGACGCTGAAGCCGCTGTAATGCCGGTTTGGATTCCGGGAAATTTTCCCGCGCTGCCTGCGCGCCATCGCCTCCGTTACGGTGGCGCGCAGAATGCACTCTTGGACCTCTTTGCGTGATGAGCGCGCGTCGGCTTATTTGTCCGACAACGGCCCCTAATCAGGGCTCGTCGGGCAATTAGCTTGTCCATCGTTGAGCGACCTGTTGGAAAGCCGCGATCCGCCCGGCCTGCACGCGCGGACGCGTTTCAGTCTCACCCTTCGCCCCCTATGCAAGCCCCCGCCGCACCCGCATTCCCTCCCTCCCAGAGATCACGTGAGGACAAAGTCCCCGTCATCAGCAAAGTCGCCTACGGCCTCGGAACCGCCCTCGATATGTGGGGCCATTGGCTGTATCCCGGCGTCGCCTTCGCCGTGTTCAACATCTACCTGGGCGTCTCCCCCGCCCTGGTCGGCACGGCGCTCATGCTCAACCGCCTGGCCGATGCCTTCTCGGATCCGTTCTTCGGATGGCTCTCCGACAACACGCGCACCCGCTGGGGCCGCCGTCGCCCCTATCTGCTCTTCGGTTCGATCGCCGCGGGCATCGGGCTGCCCCTGCTCTTCCTGCTCGTCTCGCCCCACTGGAGCCAACGGGAGATCTTCGCGTACATGGTGATCTCATCGCTCATCTATGTGCCGATGATGAGCAGCTTCAACATGCCGTTCCAGAGCCTCGGGGCAGAGATGACCCCGGACTACAACGAGCGGACCAGCGTGATGTCGTACAAGGGCGCCATCCAGAAAGTGACCGAGATCGGCAACTTCTGCGCGCTGCAGTTTGCGACGTGGGCAGGCGTCCATTTTGCAACCACACCCGCCAATTCCGCAGCCAGGCCGAATACGCTCCTCGGAATGCAGATCTACACCTGCGTCCTCGGTGCGATCATGGCGATCATTGGCACCATCATGTTTCTCTCGATCCGCGAGCGCTACTACGACTACGTGCTCACGCAAAAACAGGGCAAGGTGCGGCTGAAGGAAGCCTTTTTCGAAACACTCAAATGCAAGCCCTTCAGGATCCAGCTCCTGTTCACCATGGCCTTCGCACTGGGCAATTCGATGGTCGGCACGCTCGGCTACTATGCGACCGTGTACGTCGTGTGCCGCGGCAACGAGGTCGCCGGAAACACGTGGAACACTCTCATGGGCGTGTCCGGGTCCATCGGTGGCATTCTCGGCGCGACCCTCATCGCGAAAATGGCCCATTCCTATGGGAAGCGCCATGCCGCGATCACCACCTGCCTGCTGGCCTACGTCGCCTATGCCGCCACTTGGTGGCTGTACACGCCTTCGATCCAGTGGCTGCAGGTCCTCGCCTCCGGCGGAATCGCCTTTGTCTGCGCCGGCTTCTGGATGCTTTCGGGATCCATGGGCGCCGACGTCATGGACTTCGACGAACTCAACACCGGAAAGCGGCGCGAAGGCTCGTTCTCTGCGTGTTCGTCGTACACCCAAAAGCTGGGACTCTCCTTGGGCGCAGGCGCCGCAGGCTGGGTCCTCCCGCTGATCGGCTTCAACGCCAAGCTGCCGGGCGGCGTACAGTCCCTGCACACCCTCTACGGCATCAAGGCCTTCCTCGCAGGCATTCCCCTGCTCGGGGTCACCATCGCCCTGCTCCTGGTCATGAAATTCCCGCTGAGCCAGGAGAAGATGTCCGAAATCCGCGTCGCCCTGGAAAAACGCCGGGGCAAGGTCTAGCCCTCGCATTCAACTCCGTTCCCAAACCGGGTGTGCGGTTCGTCCGCCACCCGGTTTTTTGCGCCCCCGCAGCTCGAACAATCTCAAAAACCCCACAACCAATCTCAAGCCGCCGCGGCCCCTGGACATTGACCGCATCGCGCCCGCGCTGTCTGCTATCCATTCCGCCCCCCAAAGGAGAATCCATTTCCCATGCCCATGAAAAAGAAGTCCACCAAGAAGGCATCCGCCGCCAAGCCCGCCAAGGCCAAGGCGACCGCCGGCAAAGGCTCCTCTTACTTCCAGGCCCGCGTGAAGGCCGTCCGCAAGGCCCACGAGGCGTTCCTCAAGCGAAGGAATCCCGTCGATGCCGGCTGGGACAACGGCGTGTTCGAGCGCTTCCAGTATCCGGTTGTCACCTACCGCCACGCTCCCATCGAGTGGCGCTACGACCTCAACCCGAAGACCAACCCGTTCTTCATGGAGCGCCTCGGCATCAACGCCACGCTCAACCCCGGCGCCTTCTTCTGGAAGGGCAAGGTCCACCTCGTCGTCCGCACCGAGGGCTACGACCGCAAGAGCTTCTTCTCGATCGTCGAGAGCCCCAACGGCGTCGACAACTTCCGCTTTTGGGACGAGCCCTGTGACATCCCGGAGCTCAAGCCCGAGACCAATCTATACGACATGCGCATCACCTTCCACGCGGACGGGTGGATCTACGGCGTGTTCTGCGCGGAGGCCAAGGACCCCAACGCCCCCCAGGGCGACCTCTCCAGCGCCGTCGCCCAGGCCGGCATCGTCCGCACCAGGGATTTCAGGAAGTGGGACCGCCTTCCCAACCTGAAGACCCCCGCCTCGCAGCAGCGCAACGTCGTGCTCCATCCCGAATTCGTCGACGGCCAGTACGCCTTCTACACCCGCCCGATGGACGGCTTCATCGACGTCGGCTCCGGCGGCGGCATCGGCTGGACCCTCTGCAAGGACATCACCACCGGCGTCACAGGCCCGGAGAAGATCATCGATTCCCGTGCCTACCACACGATCAAGGAATCCAAGAACGGCCAGGGCCCCGTGCCGATCAAGACCCCCAAGGGCTGGCTGCATCTCGCCCACGGCGTGCGCAACTGCGCGGCCGGCCTGCGCTACACCCTCTACATGTTCATGACCTCGCTCGAGGACCCCACCAAGGTCATCGCGCGCCCCGGCGGCCACTTCCTCGCCCCCTACGAGGGCGAACGCATCGGCGACGTCTCCAACGTCACCTTCACCAACGGCTGGGTCCGCCTGCCCGACGACACCGTGATCATCTATTACGGCGGCTCCGACACCCGCTGCTACGCCGCCCGCACGAGCGTCGACAAGCTCGTCGACTGGTGCCTCAACACGCCCGAGGACGGCGCCACCAGCCGCGGCAGCGTCGACCAGCGCGTCGCGCTGATCCGCGCCAACAAGGCGTTCCTCGGCAAGGCTTGATCCGGGCCCCCAGGCCCGCTAACGCTCTCGGCGCCTTCCACTCCCCGGTGGAAGGCGCTTTTTCAATCGGGCCTCCCCTCTTCCCGCCCGCATTCGCCCCCAAAAACACCCCCTCGTCCATGAACGCCCCTACGCCAACCCCCTCGACCGACAAGGTCCCACTGCTGGAAAAACTCGGCTTCGGCATCGGAGAACTCGGGAACAACCTGTTCTGGCAGTTCTTCATGTACTACCTGCTGTATTTCTACACGGACATCTACAAGATCGCTCCGGGAAAATCAGCCGCCGAGGTCGCCGGCCTCATGTTCGGCATCGTCCGCCTTTTCGACGCGTTCTTCGACGTGACCATGGGCGTGCTCGCCGACCGGACCAACACGCGCTGGGGCAAGTACCGGCCCTACCTGCTCTTCGGGGCCCTCCCCTTCGGCATCGCGGGCGTGCTCGCCTTCACCACGCCCCACTTTGGCGACACCGGGAAGATCGTGTATGCGTATATCACCTACACGTTCCTGATGATGATGTACTCGCTGGTCGCGATCCCGCAAAACTCGCTTCTCGGCGTGCTCACGCCCAACAGCCAGGAGCGCACGGTGCTCTCGTCCTACAAGTTCGTCTTCGCATTCTGCGCGGGGCTCATCGTGCAGTTCGGGACTCCACTTTTCGTCAAGCTGTTCGGCCATGGCAACGAAGCGCGCGGCTATCAGCTGACCCTCGTCTGCTACGCGCTGGTCGCAGTCACCTTCTTCGTGCTCTGCTTTTTGGCGGTCCGC
>JAJXVO010000023.1 GCA_021782105.1 bacterium
CAAAATCGATGCGGGTCAAATCATCGCCCACACCCAACAGCGCCACGTCTTCGGGTATGCCCAACCCCTCCCGCCCACAGGCCTCCGCCAGTTCCAGAGCGACGCGATCCGTGAACGCAAATACCCCGACCGGCCGCGGCAGCGACCGAATCCACGCGTCCAGGGTCGATCGCACCCGGTCCGCATAAGGCGCGTTCTGATCCCCCCTCGGGATGAACAACGACGAGATCTCACCGTGAATTCCCGCCGCCCTCGCCGCCCCCTCAAAACCCGCCAACCGCAGACGCGAGGCCGCATGCCGGGCATTCCCGCAATAGGCGAAATTCCGATAGCCGCGCCGATGGAGATGCTCGAACGCGATCCAGCCAACCCTCCGATCGTCCGAATTCACCTGCGGTACGTCGCGTGGATTCATCTGCCCCGAGATATTGATGACCGGCACGCCCAACTGGCCAAAGACGCCCACGTCGCGCACCGTGCCGACCTTCGCGATGATCCCGTCTACCCGCCGGCGCCGCAAGGCATCCACCTCGTACCCGTGAGTCTGCCCAAACCGCAGCACCGTCACCTCCGGACGATCCCTGAAATAGTGGGCAATGCCTCTGAGAATACCCCGGCCGTGCTCGATCTCGATCGGCAGAAATGCCGCGATTCGGAGGCTGCCAGGCATACCCGGACGACGGTTTCTCATGCGCAAATTGGGGATAATTATGCGTGAATTGGGAAGCAAATTCAGGATTTCATGCGCTATACTGGGGTTTTCTCCCATTCTACGTCTACCCATATGATCCGCGTTCTCCTCACCACCACCTCCTTCCAAGACACTCCGGGCGCCCACCATGCGATGCTCGACGGCGCCGGCTTTGAAATCGTCCGCGAGCGCGGTCCCCTCCCCGAGTCCCGCATGCTCGAACTCGCGGGGCAGTTCGACGCCTTCATCTGCGGCGACGACGCCATCACCCGCCAGGTCCTCACCAAGTCGCTCCCGCGCCTGCGCGTGATCTCCAAATACGGCATCGGGCTCGACAAGATCGACGTGAAGGCGGCCACCGAGTTCGGAATCCCCGTCCTGTTCACACCCGGAGTGAACCACACCACCGTCGCCGAGCATTGCTTCATGCTCCTCCTCGCTCTCGAGAAGAATTTCCTGTTCTCCACCGACGCCACCCGTCGCGGCGACTGGAAGCGCAAGACCGGCCACGAGCTCTACGAAAAGACCATCGGTATCATCGGCCTCGGCCGCATCGGCAAGGAAGTCGCCATCCGCGCACGCGCCTTCGGCATGCAGGTCATCGCTTACGACCTCTACTGGGACGAGGCCTTCGCCTCGCGCCTTTCCGTCCGCAGGGCCGCATCGCTCGACGAGATCTACGCCAATTCCGACTATATCACGCTCCACACCAATCTCACCCCGGAGACCCGCGACATGATCTGCACCGCCAGCATCGCGAAGATGAGGAAGGGCGTGATCATCCTGAACTGCGCCCGGGGCGAGATCGTGAAAACCTCCGACATGGTCGCCGCCCTCGATTCCGGTCAGGTCGGCGGTTATGGCACCGACGTCCTCGACGTCGAACCGCCGCCGCCGGATCACCCGCTCCCGCGCCATCCGAACTGTATCGTCACCCCGCACGTCGGCTCGCGCACCTACGAGAGCGTCGTCCGCCAGGCCTCCGCGGCAGTCACGAATCTGCTGAACATCCTCTCCGGCAAGCCCCCCCTGGCCCAGGCGAATCCCGAAATCAAGATTCGCCCCGCCTCCTGACCCCGTCCGCATCCTTTCTCCATGAGCGAATCCTTCCACATCCTCTCCCCCGAGATCCACAACAGCCTGGTCGCCGCTGCGTATCGAAAACGCGGCTACACGGCCGAGGAGGCCGTCCTCGGCGCGCGTTTCTGCTCCGAGGCCACCCGCCACGGAATCCGCACTCACAACGCCATCAAGGCCCTCCACCTCGACCATCTCTTCGGCAGCGGCGCAGAGGGCTGCAAGCCCGGCGCGGCCATCGAGGTCAGGCCCTCCCGTTATCCCGCCTGCGAGACATGGAACGCCAACCGCAAGCTCGGCCAGGCCACCGCCTACGCGGCCATGGACCGCGCCATGGAGCTCGCCGACCGCTACGGCGTCGGCATGATCTCCGTCGACAACGCCTTCCACTACCTCTGGGGCGGCGGCTACGTCATGGATGCCGCGCGCAAGGGCTACATCGCCTACACCAACTGCACCGCGGCCCTCGCCGAGGTCGTTCCCTTCGGAGGCAAGTTCCCCACCCTCGGCACCAATCCCCATTCCTGGGGCTTCCCCACCACCGACGCCGTCGGTTATCCGATCGTGATCGATTGGGCCACCTCCGTCGTCGCCATGGGCCGCGTCCAGCAGCTCAAGCGCGAGGGCAAGGCCCTTCCCCCGCTCGCCGCCGTCGACAAGGACGGCAACCCAACCACCGATCCCACCGCCGCCGTCTCCCTCCTGCCCTTCGGCGCGCACAAGGGCTACGGACTCTCCCTCATCAACGAGATCGTCGCTGCCTTCATCGGAGGCTCCCTGCCCACCATCCGCAACCGCTGGGATCGCGCCCCCGACGACAAGCACACCTGCTGCTTCTTTTTCCAGGTCTGGAAACCCGACGCCATGAGCGCCGGCGCATTTTCCATGGGCCGCTCCCAGGCACAGAACGTGAAGGCCGTCGTCGCCGACATCCTCGCCCACGGCAATGAGCGATGCATGCTCCCCGGCCAGCTCGAGGCCGAGTGGGCGGCGCGCTCCGCCTCCGCGGGCGGCCTGCTCTTCAGCCGCGCCGAAATCGACTCCCTCAACGAGCTCGCCCGCGAGGCCGGCCACCCCGAAATCGACCCCGCCACGCTCCGGTCGGTGACCGTCTGACACCCGCGAGCCTTCTCAACGTCAACTGACCCGAAGCTCATCCCCGCCCCCCGCCCGCACCAACCTCGCCATTTCACTTCTCCTCCATGCCGCTTCCAATCAAATCCGCCCAACACGCCGCCTTCGACGAGATCTCTCTCGGCGAGATCATGCTTCGCCTGGATCCCGGCGAGGGCCGCGTCCGCACCGCCCGCGAGTTCAAGGTCTGGGAGGGTGGCGGCGAATACAATGTCGCCCGCGGTCTGCGCAAGTGCTTCGGCCTTCGCACCGCCGTATGCACCGCCTTCGTTGACAACGAGGTCGGCCGCCTTCTCGAGGACTTCGTCATGCAAGGCGGCGTCTCCACCGATTTCGTACGCTGGCGCGAGGACGACGGCATCGGCCGCACCGTCCGCAACGGCCTCAACTTCACCGAACGCGGCTTCGGCCTGCGAGGCGCCGTTGGCGTGCCCGACCGCGGGAACACCGCCGCCAGCCAGCTCAAGCCCGGCGACTTCGACTGGGAGCACCTCTTCGGAAAGCTCGGCGTGCGCTGGTTCCACACCGGTGGCATCTTCGCCGCCCTCTCCGAAAGCACCGCCGCCCTCACCGTCGAGGCCGTCAAGGCCGCGAAAAAACACGGCACGATCGTCAGCTACGACCTCAACTACCGCCCTTCCCTCTGGAAGAGCATCGGCGGTCTCAAGAAAGCCCAGGAGGTCAACCGGGAGATCGCCCGCCACGTCGACGTGATGATCGGCAACGAGGAGGACTTCACCGCCTCCCTCGGCTTCGAGGTCGAGGGCGCCGACCACTCCCTCAGCACCATCGAGACCGAAGCCTTCAAGCGGATGATAACCCGCGCCGTGAAGGAATTCCCCAACTTCAAGGTCGCAGCCACCACGCTTCGCCGGGTCATCACCGCCACCAAAAACGACTGGAGCGCCATCTGCTGGCACGACGGTTCGTTCTTCGAGAGCCGCAAGTACCCCGAGATGGAGATCCTCGACCGCGTTGGCGGCGGCGACAGCTTCGCCAGCGGCCTGGCCTTCGGTTTCCTCCAGTTCAACGATCCGCAGAAGGCCGTCGAATACGGCGCCGCACACGGGGCCCTCGCCTCCACCACCCCCGGCGACACATCCATGGCCACCCGCAAGGAGGTCGAGAAACTCATCGCCGGCGGCGGCGCCCGCGTCGTCCGGTAACCTCATCCCTCCTTCCATGTCCGCTTCTCCGTCCGATCCAATCCACCAGCTCTTTTCCCTCGATAACCGCGTCGCGGTCGTCATCGGCGGCACCGGCGAACTCTGCGGTGCCATGGCCGAGGGACTCGCCGCCGCCGGCGCCTCCGTCGTCCTCGTGGGACGCAACCCCGACAAGGCCAACGCCCGCCTCAAACGCATCCACGATGCCGGCGGCCGCGCCTGGTTCCACTCCGCCGAGGCCTCAGAGAAGGCCTCCCTTGAGGGCCTGCTCGCCGAGGTACTCCGCCGCGAGGGCCGCGTCGACATCGTCGTCAACGGCGCCGGCGTCAACTCCGCCACCCCCTTCCTCGATATTCCCGAGGACGAGATCGACCGCATCCTTCGCGTCAACGTGAAGGCCGTGATCCTCTCCTGTCAGATCTTCGGCCGCCACCTCGTCGAGGCCGATCACGGAGGTTCCATCATCAATGTCGGCTCCATGTCGGGCCTCACCCCCCTGTCACGGGTTTTCACCTACTCGGCGTCCAAGGCCGCCGTCCACAATCTCGGAAAGAATCTCGCTCGCGAGTGGGCTCCGCATCGTGTTCGGGTGAACACGCTCGTGCCCGGCTTCTTCCCGGCCGAACAGAACCGCAAGGTGCTCACGCCCGAGCGCGTCGCCTCAATCATGGGACACACGCCCATGAAGCGCTTCGGCAACGCCGACGAGCTCGTCGGCGCCACACTGCTGCTCGCCAGCGACCGCGCCGGCAGCTTCATCACCGGAACCGAGGTCGTCGTCGACGGCGGTTTCAATTCCATGAGCATCTGAGCAAGCCCGAATGAAAGCCATCAACCGTTTCCTCCTCTCCAACGGCTTCGATCTGCAGACCAACCCCTGCGTCAGCCCCGATTTCTGCCTGGATCCCGAACGCCTTCGTGCCTCGCTCGTCGCAGGTCAGGCCCGTTCCTTCCCGAAGGCAAATCTGTCCCTGCCGCAAGGCACGGTGGCGCTGTGGGAAGACCAGCACGGCGACCACGCCTGGGTGATCCATCCCACCGGCGGCACGCCCGTTTCCACCCTGCTCGCCGAAGGTTTCGCACTTGCAAACGGCTCCTGGGCGTTTCCCGCGAGCTTCGAGAATCTGCTGCGCATCAAAAACCTCATCCTCAAGCACGACCCGGCCTCGACGATCTTCCCCTCGACAGGCGGAACGCTCGGCAAGGGCACGATTGGCGTCGGCGCGCGTTTCACAACGCTCCACTGGCCCGCGGTCGAGTGGGCCATGGCGGCCCTCGGCCTCGGGCTCACCGCCAATCAGAACTCCATCCCGCGCGAGCTCGTCTACGACGTCGAAGCGATGCTCGACGGCACGCTCGACTCCGTGCCCTTCCCCTTCCTCGGCGCCAACGTGCCCGAGGGACACCAGGGCCAGAGCGTCGAGGGCATGAGCCACGGCGCCATCCTTTCCAAGCTCAAGACCGGCTTCCATCTCCGCCGCATTCCCTGGAGCTTCAACGCCGATCATCAGCCCATCGGCGGCAAGTTCGACGCACGCGAGGACGCCCTAGTCCGCGGCTGCCTGCTCGCCAGCTACATCACGTTCGACCTCTCGCCCGAATTTGCCCTCACGAAGGTCCCGTCCGACGCACCGGCACGCGCAGCCTGGGTCTCCGCCGAGGTCGACCCGAAGCTTCTCGCAACCGTTCGCTCCCGCATCGCCTCGGCCGGCCTCTCGCTGGACGTCGATGCGTTCAACTCCCTCGTCTGCTACGTCTGGCCCGGTCTGCGGAAAATGAAGACGCGCGACCGGAAATATCAGGCGATCCGTGCCAAACATTTCGAAGCCGAGACCGGTCGCCGCTATCTCCGCGAACTCTCCATCGACGAGTTGCCCGGGCTCACGACGCCCGAAACCACGGCCGCGATGCTCGCCTTCTGCGAGGCGCTCGACATGCGCGTCGATTTCGTCGCACCCGCCTTCGGCTTCCTCAAGAATCTGCCGTATCCCGACAATGCCGAACTCCGCCGTCTTTTTGAACGCCAGTGGGCCGTCTGCAGGAAATTCGACGTCTCCATCGGCGTGCACTCCGGCTCCGGAAAGTCCGCCGAAAACTATCGTCTGATCGGTGAGGTCACCGGCTCGCGCCTGGAGATCAAGACCAGCGGACGCTACACCTACGAGATGGGCCGCGCCCTGGCCGCCTCCCAAAACCCGGCCGACCATGCACTCTGGCTCGACTGGTACCATTTCACTCTGGAACTGGCGACCAGCTCGGCCTTCAGCAAGGACGAGACGGAATGCAAGACGGCGCGCGGCTACATTGAGCGCACGCTCAACGGAGGTCTGCCGGGCGGCACCGTGTTCGCCTCCCCCGAATCCTGCCGCGCGGCACTGGCCGGCCTCAATCCTTCGCCCGACCACATGGTCTTCTTCGAATACAATTTTCTCTACGTCCTCGCCGCCGGCGGACGTGCCGCCAAGAGCGCGCTCGGCGACCACGGTCCCGACGGCTACCGCCAGCGCTCCCGTTTCTACTCGATCAGCGACGAGGCCCGCCTGCTCTACGCCAAACACGTGGCCGGCTACCTCGTCTTCCTCGCCGAGACCACCGGCCTTGCACCCGCCGATCATTGCACCCGCGCGCGCAAGGCCCTCGAGGGCTACCACAGCTACGGCGAATTGCTCGAGGCCATCGCCCCCTGATCCCGCCACAACCCCTCATTCCCCATGAGCTCCACCCGTCCCTTCATCCACGAGGATTTCCTGCTCGAAGGCGAAACCGCCCGGAAGCTCTACCACGGCTTCGCCAGGGATGAGCCGATCTTCGACTATCACTGCCACCTTCCTCCGCAGCAGATCGCCGAAAACCACGAGTTCGCCGACCTCTCCGAGGTGTGGCTCGGGGGCGACCACTACAAGTGGCGGGCCATGCGCAGCAACGGCATCGCCGAACGTTTTTGCACGGGCAGCGGCACGCCCCGAGAAAAATTCGACGCCTGGATCGCCACCGTCCCTTACACGCTCCGCAATCCGCTCTATCACTGGTCCCACCTCGAACTGAAGCGCTACTTCGACATCGACCTCCCCATCTGCCCCGCCAACGCGGACGAAATCTGGAGGCGCGCCAACGCCGTCCTCCCCAGGCTCCGCGTGCACGACATCCTCGAGTCCAAGAAGGTCGCCGTCGTCTGCACGACCGACGATCCCGCCGACTCCCTGGACGTGCATGAGAAGATCCGCGCCAGCGGACTGCGCACCCGGATCTACCCTGCCTTTCGTCCCGACAAGTCCCTCGCCGTCGACGATCCCGTCGCCTTCAACGCCTGGCGCGAGCGCCTGGAGCAAGCCACCGGTTCTCCAATCTCCAGCCTCGACGACCTCCTGGCCGCGCTCCAAAAGCGCCACGACGCCTTCCACGCCTTCGGCTGCAGGCTCTCCGACCACGGCCTCGATTTCTGCTGGTCCGAGCCCGCGACCCACTCGCAGGCCGCATCAGCGTTCGACGCCGCCCGCTCGGGCCGGGCCGCCTCGCCCGCCAACCAAGCCCTCTACCGCAGTTTCCTGATGCGCGAGTTCGGACGCTGGGACGCGAAACGTGGATGGACCAAGCAGCTCCACCTCGGAGCCCTGCGCAACGCCAACACCCGCCTGCGCCGCGAGATCGGCGCCGATGCCGGCCTCGACTCCATCGGCGATCATCCGCAGGCCCAGGCACTCTTCCGCTACCTCGACTCCCTGGATTCCACAGGCGAGCTTCCCCGCATGGTCATCTACAACGTGAATCCGGCGGACAACTACGTCTTCGGCACGATGATCGGCAACTTCCAGGACGGCTCCGTCGCCGGCAAGATCCAGTTCGGCAGCGGCTGGTGGTTCCTGGACCAGGAGGAGGGCATGCGCTGGCAGATCGACGCCCTCTCGAATCTCGGGCTCCTCCGCCGTTTTGTGGGCATGCTCACCGATTCCCGCAGCTTCCTCTCGTATCCGCGCCACGAATATTTCCGCAGGGTGCTCTGCAACCTGCTGGGTCGCGACATCGACCGGGGCGCCCTGCCCTCCGACATCGGCCTCGTGGGCACGATGGCCCGGGAGATCAGCTTCTCCAACGCCAGGGAATTCTTCCGCCTGGAGCTCGACGAGCTCTACCGTTGAAGCGAAACCCGCGCGGTCCCCGACGTCTCCCGACTCGGGGCCGTATCTGCGCTCAGGTTGAGCCCCCGATGGCAGCGCGATCTGTGCTGGGAAACCAGTCGTCGCCAGGGGGGCGGGCCGGGCTTTCGACGGTGACATCGGAATGCCGGTAAACCCTCGCCCGCTCGGCCTCGGCAATCCGGTAGCGCTGCTCCACCGTGAGCTTGCCCGGATCGACCACGCCCGGGGCGATCGACATGAACTCCACGTTGCGATGCCCCCGGTACGCCACGTAAAACCCGGCTTCGGGCAGACCCAGCATGCCGGTCGCAAGCAGCGCCGTGTACATCGCGACGCGTGGATTTGCCAACGTGTCCCCCGCCGCCTCGAGCGTCGCATACAGCTCCCGGTCGGGGACCAGGGGGCCGAAGAGCGCGCGCAATCTGGCGTAGGGCAGCGTGCGACGATCGCGTGCAGCATCCTTGAGGAGAGCCGCGATCGGAGGGATGCGCTCTAGGATGATCGACATGTGACTAATGCCCGCGGGCCGGTCACCAGAAAAAATAGTTGTCGCCCGCCGTGTAGAAGCCGCTTGACGGAGGTTCGACGGCCACGCGCCACACATCAGCATAACGTGTCCAAGCGCCTGGAATTTCGCCGTCAAAGACGAATTTCATGCGCTGTGACCGGGCTGCGGTGCCACGCCGACGGGCCACGTCGAAGAGCTGGTAGCCCGTGTCGGTCGAGAAGTACAGGCAACGCCGTTCAAACAGATCGGTGGGCTGCATGACTGTCGTCCGCGTGCCATTTTGAAGCCGGCGATAGCGTCTCACGACGACCTCGCTCCGGGCGAGCTCCACCGCAGCGCGCTCATAGGCGTCGCGCATGCTGAATCCCGCACCGTAACCGTAACAGTGGAAACCGTCGTTCGTGCGGCGATGCAGGATCGCCACAACTGCATCCTCGTCGGCGTAATTGACCTCAACTCCATCGACGTTGTGCTCGTCGACGGGAATTGGCGTGCCTCCCTGCTTGCCCTCCCACCACGCGATCAGACAGAAGCGTTCAATCGCCTCAAGAAGCGCATGTCGACGGCTGTCGCGCGTCGAGAAACCAGGATAGGCCGCCATGCCGTTTGACGAAGGATCGAGGTCGAAGCCGAACCGGGAGCGGTTCGGGTCCGTCGAGCATTCGTGAAACGCCCAACGCTCAAGTGCCTCGGATACGGACTTGTAGCGTGCCAGCATCGGGGATGGTGCGGTACCCGACCCATCGGCCTGACTGTAGACCGTAAGGGCCGGGCGCTGGCGAACAAGATCCTCCCTCAAGTAGGCGTTCGCATGCGACTGCGAACCGCCCAGCACATCCAAGGTCGATTCTTCGATTCGATCTATCGGTCCGCCAAACTCAGACAGGCAGTTCCGATAGCGAAAGGGTGCGAGGGAAATCATGAGCTTCGTTTACCGCATGGTAGTTGCGAGGACTGCACCAAGCGCCCGTATCAGCCCACGTTGATGTTCGGCGGGATGCAGGGCATCGAGCAGGTCGGGATAACGTTGAAGTTCTGGAGCTGCGTCCCATTGGTCTGCGTCGCAGTCGTCAACGGATCAAGGGCAACGGCGACCTTGCTGAAACCGATGGCGAGAAAGGCCGCGGAGAGCAGCCCGAGGGTGAGAGATTTGATAGCTTTCATCGCCCATAAACATGCCATTGTTCATGAGACACTTCCACTCACCTGTTCCCCTATTACGGGACAATCCTCTCCCCTAAAATAGGGGGTAATCCAGAGGTAGGGCCCGTGCCTACCTGTCAGGCAGCTCCAATACGAGTCCGGGCACCGTGTTCATTTTCACGCCAAATACATCGAGGAGCAGGTCGGGCTTGAGCACAACGTCGGGCGGTCCGGCGGCGCGAAGCCGCCCCTGATGAAGTACGACGACGAAATCCAGGCAGAACGCCATCCGCAGGTCGTGGAGCGAAAACAGGAGCGTGGTTCCCGACCTGGTGAGTTCGCGTCCGGTCATCATGATCTCGAGCGCGTGCCTCGGATCAAGGGGCGCCAGCGGCTCGTCCCAGAGTTGGAGCCTGGCCCGGGTGACCAGCGCCCGCGCGATCAGCACGCGCTGCCGCTCGCCTCCGGACAGCCGGTTGACCGGTCGTTGCGCCAGCGTGGCGAGATCCATCTTCTCGAGGATTTCGTCCACGCCATGCTCGTCGTCGCCGTAGGCGAAACGCCCCTGGGCCACCACGGAACGAACGGTGAAGCCAAACTCGAACCGCGCCTCCTGCGGCACCCAGGCGGTCGTCCGTCCGCGCTCGAGCACAGAGATCCCGTGAAGATCTCGCCCATCCCAGGTCACTGTGGATAAACCCGCCGGAAGCAGTCCCGCCGCGACCTGCAGCAGCGTCGATTTTCCCGCACCATTGGGCCCCACCAGGCCCGCCATGATTCCAGGCCTCAGGCTGAGGTTCACATCGTGCAGGCGCCCCGGCACGGTCGCTCCCTGGAACCGGAGGGCGGTCAGGTCTGTTTTCGCAGGAGCCATAGGAAAAAGGGGCCGCCGATCAACGAGGTGACGATGCCCAGGCGAACACCGCCCGTCGTGCGGCTGATCAGGTCGCAGGCCAGCACAAACGCGGCGCCCGCCACCAGCGACAGGGGCACGAGTCGCCGGTGCTCCGGCCCCACCAGCAGCCGCAGCACGTGCGGCACGATAAGACCGACAAATCCTACCGTGCCCGCGATGGCGGTGGCCAGGGCCGTGAGCACAGCGGACAGACTCAGCAGATAGCGGCGCAGGCGGCGCACATCGACGCCCAGGCTCTGCGCTTCCTGCGACCCGAGGCTGAGCAAATCCATCTGCCTTCCCAGCGGCCAAAGCAACGCGGCAGCCGCAATGATCGGGCTAGCAATCATCACATGCCGCCATGTCCGGTCCTCAAGGCCTCCCAGCAGCCAGAACAAAATCTGGGTGTTACGATTGTACAGGGACGTGAATTGCGACAGCACGTAGCTCGTGACCGCCCCCAACAGCGCGTTCAACGCGACGCCCGCCAGCAGAAGACGCTCCGTACTCGCCCCACTCCGCGCAAGAACGAGCACCGCAAAGAGCGCCAGGAACGAGCCGATGATCGCGGCGAGCGGGAGAAACCAGATCGACACCGAGGACCAGCCGAGCGAGATCGCGATCACCGCACCGGCGGCACCGCCGCTGCTCACGCCCAGCAAGCCCGGATTTGCCAGACTGTTCCTAAAATAGGCCTGCATCACGAGGCCGCTGGCTGACAAGGCCGCTCCGACCAGGATCGCCGCGACGAGCCTCGGCATGCGCATGTCCCAGATGATCGTCGACGCCAGGTGATCGGTGCCCCGCAGCCCCGCCCAAATGCGCCCCAGGCCGAGCGTCATGTCGCCGATGCCAAGAGAGGCCAGCGCCAGGCCGATCAGGCCAACCAGTGCCGCCGGCAGGGCGATGCGGGAAATCCAGGGATTCGTCGACATGGCCAGTCGATTCAAGCAGGGCAGCCTCGGCTTCCGGCAACCGCCTGGTCACCCTCCGCCACTCCTTCACCCTGCCCGGGTTCGGCCCATGAATCGTCATCGTCGGGGAGCGGCATGGCGAAGGTCTACTTCCGGAAACACTCGGGATGCAAGGCGCGGGCGAGATCCTCGTATCCCTCCACCCGGTACTGGGACACACAACTCAGAAGAAACGGTCGCAGCAGCACCGCACGTTTCTCCCTGATCGCTGCCATATAGGCGTAGGGGGCGAGATGCCTGAACGGCTGCAGGGCCTCGGCAAGCGAGTTTCCCGCCACGACGACGCGGTCTATAGGCCAGGTCAACATCTGCTCCGACGGCGGCGCGGCGTGTCCGTGAAGCCCTCCGAGCGTCGCCGCAAGGTTGACCGCCCCCGCATGATCACAGAGATCCTCGAAGGTCGTGTCGTAGCCCGGGATCACCCCGTAAACCGACGGCGCAATCACCCGCACGGGCCGGCACCCGGCCAGTCGGCGGCGCAGGTCCTCCACCCTCCGACGACAGTCGGCAATGATCTCCTCGGCCTTTTTTTCCCGCCCCAGCGCGAGGCCCAACACGCGCAGGTTATCAAAAGAGTCCTGCAACGTGAAATAGTGCCTGAATACGATGACCTTCACCCCGGTCAGGCGGATCTGATCGACAAATTCGGCCCGACTGTAGTCGGCGCACAAGACCAGCGTCGGCCCATACTGCAGGGCATCCTCGGCGTCGCCGTTCGGCTTGAGCTGGGGATAGGCCCGCGCCTGTTTCGCTATCGCGGAATAATCGGCATTGCGCGAGAGCGCGCTCAAGGCCGCGATCTGACCGGGCCGCGCCAGCGCCACAAGCAGCTCATCCGTGCCCACGGTCTGCGAAACCACGCGCACGACCTCCCTGTGCGCAGCCGGTTTGGCGTCTGCGCACAGCCCCGTTGCCACTGCTCCCAAGAGCAGCAGTATCATCAAGCAGAGCTGGCGCAGGTGCGTCATGGCGTTAACGCAAAGGTTTGTTCATCGCGGTGCCTAGAATTTCCATTCGACGCTTCCGTAGGCGCCGAGCGGCAGGGCCGGGTAGCCCAGCACCTCCTGGTACTTGCGATCGAGGAGGTTCTCCACCCGGAACTTCGTCACCACGCCGCTTCCGAGGTCGTAGCTCGTGAAGACGCGCAGCGTCGTGTACCCGCCCAGCGAGCCTCCCACGTCGGTGCGGTCGCCGACGACGTGCAGGCCGCAGCCGGCCTGCCAGGCACCGGTGATATTGCCCCGGATCTCCGCATCCGCAACCTGCCGCGGGCGCCGCACCAGGCGCGCTCCGGTGACATCGTCACGGGAATCAAGATACGTGTACGCCACGGTGGCATACACGCGCCCGGTCAGACGCCCCTCGGCGGACAGCTCCACGCCCTTCACCGAGGCGCGCGAGCGGTTGACCGTCATTCCCTGATAGGTCGTGAAATCAGTCGTCTCCCAGTCGAACAGGTCCTTGTAGAGCGTGCGGAAATACGTGGCGCCCACTTTTAGACGTCCGGAGAGCACAGACTGTTCGACGCCGAAATCCCAGCCCCGCGATTTTTCCGGACGCAGGGTCGGGTTTGGCAGCTGCCCCCAGGCTGCGACGCCATAGCGGTCATCCGAGCCGGGCGCGGTGAAGCCCGTCCCGTAGGTCGAGCGAAAGGTCGTTCCCGTCCGCTTCACGTAGTAGGCGGCGCCGAAGCGACCCGTGGTGGCCGCGCCGAAGCTCGCGAAATGGTCGTAGCGCAGCCCGCCGATGACCGACAGGTCGGCGACTGGCTTGAAGGTCCCCGACAGATAGGCGGCCGAAAGATGATCGTCGGTGGCGCCGCCTCCGGCGAGGTAACGCGACTGTTCGAGATTGGTGCCCGCAACAAGTTCGACGTTCGACGAGGCGTCCCACACGTTCTGCCAGTCCAGAATCCGGCGCGTGTTGCGAAGTGTCGAGTCGCCCCACGACGCGGAGTAGTCGTAGTCGGTGTGATGAAGCGCCGCCGTCAGCCTCGAGGAGAACGAGGCGTTCGGATGGACCTGGGCGTAGGCCGTGACCAGGTCGTTCCGGCTCATCACGTCCCCAGCCGACGGATACAGCGTTGAGCCCGGTTCCTGGTATTGGCCATACTGACCGCGGTAGGTGGCGCCCACGACAACCCCGTCGGAGACCTGATCCTCGATGCGGGTCGAATAGTTCCAGTCGTTGTCGCGGTTGCCGGGACGGTCGTTTTCGGTCGTCAGATGCGAGGCCGAAAAACTGTAGCCCAGGTTGCGCGTGCCGCCCTGGACCGAGGCCGAACCCGCATAGGTGCCGAACGAGCCGGCCTCCGTCGCAAGTGTTCCCGACGGCGCACCGCAGCCGTGCGCCGTGTCGATCAGGATGACGCCCCCGACGGCCGAGCTGCCGTAAAGCGTGCCCTGCGGGCCCCGGAGAACCTCGATACGGTCGATGCCGCCGAGATCCGCTTGTCCGAGGAAATTCTGATAGGCTGCGGAACGCGTGTTCATGCGGATGCCGTCCACGACGAACAGAGTCTGGTCGGAGTTTGCCCCGCGCATGTAAACGGAACTCTGTCCACCGACGGCACCGGTGTTGGAGATGTAGACGCCGGGGACCTCGGCAAGGGCAGTGGGCAGGTCGAATACCTGCGACGCCGCAAGGCCGTCCAGCGACAGGCTGGTGACGGTGCTCGGCACGGTCCTCGGATCCTGCGGCGTGCGCGAGGCCGAGACGACAAAAGCGTCGAGATTGGACGCCGGCTCTTGCGAGCGGGCGATCGTGGGGATGGCTGCGGCGGCGGCGCCGAAAGCCATCCAAAACCAGCCCGCGGGACGGGTTGGGAGGAGTTGGGTCATGGTGTGTCTCTCGTTACGGTAAGGTAAGAGCAGACACGATTCGCCGTCCGGAACGGAGTCTCGGGTTGCTGCCCCCACGCTTCATTTTTGCGATGAAGTTTTTCGCGGACGACGCGCGCAATTCGCGCCAAACGCGTGAGCACCCGGGAGCGGATCTTCGGACTTCGCATTTCTCGGAACCCATTTGGATCCCATCCTCGCCTCCGCCTTCGCCGGTTGCTGACCGACTGGCTTTTTTCGCGCGCGTTCAGAGCGCGATGGAGGTCTGTGATGCGTTACCGCAGCGCAACTGTGGCCGATTTGCACGGCCTTCCCCGATTTCCCGGGCGAGCCAAAGAACGACGAACGAGGCGGACTTGACGCACCGACGCCATGCGAGGCAATCCGAAAAGCAGCGCGCGTCATGCCGTCCCTCTGAAAGATTTTGTCCCACAGACTGCCCTCCTGCCCTGCTCGCCGCGCGCTTCGCATTCCAGATCGTTAATACGGGGAAAATACTCAAATCATCATATCCGTATTTCTTGATATGAGTCTTGCAATCTCGACCCCCACGCCCATCTTGCCTCGTACTGCCTCTTCCTCCCATGAGCTCAACCTCGCCACGCCTGTCGTCCTCGTACCTCGCACTCCGCGAGCTGTTCGCCTCCCGCATTGCCGTGCTCGACGGCGCCATGGGTTCGATGATCCAGACCTACAAGCTCGAGGAGCCAGATTTCCGCGGAGACCGTTTCCGCGATCACCTCCACGATCTGAAAGGCGACAACGATCTGCTCTGTCTCACGCGCCCCGATGTCATCGGACAAATCCATCGCAACTATTTCGAGGCGGGAGCGGACATCGTCGAGACCAACACCTTCAACTCGACAACCATTTCGCAGGCCGACTACCACTTGGAGGCCGTCGTTCCCGAGGTCAATCGCGCCGCAGTGAGGATCGCACGAGAGGCCGCGCGGGCCGCTGAAGCCGCCACGCCAGGTCGCCGCTGCTTCGTCGCCGGCGCGATCGGGCCCCTGAACCGCACGCTCTCGATGTCGCCCGATGTCAATCGCCCCGAATTCCGGGCCGTCACCTGGGCGCAGGTCGTGCAAGCTTACACCGAGCAGATCCGCGCCCTTGTGGAGGCCGGAGCCGACGCCCTGCTCGTCGAAACGATCTTCGACACCCTCAACGCGAAGGCCGCCCTTTTTGCAGTCGAACAGGTCTTCGACGAGCGCGGCGAACGCCTGCCCGTCATGATCAGCGTCACGATCACCGACGCCTCCGGACGCACGCTGTCCGGTCAGACGGTCGGAGCCTTCTACGCAAGCATCCGGCACGCGACCCCCTTCTCAGTCGGCATCAACTGCGCGCTGGGAGGAAGGCAGATGAGGCCCTACATCGAGGAGCTGGCCCGGATCGCCGAATGCCAGGTGACCTGCTATCCGAACGCAGGCCTGCCCAATGCCTTTGGGGGCTATGACGAGACGCCGGCCGACATGGCCGCCGTGCTCGCCGATTTTGCCGATGCGGGCTTCGTGAACCTCGTCGGCGGATGCTGCGGTTCCACACCCGAACACATCCGTGCGATCGCCGCAGCCGTCCGGAGCCGCCCCCCGCGGCGCCTGCCCGACCAACCCGTCCACGACCTCCGCCTCAGCGGCCTCGAAGTGCTTCAGGTTTCCTGACGCCCGCACCGGCATGGACACCGTCCCGCTCCTCCACTCGCCGTTCTGCAAGGTTGGCCGCCAAAATCGCCACCTTGTGGTGCGTCTCCTCGCCGAAGCCCGGGTCCTCAGCACCTGCCCCGTCAACGGCGGCCTGCGAGGCGACCTCACGCATCTCGTCAATCACCAGAGTTGTGAACCCGCGAAGCATCAGGAGCGTTTCGAATTCATCGTGGGCCTAGGCCAGGCAGGCTATCACTCCCACGTCTGCTCCGAGCTTGGCCTCGATACAAAGTCCACCGCCGTGCTGGGCACCGCCGCGACGATGCAGTACCTCGGCCTCGCGACGCGCACGCACGCCGACCTCTCTGTCACCGCCATCGTCACCGCAGGAGTCACCGGCAACGCCGGCAGCGCGGGCGACCCCGCAGTGTACGACGAGGAAAACGGCGTGTGGACCCGCACCGACGCCGTCCCCGGGGACACGAAGGCACCAGGCACGCACGGGGGCACCATCAACACGCTCCTGCTCTTCTCATCTCCGCTCACCGACAGCGCGCTCGCACGTGCGGTGGTGACGATGACCGAAGCCAAGACCGCCGCCCTGTTCGAGCTGGCCATCGGCAGCAAGGGTTCGTGGCGTCCCGCGACCGGAACCGGCACGGACCAATATGCGATCGCCGCGCCTCTCAGCGGAGCGACGCGCCGCACATGGACGGGAAAACACACCAAGGCGGGCGAACTTATCGGCCGCACCGTCCGCGACGCGACCCTCGAGGCGCTGCGCTGGCAAAACGGGCTCGAGCGAAGCTACACGCGTTCGCTGTTCCACGCGCTGGGGCGCTTCGGCCTGAGTGAAGAACGTTTCAAGGCGGGCATCGCGCCCTTGCTTGAACCGGCCGCCTTTGCGCTCCTCAAGAGCAACTGGAATCCTGTGGTCTTCGAGCCCCAGCTGGCCGCCGCCACCTACGCCTACGCCACCGTGCTCGACCGCATCCTATGCGGCACTCTCGGCGCATCCTCCGCCAGGGAAAGCCTTCTCAATCAGGCTGCCCTGATGGCCGCCGGTCTCGCTGCGCGTCCCGAAGCGTTTCCAGCCCTCCGTGCAAATCTCATCCCCCACCTTCCCCCGTTTACCGACGACTCAACCGAGGCGCTGCTGCCCTCGGCAATGGATCTCGCCCTGAGGGCTGTCGCCCTTGGATGGCAGGCAAAATGGAAGGACTGAGATGACAGCCCTCGCAACGCACCTCGAAGCCGCCCTGTCGGCGTCCACCGGATTTTTCGAGCCGCGGTTCTGCCTCTGGGCGGCCATCGGGCTGGGCATCGACGTGGTGATCGGCGACCCGGTCTTCGCCCTGCATCCAATCCGCCTGCTGGGCAGGCTCCTCTCTGTGTTTGAATCGGTGCTCTTTCGCGTCGGCTTGAACGGCTACGCCGGCGGAATCCTGCTCTTTGTCCTGCTCGCCGGCTCGGTCCTGCCGCTGTGCCTGCTCTTCCTGGCCGGGGCCCACGCGGTGCATCCGCTGGCCTTCGACGTCGCAGCGGGACTTCTGGTGTGGGCCTGCATCGCGCTGCGCGATCTGATCGCCCACGGGGAACGCATCGCCCGCGCCGTCGCACGCCGCGATCTTGCAGCTGCGCACGGCGCCATTGCCATGATCGTAGGGCGCGACACCGACAGGATGGACCTCGCAGCCTGCGGACGCGGCGCGATCGAGAGTCTGAGCGAAAACCTCGTCGACGGAGTACTCTCCCCGCTCGGCTTCGCCCTGGCCTTCGGCCCCCTCGGCGCAGTGCTGTTCAAGATCATCAGCACGATGGACAGCATGGTCGGCTACCGGACCCCTCGCTACAATCGCTTCGGCTGGTGCGGGGCGCGCTTCGACGATGTCGCCAATTTCCCCTTCGCCCGCTGGAGCTTCGCCCTCCTCACGGGCCTCGCGTCCGTGATTCCCGGATACAGCGGTCGCAAGGCATGGCGTTCGGGCCTCTCCTATCACGGGCTCATTCCCGGCCCCAACAGCGGCTGGCCCGAAGCGACGATGGCTGGCGCGCTCGCGATCCGCCTCATCGGACCCATTTACAGGAACGGCTCTCTCGTCGCCGATCTCTGGATAGGAGATCCGGGCGACCCCGCCGGCGCCACGCCGGCCGATATCCGCCGCAGCTACACACTGCTCATCCTTGCCACCGCCGCCACGTTTGCCGTCGGCTGCGCCATCACCGGCTTCCACTAATCCCCCTTTCCCGACCACCATGCGCACCGCGTCCAACTTCCTCGTCATCGGCGAACGCACCAACATCACCGGCTCACCCAAATTCTCCAAGGCCATCAAGGCCGGGGACTGGTCCGCCGCCCTCGAGATCGCCCTCCAGCAGGTCGCAAACGGCGCCAACGTCATCGACATCAATGTCGACGAGGCGCTCATCGACGGCGAAGCCACGATGGTCAAGTTCCTCAACCTGATCGCCGCCGAGCCCGACATCGCCCGCGTGCCCGTCATGATCGACAGCTCCAAGTGGAGCGTGCTCGAGGCCGGACTCCAGTGCCTTCAGGGCAAAGGCATCGTCAATTCCATCTCCCTGAAGGACGGCGAGGCCGAGTTTCTCCGCCGCGCCAAGCTCGTGCGCCGCTACGGCGCCGCCGCGGTCGTCATGGCCTTCGACGAGCAGGGCCAGGCCGCCACCTGCGCGGAAAAGGTCCGCATCTGCACCCGCGCCTACCGTCTGCTCGTCGACCAGGCCGGCTTCCCGCCCGAGGACATCATCTTCGACCCCAACATCCTCACGGTCGCCACGGGTATCGAGGAACACAATACCTACGCGGTCGACTTCTTCGAGGCCACGCGCGAGATCAAGCGCACCCTGCCCCACGCCCGCGTCTCGGGCGGCGTTTCCAACGTTTCCTTCTCGTTTCGCGGCAACAACACCGTCCGCGAGGCGATGCACACGATCTTCCTTTCACACGCCATCGAGGCCGGTCTCGACATGGCGATCGTCAACGCAGGCATGCTCGGAGTCGACGAGGACATCCCCGCCGAACTGCGCGAGCACATCGAGGACGTGCTGCTCAACCGCCGCCCCGACGCCACCGAGCGCCTCATCGTGCTCGCCGAGCAGATCAAGGCCGCCGCCACCCCGAGGGACAAGGCGGCAGGCCCCGTCGAGGCCGCCGATTCCTGGCGCTCCCTGCCCGCCGAGGAACGCCTGAAACACGCCCTCATCAAGGGCATCGACGCCTTCGTGGAGGCCGACACCGAGGAGGTCCGCGCCAAATTGCCCCGCCCGCTCGACGTGATCGAGGGCCCGCTCATGGACGGCATGCGCGTCGTCGGCGACCTGTTCGGCGCCGGCAAGATGTTCCTGCCCCAGGTCGTCAAATCGGCCCGGGTCATGAAAAAATCCGTGGCCTACCTCACCCCCTACATGGAAAAGGAGAAGGAGGCCACAGGCGCCGCGTCCAACGCCGGACGCATCCTCCTCGCCACCGTAAAGGGTGACGTCCACGACATCGGCAAAAACATCGTCGGCGTCGTCCTCGCCTGCAACAACTACGAGGTCATCGACCTGGGCGTCATGGTGCCCTGCGACAAGATCATCGGCGTGGCACGAGAGAAGCGGGTCAATGCGATCGGCCTCTCCGGCCTGATCACTCCCTCGCTCGACGAGATGGTGCACGTCGCCAAGGAACTCCGCCGGGAGGGTTTCGACCTGCCGCTCCTGATCGGCGGAGCCACCACCAGCGCCGCGCACACCGCGGTCAGGATCGCGCCGGAATACCCCCACGGCGTGGTCCACGTCCTCGACGCCTCCCGCGTCGTGAACGTCGCCTCGGCACTGCTCTCCTCCGTGCACAAGCCCTCGTTCCTCGACGAGGTGCGCACCAAACAGGAGCGCCTGCGTGAGGATTTCGCGGGACGCCAGGGGCAGCGCAACCTGCTCCCGATCGCCGACGCACGCGCCCGGCGGACGCCCTGCGATTGGGCATCGGTCGATATCCCGCGTCCCGAATTTCTCGGTACAAAGGTCTACGACCCCGTCCCGCTCGAGGACATCGTCCCCTTCATCGACTGGGGTCCGTTTTTCAGCGCCTGGGAAATCCGCGGACGGTATCCCGACCTTCTCGAGGACCCGATCGTCGGCCCCGAGGCGACACGACTCTTCAACGACGCCAAACTCCTCCTTGCCCGAATCATCGCCGAGCGACGTTACACCGCGCGCGCCGTCGTCGCGTTCTGGCCCGCAAATTCCATCGGAGACGACGTCGAGGTCTACGCCGACGAGCAACGCTCGCATCGCCTCGCGACATTTCGTTTCCTGCGCCAGCAGCTCGTGAAGCCCGAGGGCCAGTCTCAGCACGCACTCTCCGATTTCATCGCCCCGCTCGATTCGGGGCGCCTCGACTACCTCGGAGGCTTCGCGGTCACCGCGGGTCACGGCGTCGAGCAGTTCGCCACGGAGTTCAAGGCCGCCCACGACGATTACTCCGCAATCATGGCCCAGGCTCTCGGCGACCGGATCGCCGAGGCGCTCGCCGAGCTCACCCACAAACGTGCCCGCGATCTGTGCGGATTCGGACGACAGGAGAACCTGAGCATCGACGAGATTATCCGCGAAAAGTACCGCGGCATCCGCCCCGCCGCCGGCTATCCGGCCTGCCCGGACCACACCGAGAAACCGCTGTTGTTCTCTCTCCTCGACGCGACCGCAGTCACCGGCATCGCCCTCACGGAAAGCTGCGCCATGACCCCGGCCAGCAGTGTCAGCGGCCTCTACTTCAACCACCCGGATTCCAAATACTTCGCAGTCGGTAAGCTCGCCAAGGATCAGGTTGAGGATTACGCCGCGCGCAAGGGCTGGCCACTGGCGGAGGCCGAACGCTGGCTTGCGCCCTATCTTGGGTACATCACCTAGGCATCCTGTCATTTAGGGCACCCAAAACGCCCGAATCCGCCGCCGCCATCGGACGCCATTCTATCGCATTGGGATTCGTTCGGCTCCCCTCCCGGCGCGCGCAATGCCCCTCCCGCAGGGCCCTGGAGAGGAACGGCATTCGATGCCGATCACTCCGCATATTTTGCGAAATACTCAATTCGCGCGAAATGGAGTCGAACAAACGGGGTGATTTGGGCTACCTGATGCCCTTTTAGGGCAGCCTCCAGCCTTTCATCTTAGTTACTCCATGAAGATTAGCACGAAGCTCATCGGCGCGTTCGTCATTGTGTCCTGCATTCCGCTCGTGGGCGGTTTCATCGGCCTCACCGCGCAGCATTTCGCCCTTCAGGGTGCGGTCGAATGCGTCGCGCTCGGCGAAAACTCGCGCGCTGCCGTCGATCTGTCCCGTTCCGCCCAGATCGCCTTCAACGCCCAAGTGCAGGACTGGAAGAACCTGCTCCTGCGCGGCAGTCAGCCCGACGCGTTCAGGAATCAGTTCGACGCCCTTACCGCAGATGAGAACACCGCCGATTCGGATCTCACCACGCTGACCGAAAACCTCGTCAAACTGGGCATCGACCCGAAACCCGCGCAGGATGCGCTGGCTGAACACAAGGCCCTCTCGACACGATATCGGCAGGCCCTCGGCGACCGTTCCAGTATCGCCTCCGACGCTGAAGCTCATCAGATCGACGCATCCCTGACCGGCATCGATCGCGCCCTGGAATCCGATCTCAATCAGCTCGTCAGCGGGATCGTCTCCCAGGCAAACCAACGCGTCGGCCAGTCAGCCGCCAAAAACCAGCATCGCGCCGCATTCATTCGATTGATCATGATCGGCGGAACCCTACTCGGAGTGCTGACAGGCGCCACCTTCGGCGTCCTCCTTAGCCTCGGCGTCACCCGCCACATCCGCGCGATCGCCAAACGCATGTGGGAAGGCACCGGCCAGGTCTCGTCTGCCGCCAACATAGTCGCATCATCCGGCCAGTCACTCGCCGAAGCCGCGGCCCAGCAGGCTTCGTCACTGGAGGAGACCTCGGCCGCGCTCGAGGAGATGTCAGGCTCCATCAAGCAAAACGCCGAAAACGCCCTCAAGGCTCGTGAATTGAGCAACCAGAGCCGGCAATCGGCCGAGGCAGGCTCCCACGAAATGGTGTCGATGACCGACGCAATGGCCGAGATCCAGTCCGCCAGCGGCAATGTCGCCAAGATCGTGAAGTCGATCGACGAAATCGCCTTCCAGACCAATATCCTCGCCCTCAACGCCGCCGTGGAGGCCGCACGCGCGGGAGAGTCCGGCGCTGGATTCGCCGTCGTTGCCGACGAAGTCCGCAACCTCGCGCGCCGCTCGGCCGAGGCCGCCAAGGAAAGCTCCGCGATGATCGAGGACGCCGTCCATAAGAGCGAACGCGGAGCCCAGATCTCCACACGTGTGAAAACCACCTTCGAACAGATCCTCGCGTCGACGCGGAGCTCCGATGAACTGATCGCACGCATCGCGGATGCCTCGCGCGAGCAGGCACAGGGTATCGAGCATGTGAACCAGTCGATGCTGCAGATCGACCAGTTGACCCAGCGCAACGCAGCCACATCCGAAGAGACTGCCTCCACCGCGCGCCAGCTTGATGCCAACGCCGGTTCGCTCCAGCAGGAACTTCTCCGCCTCATGGGCTCGTCGGCCGACGACGCGGCCCAATCCCGCTCCCACTTTCACTCCGAAGACGAGGCCCCCCTTTCGGTCGCCGTTCCCTCCTAACCCTGCGCGCCGCCATCCACCCACGCGGCCAGCGCGGGCGGCAGACTCTTCCTGGAGCGCGTGTCGCTTGCAATGCAGACATGCACGGTCCGCACGACGGCGGCCTGCTTGTCGACCTTGCCGAGTTTCGCCATCTCATAGCGCACGGCAAAGCTGTCGTCCGCCAGCCGCTCCGGCCTCACCGCGATCCGGACCCGGTCGCCGCACGCAAGCGGCCGCTTGTAGTCGGCCTCGCTGCGCACGATCGGGACGACCACCCCCGCCGCCGAGAAGAAGGACTGCAGTTCGATGCCCGCCATGCCCAGGGCTTCCTCGTACGCCTCGTGGCAGATCGAAAGGTACCGGGCGAAAAAGACGACGCCGGCGGCATCCGTATCAGGAAAATGGATCGTGCGTTCGTAGGTGAATGGCATGGAGAAAACGACAGGCGCGCCCCTCAGACAGGTCTCAGCTGATGCCCCATCTGGATGAGCTTCTCTCGCATCACGACCGGATCCTGGGCCTTGTCGAGCGCCTCGTCCGCATTCACCATCTCGCGGTTCACCAGGCTCATCAGGTGGGAATCCATCGTGATCATGCCCAGGTGCGCCCCGGTCTGGATGTCCGACGTGATGCGGAACGTCTTGTTCTCGCGGATCAGCGAGGCGATCGAGGTCGTGTTCACCATGATCTCGTAGCCAGCGATCCGACCGCCCCCGATCTTCTTGCAGAGCACTTGGGAAATGACCGCCACCAGCGACGAAGACAGCTGCGTGCGGATCATGTCCTTCATGTTCGCGGGAAACGCATCCACGATGCGGTCGATCGTCTTTGCCGCGCTGTTCGTGTGCAGCGTTCCAAACACCAGATGTCCCGTCTCCGCGGCGCTGATCGCCGCCTCGATCGTCTCGAGGTCGCGCATTTCACCGACGAGAATGATGTCCGGGTCCTGGCGCAGCGCGCGCCGGATCGCCTCGGAAAAGCTCGGCACATCCACATGCACCTCGCGTTGGGTGACGATGCAATGCTTGTGCGGATGGTAATATTCGATCGGATCCTCGATGGTGATGATGTGCCCCTCGCGGTTCTCGTTGATGTAGTTGATCATCGAGGCGAGCGTGGTCGACTTGCCCGATCCGGTCGGCCCCGTCACGAGTATCAGCCCGCGCGGCCGGTAGAGCAGCTCGCGGATTTTGTCCGGCAGGCCGATGTCGCGAAGTCCGAACATCTTGTTGGGGATCTGCCGCAGGACCATGCCGTAGTTGCCCTTGGTCTTCATGACCGACACGCGGAACCGCGCCTTGTCGAGGTAGGCGAAGCCATAATCGGCGCCCCCGTTCAACTTCGTGTTCTGCACATGGGCGTCCGGCGTGATCGAGAGCATCAACTGCTCCGTGTCCGCCGGAGTCAGCAGGGGGCCGTCGATCGGCGTCATGCTGCCGCTGATCCGCAGGCAGGGCGCCTGCCCGACCTGAATGTGAAGATCCGAGGCGTTTTGCTCGACCATCACTTCGAGCAGGTCATTCATCTCGTAGCTCATTTCGAAAAGGTGGGTTCGGAGGGGCGGGCCGACCTTAGGCGGGCAATCCGGTTTAGCCACCGAAAAAATCGGCCGCCTCCGTCTTCAGCATTCCTCGAAGCTCCGCGCCCGATGGACTCCGGGCCTCCGGAGCCTGTCGCCTCCCCGTCCTCCCCCTCCCGCTTCAAAGACTGATTTGCTTTCCCATTCCGCCTGACCATCCGTGAACCCGTGGTAAGCGCCGATCCAGTCCATCCGCCCGCCCATCCCGAGTGCATCCGCCTCAGGGGAGTCCGGCAAAACAATCTCAAGGGTTTCGACCTCGATCTCCCTCTCGGGGCCTACATCGCCGTCACCGGACTGAGCGGCTCCGGGAAAAGCTCCCTCGTCTTCGACACCCTCCACGCCGAGGGACAGCGACGCTACGTCGAGACCTTCAGCGCCTACACCCGCCAATTCCTCGAACTCCTCGACCAACCCAAGGTCGACCGCATCGAAAATATCCGGCCTTCCATCGCCATCGAGCAGACCAACACCGTCAAAACATCCCGCTCCTCCGTGGGGACGATGACGGAGCTCACCGACTATTTCAAAGTCTGGTTCAGTCACGTCGCTGAATGTTTCGATCCGGAAACCGGCGAGAAGGTGGAGGACGACACCCCGCACAGCATCTGGCAGAAGGCCCTTGCATCCATCGCCGGTCAGACGGCCGTCGTCGCATTCCGCGCCGACAAGCCTGAAAACATGGACTGGTCCGAGATCCTGGGCAACCTGCGCGGCCAGGCCTACCTTCGCCTGCTGATCCCAGGCACAACCGACCGCTTCGACGCGGTCCGAATCGACGACGCGGAGCC
>JAJXVO010000262.1 GCA_021782105.1 bacterium
AGCGCGCCGAAGTCGCCTGCTCCACCCCCGGAGATCAGGGCCACTGCCTTCTTCCAGCGCGGGATGTCCTGAGGCGTGCCATTGACGGCCTGGCCGTGAAATTCGAACGCGGCCTTGCTGACGGCGGCGGGCAGTTCGTCCGAGAAACTGTCGATCAGCTTGAACGTGCAGTAATCCTTCCACACCGAAAGGGGCGTGGTGCGAAGCACTGCGTCCGCGACTTTGAAAAACTCGGGCTGGCCGACGTTGACGGTGGTGAGCTTGCCGATGCCTGCGCCATCAAGGAAGCGGGTCCAGTTGATGCCCGGTGCGACGTCGGAAAGCTTGGCGACGGCAACCTCGTTGTAGTTCTTCTCGGGATCCCGGAGCTCGACGCGGGTGCGCTGGGCCGCGGCAAGGATGGTCTCGAGATTGAGGATGGCCTGGGCGGAGGACTTCGCCTCGGCGGGGGGCCTGCCATCGAGCGTGAGCAGGGTCTCAATGTAGGTCACGAGGGCCGCGCGGGCCTTCACGAAACGTTCGTCGGATTTTAGGAAATAATCGCGGTCGGGCAGGTCGATGCCGGCCTGGTCGATATGGGCGATATAGCGGGTCGAGTTCTTATCGTCCTGCGAGACATAGAACCCGAAGGGACCTGAAACGCCGTACTTCTGGAAGGCACCCAGCAGGTAATCCAGATCATCGTACGAGGCGACGGCCTGAACCTTGGCGAAGAGCGGATCGAGGGGCTTCAGACCCAGGGCCTCGATGCGCTGCGTATCCATGAAGGCCCGATACAAATCGCCGACCTTCTGGTCGTCGGAGCCCTTGGGGGCGTTCTTGACGGCCGCCGCAGCCTGGATGATGTCGCGGATGCGTTCGCGCGACAAATCGTCGAGCATGGTGAACGCGCCATAGCCGGATTTGTCGGCGGGAATCTTCGTGTTCTTCAGCCAGGTGCCGTTCACGGCAAGATAGAGGTCATCCTGGAAGCGGACGGACTTGTCCATGTCGGCCTTGTCGATGCCCGAAATGAGGGCATGAACGGCTGGAGCCGCCATCATGATGATGGCGCAGAATGCAAAGGAGATGAAACGTTTCATGTTGGGAGGAAGCTGTAATGATGGAACGCCAGGGGACAAGTCGGTTTCGGGCGAAAGTGACCACGCCCAATAGTTGCAACCCATTGGTAATTAGGCGTATTTTAATACATCGGCCGGAAGCTAAGGTTAATCAACCTGTTGATTGCCATTAACTATTCGGGCGGGGTTTCAAGAGGAAGATTGCCCTGGCTATCGGCCGGCGACCTTTTCCAAAACATCGGTTGGCTGGGAGTCGCTCGCGCCTTGAGCGTGCCCTTCAGGAATGAACCCGTCGCGATTCGGGCGATGAGCCGGGTCGGGGACAACCCACCGCTCTTGGGGGCGAAGCGGCTGGGCCTGGCGAAGACCTTCTGGCGAGCCCCGAGTGGGGTGGGCGGCACTGGCTCCCCTCGCAGGATGCGGGCGACTCACTCTTCACTGCCTTCCCCGACGGCTTCAGACATCGCGAACACCTCCAAAATATCCGAAGAAGCGCGCGTACTGGCTTTACTTGGATTTATCGTTACAGCAGCGTTGACACCCGTTTCCTCCCCTTGGGACGCTCCCGCCCATGCAGGAGAGAGTCTTAACCATGAACCGCACCCTGATTACCCTCGTCCTATTGCTCGCATGCCCAATGGTGGGACTGGCTGCAACGCGCATCGAGATTCCCCTGGACCACGGCTGGATCTTTCATTTCGGCGATCCTGGCAAGACAGCGACCTGGAAATCGGTGGAGATTCCGCACACATGGAACTCCAAAGACTGCACCTCGCCCGACATCAGACGCGGGCGGGGTTGGTATCGGCTCGCGTTCGCGACTCCTGCGTTGGAGTCCGGAGATCGGGTTTATCTTTGTTTCGACGGTGTGAGCCGCCTGGCGACGGTATGGCTCAACGGCCACCTGCTCGGCACGCATGACAATGCGTTCTCCCGTTTTCGCCTGGATGCCACTGACGCCATCAACCGCAAAGGCAGCAACGTTCTGACCGTGCTGGCGGACTCGACCTGGCACGACGCGCTGCCACCGCGCGAAGGGGACTTCGCGTTTTGCGGCGGGATCTACCGCAAGGTGGAGCTGTTGGTGACGCATGCCGTGGCAATCGACCCACTCGACCTTGGCGGTCCGGGCGTGTGGCTTACGACCCCTGTGGTCGGCGTCGACAAGGCGAGCCTCGACGCGAGCGTGGACCTGCGCAATACCACCCTCGACGAGCAGCCGGTCGAAGTGGACCTGGATCTTTACGACGCGGCCGGCCTGGACGTCGGGCATGCCGCCGTAAGGCGGCTGGCGCCCGCGGGGCGGAGCGAGGCGCACCTGAAACTTGAGCTTCTGAAACCCCGACTCTGGCAGGGCCGCGTTGACCCATACCTTTACACCGCGCGCATCACACTCAAACTTGGAGGCACAGCCATCGACGAGGTGAGCCAGGACGTCGGATTTCGCACCTTCGCGCTGGATCCCGATCGCGGATTTCTGCTCAACGGCCGTCCCTACGACCTGCACGGCGTGGCACTGCACCAGGACCGCGAAGGCAAGGGCTGGGCGATATCAGACGCGGACCGGGCCCAGGATTTCAAACTGATCGCCGACATGGGGGCGACCTTCGTGCGGCTCGTGCACTACCAGCACGACTCGGAGGAATACCGCCTCGCAGACCGCCTGGGGCTGATCGTGTGGGCGGAGAACGCCCTCGTGAATACCGTGAGCACGGATCCGAAATTCACCCAACGGTGTGTGCGCCAGGTGGAGGAGTTGATCCGGCAGGGCCGCAACCACCCCTGCATCGCGTTCTGGAGCGTCGGCAACGAAGTGCAGACCGACAAACCTGGAGCGCTTCCCCTGCTGCAGGCGCTTGCACGCGTGGCGAAACTGGAAGACCCCTCGCGCTTCACGACGCTGGCGAGCACGATGGGCGAACCGCCGAGCCGTTACGGCATCGATGTGATCGGCTACAACCAATACTTCGGCTGGTATCACGGCGCGGCCTCGGACTTCGGCCCCTGGCTCGACGCCCAGCACAAGGCCTTCCCGGGGCAGTGCGTAGGCATGTCCGAATACGGCGCCGGCGCGGGGACCGGTATCCATTCCGCGGATCCGAAGCGGATGGATCACTCGGAGGAGTATCAATGCCTCTTCCACGAAACCTACTGGAATATCCTGAAGGCGCGCCCATGGGTGTGTTTCAAGACCGTATGGCAGATGTTCGACGCCGCATCGCCAGGACGCAACGAGGGAGAGCGGCCCGGAATCAACGACAAGGGCCTCGTGACACGCGACCGGAAGACGCCCAAGGATGCGTACTACTTTTATCAGTCGCAATGGAGCGACAAGCTGATGGTGCACCTCGATGGTCGGAGGTTCTCACCGCGCCCTGCAGGCGCTTGGGAAATCAAGGCCTACACAAACGCCGCAAACGTGGAGCTCGTGCTGGACGGCAAGCCGCTGGGCGCAACACCGATCGTCGGCGGCATTGCTCGCTGGCCCCATGTCGAGCTCGGCGCCGGGGTGCACCGGCTCGAGGCGATCGCGCAGCGCCAGGGCGCAACCGTGCGCGACGTATGCACCCTGGTGGCTGCACCCGAAAAAGCCCCCTGAGATCCAACGCCCCCGCGAGATTTCGATCCAATCCCCTTTTCCCAACTGTCTTCCTTCCTATGAAGTTCACCGATGGACAATGGCTGCTGCAAAGCGGCGTCAGCGCACACTATCCCGCCGAGGCGTATGCCGTCGACGAGCACTCCGACCGGCTGGTCGTGGTGGCTCCAACGCGTCGCATCCAACATCGCGGCGACACTCTCCAGGGGCCGGTCCTGACCGTGACCCTCAGCTCTCCGCTGGAGGGCGTGATCAAGGTGCGCATCGAACACTTCTCGGCCCAATCCGGCCGACGGCCGACCATTCCGCTTGAACCCAACGCCGCCCCCGCGGTGGCGGTGAACTGCAACGCTGAGTGCGCGACCCTGCGCAGCGGCCCCCTCGAGGCGCGCGTGCGTCGCAAGGGCGACTGGGAACTGAGCTTTCGGGCGGACGACCGTGTCCTGACGAAGAGCGCCTGGCGCGGCATGGGCTATGTCCAGAAACAGGATGAGGGCACCTTCGTGCACGAGCAGCTCAGCCTCGCCGTCGGAGAAAACGTCTACGGCATGGGCGAGCGCTTCACCGCCTTCGTCAAGAACGGCCAGACTGTGGAGAACTGGAACAAGGACGGAGGCACGAGCAGCGAGCAGACCTACAAGAACGTTCCGTTTTACCTGACCAACCGGGGCTACGGCGTCCTCGTCAACGAGACTGGCCCGGTGTCCTTCGAGGTGGCCTCGGAAAAAGTGGCGCGCGTGCAATTCAGCCTGCCGGGCGAATCGCTGGAATACTTCCTGATCTACGGACCGACGCCCAAGGAGATCCTGGGGCGCCTGACGGCGCTCACGGGCCGCCCGGCCTTGCCGCCCGCGTGGTCGTTTGGCCTGTGGTTGTCCACGTCGTTCACGACCAACTACGACGAGGCGACGGTGACGAGTTTCATCGAGGGCATGGAACAGCGGAAGCTGCCGCTCTCGGTCTTCCACTTCGACTGCTTCTGGATGCGCGAATTCGAGTGGTGCAACTTCGAGTGGGATCCGCGCCAGTTTTCCGATCCCAGGGGAATGCTGCAGCGACTCAAGGCACGCGGCCTGAAGATCTGCGTGTGGATCAATCCCTATGTCGCGCAGCGCTCGCGCCTCTTCGCCGAAGGCGAGGCTGGCGGCTACTTCCTGAAGCGCGCCGACGGCTCCGTCTGGCAGACCGACCTTTGGCAGCCCGGCATGGCGATCGTGGACTTCACCAACCCCGCCGCGTGCGCCTGGTACACGGGCCACCTGCGGCGCCTGATGGACATGGGGGTGGATGTCTTCAAGACCGACTTCGGCGAACGCATTCCGACCGACGTGGTGTATCACGACGGCTCGGACCCTGTGGCCATGCACAATCTGTATGCGATCCAGTACAACGAGGCAGTCTTCCGCCTTCTTGAGCAGGTGCGGGGCAAGGGCGATGCGGTGGTTTTCGCGCGCTCGACCTACGCGTCCGGACAGCGTTTCCCGCTTCACTGGGGCGGCGACTGCTGGTCGAACTTCGAGTCCATGGCGGAAAGCCTGCGCGGCGGACTCTCCTTGAGCTTGTGCGGCTTCGGCTACTGGAGTCACGACATCGGAGGCTTCGAGGGCAATCCCCCACCCGAGGTCTACAAGCGCTGG
>JAJXVO010000263.1 GCA_021782105.1 bacterium
TGGTATTCAATATCCTAGCACGCAATCAGGACGATCACGCGAAGAATATCGCCTTTCTCATGGACCGCTCGGGCCGCTGGAGCCTCGCTCCCGCCTTCGACGTCACCTACAGCCATAATCCCGCGGGCGCATGGACCGCCACCCATCAGATGACGCTCAACGGCAAGCGCGACGGCTTCACGCTGGAGGATTTCCGCTCCTGCGCCCGCGGCGCCCTCATGACACGCGGCCGGGCCGAGACGATCCTCGAGGAGGTCAGAGCCGCGATCACACGCTGGCCCGAGTTCGCCGCCGAGGCGGGGATCTCCGCCCCGTGGACCGACCAGATCCGCGCCGCCCACCGGCTGATTATCCCCGCCGCGTGAGCGACAAAGGCGCCGTTCGTATTCCAAATACTTTGTAAAAACCACCAGCGGATCCGAACCCACCCCCGCGCAGGCCCATGCCCCAAGGCCCGCACCCTGCCTACGAACTCGGATCGCAATGCCCTCTCGGGAGGCAACCTCGGGGACTCCGTCTCCGCTCTGCCGAGCCCGCCTCTCGGCTCCTCCCTCGCCCGCGTCATCCCGACCGCATAAGCGTTCGATTGCCAGCCGAGAAACCCGGCTTATGCTCGGTCCCATGACGCCTCACGGCTCCTCTGCTCGTCCCGCGCGGGACCGCACGGTTTTCCCCTCTAAACTTCGGAGACCACACCGGGGATTTACCATTCCCGAGGTCGCTCTGTCCGCCCTCATCCTCGCCCTCGGCATCTCGACTGCCATCATCGCCCTCCAGTGGGGATACCGCTCTCTCGATCTCGCGCGCGGCACCACTCTCGCCTCCCAAATCCTCCAAAGCGAAATCGAGCGCCTGAGGATGATGAACTGGTCCACCTTGAACGCCCTCCCGGCGTCGGAAACCTTCGACGGGGCCACGTATTTCTCCGGCGCCCCTGGCATCGCCGGAAAGTTCGCCGTCACCCGCACCATCGCCCCCGATCCCAACCGCACAGGATCCGTCGACAAAATCACGGTCTCCGTCACCTGGAAAACTTACGACGGTCGCAGCCACACCCGCACCTTCCAAACCGAATACATGAAGGACGGCCTCTATGACTATTACTACACCCTGGCCCGGCCCTGATCGCCGAATGACGCGGGCCTTCACGCTCGTCGAGGTGATGGTCGCCAGCATCATCGGCACCTTCCTCATGCTCGGGATCCTGACGACCTTTCTCTTCCTGGGTCGGAGCGGAGCGAACATCGTCAATTATTCCGAGATGGAATTCCAGTCCCGCCGCGCACTCGAGCTGTTCGCCGAGGACACACGCCAGGCAAGCGCCATCACCTGGAACAGCGCCACCTCGGTCACCTTCGTCGTCGACACCCAGTCGATCACCTGGGCCTACAACGGGTCAGGCACACTCACCCGCCAGCTCGGCACCGCCACCCCTGTGTCGATGATCACCGGCATCACCACGTTCGCCTTCACCGCTTACGACATCACAGGAAGCCTGATCAGTCTCACCGACCTCACCGCAGCCGGAAAGGGAACCAAGCAGCTCCAGATCTCCCTCCAGGCCACGAGGCACAGCCAGACCGTCTCCGCCGCGACCAACCTCGTCCTGTCCGCCCGCTATATCCTCCGCAACAAACGGATCACCGCCTGATTTCTCCGATGAAGTCCACGGCCACCCCCCTTTCCTCCCAGCGCGGCTCGATCCTCATCGTCGCCCTGCTGTTGTGCGCCATCATCGGCATCGCGCTCGGAAGCTACATCCGCCTCGGCAAGTCCGTCCTCGACGAGGCAAACCGCTCGCTCTACGCAAACGCCTCCATGAATCTCGCCGAGGAGGGCCTCGAAGAAGGACTCTACTCCCTCAATCAGGCCGCGCAAAACGCCTCCTACTCCTGGTCCGGCGCCGGCTGGACCCTCTCGGGCAGCGACGCACTCCGCAGTTTTCCTGGCTTCACCTTCGACCAGCACGCAACCGGATTGGTCCGCGTCCGCGTCTATGGTTATGCCTCCACCACCCCCCACGTCGTCGCGCGCAGCACGATCACCCTCGGCGGAACCACCTCGCCCGTCATAGAAAAGTGGGTACTCATCCAGCTCTCCAAGGCCTCCAAGTTCGACAATGGCCTCGTCGCGAAGAACAGCATCTCGTTCTCCGGAAATAACGCCGCAATCGACAGCTGGAATTCGGATCCGAGCAACAACCCCGCCGCTCCAGCCATCCCCTACAGCAGCGCGGTGAAACACGATGCCGGCAGCATCGGCAGCGCCTCCGTCTCCGTGTCGGCCGTGGAGGTTAACAACGCCAATATCTGGGGCTACGTCGCCACCGGAGGCGCCGCTCCCGTCGTCGGCAGCAACGGTGTCATCGGCCCCTTCGGCACGCCCTCCGGCACCGTCGTGGCCTCCCGCGTCTCCACCGATTTCACCGCCAACTTCGACGCAGTCACACTGCCCTCCGCCACGCCCATCGCCATCCCAGCCATCACCAGCACCACTTCCCTGCCCCGCGTCGGCGACGCCCCCGCTGCAGACGGCAAATATTACTACTCCGCCCCACAGATCGATTTCAACAATCAGACCCTCTCGATCCAACAACGCACCGGCGACACCACCCTGCCTCAGGTCGTCCTGATCCTCACCGACACGTCTCAAAGCATCGACATCGGCGGGGGCTCCGGCGCGCTCAATATCCAAAGCGGCGCCTCCCTCGCGCTCTACGCACCGGGAGACATTTCGATCGGCGGCAACGGCATTCTCAACGGCGGCTCGACCACCGGTACCGCCAACCAGCCCATCGCCTGCCAGATCTGGGGAACCGCTACCTCGAACTCACAGAACATTTCCATCGCCGGCAATGGCGTGCTCAGCGCGGTGCTGTACGCCCCCCAGGGCAATCTGAAGATCAACGGCAATGGCGACGTGCTCGGCTCCATGGTCGCCAACACCGTAAACATCGTCGGCAACGCGTCGTTCCACTACGATGAGTCCCTTGCCAATTTCGGCGGAGGAAATCCCTACCGCGTCTCGCTCTGGAACGAACTCACGTCCGCCACGGACCGCGCGTCCTACGCCGCCGATCTGTCATTCTGAGCCTCCCCGATCCGGCATCACCCGCGGCGCCGGTCGCCACGCGTCACGCCCCCGGCACTACAGTTTCAACGCCCTCCACCGATAGGGTCCGATCTTCAGCGCTCCCGCCGGCACCGCCGTACCCGTCAACGCATCCGCAGCCCCCCCAGGCAGCGTCACTTCGCCGCCCCGCCCGTCCATGTTCACCACGACCCAAAGCTTCGAGCCGTCATTCATGACCCGAGGACACACGATCGTGCCGCGGGTCGACGCGGCCCGCTCTGTGATTCCCGCCTGGTCCGCATAGTGCGTGAGGATGCGCGCGAGCAACGCCTGCCCCTCCGGCCCCTCGGGCTGCGCGGCCATGACGACGATGGAGCCTGCGCCAAGCTTGCGCTCAGTGAGAAAACCGAGCCCCGCCGCCCATTCGCCGCTCAGCGTGCCCACCTGCCGCGTGTCCGGAAGGACGGGCTTGAGCACCGAACACCAGCCTCCAAGCGGCGCCTTCAGCCCAAAGGCCTCCCCCTCCCCACCCGTTCCCGTAATGGGATACGAATACACGACGTCCACGCCCGCCAGTCTGCCCGCTTCGCCGAGGCCCCCGTCCGTCGGCACCGTGTGTTCGCCCGTCCGGGCGCCGGTCACAGGACCGCAAATCCAGATTCCTCCCGCACGCACAAAGCGCTCCACCCGCGCCAGGAACTCGGGGCTGGTATAGGGCATCAGCGGCGTCACCAGCAGCTTCAACCCGTCAAGCGACGCACCTTCAAAGCGCACGCCGCGGTAAAGCCCCGCGTCCAGCAGCACGCGGTGCCAATCGGCAAAACCGCTCTCGTAGTCCACGGGGTCGGTCTTACGTCCCCCAAGCGGCTCGGTCTCCATCATCGCCCGACCGAGATCTGACCATGTGATCGCCGCCTGCTCCGGCGCCGGATGGCTCGCCGTGAGCAGCGGCTGGAGTTCGCGACGCGCCTCATCCACGTGTTTCACCTCGCCATAGCCGAGAGTGGGTTCATACCACGCGCTTTCGATGGCACTGTGCGGCAACTCCGCACCCGTGCGCTGCTGGCGCCAAAGCCAGTAGCAGAACGATTCGCTGCCGAGGGCGTAACACGAGACCGCCTCCGCCACGAGAAAGCCCGGGGGATGCGCCGTGGAATAGTTCACCAGCGAGCCGTTGTGGATCGCACTCGTCTCCATCACCCAAAACGGCCGCCCGGGCTTCGCACCCCGGAACAGGTCGCAGTCCAACACCATGTTCCGCCACTGGTCTGCAGCGGGATAGTCGTCGAAAGACGCAAAATCGAGGTTCCTGCACATGCGCTCAACGTTGATGGCGAATCCCCGCGACATGTTGTGCGTGATCGGCGCCTGCGAGTAGTGCCTGATGATCGCGCTCTGGTCGTCCATGAACTCCGCGATGCGCTCCCGCGAAAACATGCGGTAGGCCGTGCTCAGCGAGGCATTGTGAAGGAACGGCGTGCGCAGGGGCGCCGGCACCTGGTCGAAATGCTGATAGCGCTGGCTCCACACCTCCGTGCCCCACGCGGCGTTGAGCGCATCGATCGTGCCGTAGCGCTTCGCCAGCCACGCATGCCAGGCCTCGACCGCCGAAGCGTTGAAATCCTCCGCGACGTGGCACTTGAACTCGTTGTCGATCTGCCAGGCTATCACCGCCGGATGCCGGCCGAGCGCCCTGGCCTCGGCCTCGACGATGCGAAAACAGGCCGCACGCACGACCGGGTCCTCGTACGACATGTGCTGGCGGGCGCCGTGGATCATCACATGCCCCTGCGCATCCACAAAGCAGCGCTCCGGATGCCCATAGCTCAGCCACACCGGCGGCGCCGCGGTCGGCGTGCACAACACCACTTCGATGCCCGCCGCATGCAGTTTGTCCATGACCCGCCGGAAAAACTCGAACGAGATCTGCCCTTCGTTCGGCTCCATCTTCGCCCACGCAAATTCCCCGATGCGCACGACGTTGATGCCGAGTTTCTTCATTTCAACGATGTCCCGGTCCACGTCCGATTCCGGCCAGAGCTCGGGATAGTAGGCGGCTCCATGATACAGTTGCGTCGCCGGGGGAGGCTCGGCACCCGATGCCGTACTCGGGCTGCCGGCGAGGCAGGCCAACGCCGCGGTGGCTGCGGCGAGCACCGTGGAACCAACCGACGATGGACGTGAAAGAGGTCCGTGTTGCATGACGTGGCAGGGGTTTGAG
>JAJXVO010000264.1 GCA_021782105.1 bacterium
GCTCGCACTCGGCGTCGCCCTGTGCATCGTCGCCCTCGCGCGCCCCCAGTGGGGCAAGGTCGACGAGCAGGTCTTCGAGCAGTCCCGCGAGATCCTCGTGGCGCTCGATCTCTCGCGCTCGATGCTCTCGCAGGACGTGCAGCCCTCCCGTCTCCAGCGGGCAAAACTGCTGGTGCAGGTGCTGCTCGACCGGCTCAAGGGCGAGCGCATCGGCCTGGTCGTCTTCTCGGGCACCTCCTTTCTCCAGTGCCCCTTGAGCACCGACTACGAGATCCTCCGCGAATTTCTTCCCTCGCTCGGCCCGGGCGCGCTGCCCGTGGGCGGCACCAATTACCGGGCCATGCTCCAGACCGCGCTCGACGCCTTCGGAAAGAGCACCAACGCCGACCGGTTCCTGATCGTGCTCAGCGACGGCGAGGCGACCGATAACGACTGGAAGCCGCTGGTGCCCGAGCTGCACAAACGGGGCATCCGCGTCATCGGGCTGGGCATCGGAACCAAGGCGGGATCCTTCATCCCCGACGGCTCCGGCGGCTTCGTGAAGGATGAGCGAGGGGCCGTCGTGCTGTCCAAACTCGAGCCGGCCACCCTTCAGGACCTTGCGTCCGAGACCGACGGCACCTACCGCGATGCAAGCACCTGGGTCGACCTCGCCTCGGTGCTCAAGCAAACCGTCGAGGCCGGACGCGCCGGCACCTTCGCCGAAAAACGCGAGCAGCGCGCCATCGAACGCTTCCAATGGGTCCTGGCTCCGGGCGTGATCCTGCTGTTCCTCAGCCTCGCCTTCGAATTTCCGGTGCAAGTCCGCCCCCGTCCGATCGGCCTGGGCAAACCCGGCACCCCCACTCCTCCCTCCTCCGGAGGCAAGCCCCCTCCCCCGGCCGCCCTGCTCCTGCTCCTGTTCGGCCTCGCGGCCGCCCCGCACCTGCTCGCCGAGGCCGCACCCGCTCCCAAGGGACCCGAAACCCCTCTGGGCATCGCCGTCGAACGCCTCGCCACCAAGCCCTCCCTGAACGCAGCCGACTGCGCCGACCTCACCCGCAAGACCATCGCCTGGGGCCAGGGCCTGCGCAGCTCCGGTCAACCCATCCCCGACGGCCCCCTGCGCGATGCCCTCGACGCCATCACACTGGGCGACCACCTCGATTCCAAGGCCGCGGACTGGGACACCCTCCGCCACCAGATCAACACGCTGCGCGAGCCCCCTCCCAAACCAAAGAAGCAGGATCAGAAAAAGCAGGACCAGAAGGACCAGGAGAAGCACGACCAGGACAAAAAGAATCAGGGCAAATCCGGCCAGAACCCGTCGCACAAGCAGAGTCCCCAGGACAAATCGAAGTCGCAGCAATCGCAGTCCCACTCACCGCAGCAGCAGGGTCAGTCCTCGCAGAAGCAGGACCAGACCCAACCGCAGCAACCCTCGCAGTCCGACTCCAAAAATGGGGCCGAAGGCCAGCGCAAACCGCCTCCGCCCAGCCCCAACTCGGGCTTCGGCGACATGAAGAAGCCGGCTCATCCTCCCCAGCCTCAGCCCGCCCGCTCCGAGTCCCAGCCAATGCAGACGGTCGGCGGTGCCGACCGCCAGCCCCGCGGCCTCCGCGACGACCCCGCCCTGCTCGTCCCGCTCGAAAAACTCGACAAGGTCAAATCCATGGACTCTCCGGGCAAACTCTTCGAAATGATCCAGTCCGAGCGCAAGCCGCCGCCGCCCGCCGCCAACCAGAAGGATTGGTAGTCGTCCCGACATGACACCCTCCCCTTCAGTTTCCCCCTCCTGCCGCGCGCATCGCCCCCGCCGCACCGGCCCATGCGTATCCATTCACCCACTTCCTCCCCTCTCCTCCGGCGCCCAGGCCCTCCCTTCCCGCTGAGTCACGCTCCCGACCGCCCCGCCATGCACGCGCGCACCTTCAAACGATTCTCCGCCGTTTTCAGCCGAACCCTCCTGCTCGCGTTCGCCGCAGCCGCGTCCCTGCTCCACGCCCAGAGCGTGCACTGGTCGCCCTCGGGCGGCACCCTCGAGGTCGGCAGGGTCGACTCCCTCTCGCTCGTGTTCGACGACTGCGAACCCAAGGCCGATCCCGTCATCCCCAACGTCCCCGGACTGACCCTCCAGCAGCAGGGCCGGACCTCGAACTTCTCGATGGTCAATTTCAAGACCAGCCGCTCCGTGACCTACAACTACGCGGCGCAGCTCAATTCCAGGCAGTCCGTCGACATCCCCGCTTTCGACATCGAGACCGACAAGGGCAAGCTGCACGTCCCCGCGGCGCATTTCGACCCCGCAGACGCCACCATCGGCCCCTCCCAGCAACCCGCCAGCGACTTCGTGCGGGCCCGCCTGTTCGTCCCACGCCAGGCCGTGTGGGCAGGCGAGGTCTTCCCCGTCACCTTCCAGCTGGAAGTCCGCCGCGATTATTACAACCAGATCCTCAGCAATCCCGAATGGAATCCCTCCCCGCTCGCAGCCGAGGACTGGACCAAGCCCACACGCGCCACTGGCAACCGAATGCTGCTGATCCCCTTCACGACCCGCGCCTACGCCAAGGACCCCGGCACCTATAAGCTCGGTCCCGTCCAACAGCAGGTCAGCGTCCAGACCGGCACCAGCCAGGGCTTCTTTTTCAGCCAGCCCGTGCTCGAAACCCTCGCCGTGCCCTCCGACCAGCCCACCCTCGTCGTGAAACCTCTGCCGAAGCCCGCCCCCGCCGGATTCGAGGGCGCCGTCGGCCAGTTCACGTTCACCTCCAAGGTCGTGCCCGAAAATGCCCGCGTGGGCGACCCAATCACCTGGACCCTCGTGCTCAAGGGCACGGGCAACTGGCCCGATATCGGCGGCGTTCCCGCCCGCTCCGTGCCCCAGTCCTTCGAGGTCGTCCAGCCCCAGGCCAAGCGCACGATGGCCGACAACAAGCTCTTCGACGGCTCGGTCTCCGAGGACGTCGTGATGATCCCCAAGCAGCCCGGACTCTATACGCTGCCTCCGGTGACCTTCTCGTATTTCGATCCGGAGACGGGCGGCTACAGGACGATCACGACCAAGGCGGTGACTCTCAACATCGAGGGGGCTCCGCCCGCGTCATCCGCTCCCGCCACGGCCGGCGCCGCCGTCACCGGAGCCCCCCCGCCTTCAAGCGCTCCCACCGCCCAGGCGGCGCCTTCCGGGCCTCCCGCTTCGCCCAGCCAGCCCGCCCTTCTCCCCTCCGATCCGGTTGAGGGACGCGCCCGCGCCTGGAGGCCCGTCGGCACCGGCACGATCTCTCTGCTCTACCTCGCGCCTTTCGCGCTCCTCGTCGCCGGCTGGCTCGCACTCGCAGCCCTGAGGGCACGAGATCGGGACCCCGCACGCCCGCGCCGCGAAGCCGCACGCCGCCTGCGCGCGACCCTCGAGGCCATGCTGGCCAAAGGCCTCACCAAGACTCCCGGCGAACCCCTCCACGCTGCCCTGCGCAGCTGGCAACACGACTCCGCCCAGCTGCTGGGTCTCACCGACGCCGCGCCCTCCGCCCAGGACCTCGCTGCTTCCGGAGCACCCCAGGCGGACGCCTTCGCAGCGCTCTGGCGTGACACCGAGGCCGCGTTGTACAGCGCCACCGGAGCCCTTCCGGCCGACTGGATTTCCCGTGCGATCGACGCACTCGACCGTAATCCCGTCCCGGCGTTTCGCCCCGCTTCCCTGCTGAATCCCCGCCACCTCGCCCCCTGGTTTTTCGTGCTCGTCACGGCTGCAGCCTGCGCGCTCGCACCCGCACTGCGCGCCGCCGTCAAGACCGACGTCAGCGCCACAGATCCGGCGAAGGACTACGCCGCCGGCAACTTCATCCAGGCCGCCGCTACCTGGCGGCAACGCGTGGACGCGCATCCGACCGACTGGCGCGCCCGCAACAACCTCGGACTCACGTTGCTCCAGCAGGGGCACGACGAGACCGCCGCCGCCGAACTCGCCGTCGCCTTCCTTCACGCACCCAACCAGGCCGCCGTGCTGAGCAACTTCCGTCTCGCGATGCAGGAAGCCCGACTCTCGCCCGACGTGCTGGGCGAACTCGCGATGGACCATCCGCTCTCCGACCTCGCCCGCCTCGCCTCGCCGGCGGGCTGGCAGCTTGTGCTCGTGCTCGCCGCGATCCTCGGGGCGCTCGCGCTCGCGCTCGCCCTGCTGCGCGGCTACGGCCGCCGAATCCCCGCGGTTCGCTGGCTCACGCCTGCCCTGCTCGGCGTGGCCCTGCTCGCCACCGCCCTCGCCGTGATGTGCCTGGGCGCCTACGGCATCGCCCGCAACCGCAACGCGACCCTCGTCTCCCACACGACCACGCTCTACTCGATCCCCACCGAGGCCGAGACCGCGCAGAAGACCAGCGCGCTGTCGGCCGGCGTCATCGGCCGCGTCGACCACGGCTTCCTGGGCTGGAGCCATGTCACTTTCCCCGGCGGCCAGGCGGGCTGGGTGCGCAACGACGACCTGATCATGCTCTGGCGCTAGGCGACCGAGCGCAGTCCGCCGGCAGAGCACTGTCGATCACCACGTCGCCCAGCCACGCAAAGGCGACGCGGTCCGTGACGCTGCGCGCGAAGCCCAGCTCCTGCCCGTCGAGCCAGTCGTACAACCCGAAACACAACGAAGTCCGGACCGAAGCTTCGGTACCTATTTCCGCCTGTCCCTGTTTCTGGCCTCAGCGCAGAATGGGAAAGAGACATCCAAGAGACCGCGCCATTCTACGCGCGTCTGCTGATTGAACTACAAATATCGCCATGAATACTCGGAGACTCGTTCTAGTTGTACTGCTGGTTTTGCTGGCAGCGTTCGTGTGGCTCAAGTGGCCCAGTAGCACGCCCCCGCCCAGTCCGCCCGTTCCAAAATCGAGGGCTCAAGTGCAGCAGAAAAGCGGAAACAGCACGGCTCCGGCAAAGGATGCGCAAGGGCGGCTACTTCCAGTCGCTCCAAGCGCAGCTCCAGATGCGACGCGGCAGCAGAAAGACGAGGCCGCGGAAATCGAAGTATATCGAAAGGCGTTCGCCGCCTCCATCTCCTTTTACGGTAAAGTGGTCGATGAAAAAGGGAACCCTGTCCAGGGAGCCACCGCCGAGCTAGCCCGACTTCGCCAACTGGAGGGTGAAAAAAGCGCAAGTCATTGATGCTTCGTCCGAGGGTGGCAAAAGTCGGGCCTACATCGATGCCGAGGTAGTTGGTTGAGAGCGGATACGCGGCGGTGGTTGAGCGGGGAAGGACAAGTGGAGCTGGTGAAGCAATAGCTCGACCTCTGGTTGCGGTTCGGTGCGC
>JAJXVO010000265.1 GCA_021782105.1 bacterium
GCCTTAGCCCAAAAACCGAGTCTTCCGCTTTATCGTGATCCTGCGAAGCCTGTGGACGCCCGGATTCACGACCTGGTCTCGCGTATGACGCTCGAGGAGAAGGCGTCGATGATGCAGAACACGACGCCGGGCGTCCCGCGGCTCGGCATTCCGCGCTACGATTGGTGGAGCGAGGGCCTGCACGGCGTGGCCAATGCTGGAGTCGCGACGGTTTTCCCGCAGGCGATCGGCCTGGCGGCGATGTGGAATGTCCCGTTGCAGGAGCGGATCGGACACGTGGTCGGCGTGGAGGGGCGTGCGAAATATAACGGCTACGGTCCGGACCTGCGGGGCACGCGGTTTCACGGGCTCACGTTCTGGTCGCCCAACATCAACATCTTTCGCGATCCCCGCTGGGGGCGCGGGCAGGAGACCTATGGCGAGGATCCGTTCCTGACCTCGCAGCTCGGGGTCGCCTTTGTTCGCGGCATCCAGGGGGACAATCCGAAGTACCTTCTGGCGGGAGCCTGTGCGAAACACTTTGCGGTGCACAGCGGACCGGAGCCGCTGCGGCACGGCTTCAACGTGGATCCGGTGAAGGCCGACCTGTACGAGACGTATCTGCCGGCCTTCGAGGCGCTCGTGCGCCAGGCGCACGTGGAGGTCGTCATGACAGCCTACAACTCCCTCTACGGCACCCCCTGCTCGATCAATCCGCTGCTGTATTCGTCTCTCGCGAAGTGGAGATTCGACGGACAGGTGACCTCGGACTGTGGTTCGGTGGACGACCTGGTGTATTCGTACAAGCGCGCGAAAAACCAGGCGCAGGCGCAGGCGATGGTGCTGAAGGCGGGTATGGACGTCACCTGCGGCGCGGCGTCGAAGGGGATCGTCGAGGCGGTGAAGGAGGGGCTGTTGAGCGAAGCCGTGGTGGACAAGCGCGTGAGCGCGCTGCTGCGGACGATGTTCAGGCTGGGGTTCTTCGATCCGAAGGGGATGGATCCCTACGCGGCGATCAAGCCCTCCGAGAATGACACGCCTGAGCACGCGGCGCTGGCGCTGCGGGCGGCCCGGGAATCGATCGTGCTGTTGAAGAACGACGGCGTGCTGCCGCTGCAGGTTGGAAAATACCAGCGCATCGCCGTGATCGGTCCCAATGCGTCCTCCGTGCCGGCGCTGGTCGGGAACTACAACGGCACGCCCTCGGCGCCCGTGACGGTGCTCGCGGGACTCCGGGCTGCGCTGGGTTCCTCGGTCCAGCTCGACTACGCGCATGGCTGCGACTATGCGGATCTGAAGGTCGCGGAGAGGCCGGTGGCGACCGGTTGGTTTCAGGGCGAGTATTTCGCGAATTCCACGATGTCGGGGAAGCCGGTGGCGAACCGGTGGGACCGGCCGATCGCTCTCGATGCGGTCGCGTCGGACCACGAAGGCAGGGGTCTGCCCGAGGGTGTGCCGGATCACGGCATTTCGGTGCGCTGGACAGGCAGCCTGCTGACGAATCTCGGCGGCATCTATGACCTGACGGTGCGCGCGCGAGGCGGAGTCAGGCTCGTCGTGGATGGGAAGATGGTGATCGATTCCTGGACTCCGGCGCCCGGCCAACGCGGCACTGAGCGCGTGATCTCGGTCAGCCGGGATTTGCCGGACAACGCGACCCTGCCGTTCACGCTGGACTACGTGCAGGGCGACGGCGCGGCGAGCGTCTCGTTCAACTGGAGCACGCCGCCCGCGGAATCGGGCGAGGCGAACGCGCTGGCGATCGCCAAGAGCGCAGACCTGATCGTGTACGTGGGCGGCATCTCGGCGCAGCTGGAGGGCGAGGAGATGAGTGTGCCCTACGTGGGATTCAAGGGCGGCGATCGACATACCATCGAGCTTCCGGCGGTGCAGACGGCCCTCCTTAAGAAACTGGTCGCTCTGGACAAGCCGGTTGTCTTCGTGAACCTCTCGGGCAGCGCGATCGCGATGCCCTGGGCCGCGGAGCATGTCGATGCCCTGGTCCAGGCCTGGTACCCCGGAGAGGCCGGCGGCACGGCGGTGGCGGACGTGCTGTTGGGCAAGACCAATCCGTCGGGGCGCCTGCCGGTGACCTTCTATCGGTCGACCAAGGATCTGCCGCCCTTTACTGACTATGCGATGGCGGGACGCACCTACCGATATTTCCACGGAACGCCTCTCTTCCCGTTTGGCTTCGGGCTGAGCTACACGCGGTTCACGTATTCAAACCTGCGTGTCGTTCGCGAGTTGGGGGATGCGCTCTCGGTGAGTGTGGACGTCACCGACGCGGGCGGACGCGATGGCGACGAGGTCGTGCAGCTCTACGCCACGCCGCCGGCGGCTTCGCATCCGAGGGAGAGCGAGGCGTTGTGCGGCTTCGGGCGCGTGCATCTGGCGAAGGGCGAGACGAAGACGGTGACGATCCTGGTGCCCGCGACCGCGCTGCGTCGCTGGGATACCACTACGAATGCTTACGCGATTCCCCGGGGCGAGTGGACGCTGCGTGCCGCCGAGTCGTCCGCGGACATCCTCCTCACGACCCACGTCGACCTGTGAGCTTGGGGGGACCGGCGTCGAACTCGGAAGAGCGAGGGCGGCGCCGGATGCGGCGGGAGCGAGAATGAGTCCACGTCCTTCGCTGCATTCCCATGAAACGTTGGTTCCGCTTGGGTATGCGGAATCCGAATGCGAGCGCTGCGTCACTCCGAGCGGAGCAGGCTGGCGACGTCGGCCTTGGTCGCCCGGAGGGCGGGGATGGCTCCTGCGAGCACGGCGGTGAGCAGGAGGATGGCGCCCACGGCGAGAAGCGTCAGGGGATCCTCCGGCGAGGTCTGGTAGATGAGGCTCTGCAGGAAGCGGGTCAGCGCGAGGGCGCCGCCGAGGCCCAGGCCCAGGCCGACGATTGCGAGGATCAGGCTTCGCCGGACGACGAGCGTGACCAGGTGTCCGCGGGTCGCGCCGAACGCGAGCCGCACGCCGAATTCGCCCATGCGCCGGTCGACCGTGTAGGCGAGCACGGAGAACATGCCCACGAGCGTGAGCAGGGCGGCGATGGCCGAGAGCACCTTGAGCACGGAGCCGGCCATGCGCTCGGCCCAGAGCTGATTTTCGATCACCCGGGTGATCGGAAGGACCTGGTTCACGACGAGCTGGGGATCATAGCCGTACAGCGCGCGGCGAATCTGACCTTCCAGCGCCAGGGTGGGGGCGCCGGCAGTGCGGAGGATGAAGGTGTTGAAATAGGAGGGGCCCCACGTCTCCGGACCATAGACCCATGGGCCAGCCTTGTCGCGAAGGGTGGCGCGAACGTCGCGGACCACGCCCACCACGCGCCAGCCAAGCCAGGAGTTCGGCGTACCCTGTCCAACCGTGGCGGGTCGAATGAAGCGGCCGATCGGGTTGACGTGGGCAAAAAGCATTTCCGCGAGCGTTTGATTGATCAACACGTCGTCGTCTTTGCGTTGGGTGGGCCACTGGCCGAGAACGAGTGTGAGACCGTGGGTGTCCCGAAAACCGCCTCCCAGGCTGGCTATTCCGATCTCGAGCGTGGACCCATCCGGCCCGACGACCTTGGTTCCGCTAGGATGAATCCCGGAGAGCAGGAAGTCGTTGCCGAAACCGACAGCGCGGACACCGGGGAGGTGATCCAGCACCGAGGAAATCTCCCGCAATCGGTTTAGGCGAGCAACGGTGTCCGTCGGATAGGACGGGGGGAAGACGAGCTGCACCTTGACCTTGTCGGCGGGGTTGAAGCCGAGGTCGACCTTGTCGAGCTTCTGGAAAGTCTGGACCATGAGCCCGGCCCCGGAGAGCAGGATGACGGCGAACGCGGCCTGGAGCACGACAAACGCTCCGCGAAGCCGGGCTATCCCGGGTCCCTCGCCGAGCGCGGCTCCGCCGTCCTTGAGGCCCGCGTGAATCGGCGTCCTGAATACGTGGATCATCGGCGGCAGGGCGGTGAGTAGTCCCGTGACGATCGCCAGCCCGCCCAGGACGAAGAGCGTCCTTGTCCCGAGCACCCAGCCGTTCCAGTCGAGCTGCATGATCGAGTCGCCGGTGGCCCGGAGTAGCAGCGGAAACAGCCAGTTGGCCACGAGCGCTCCGGCCAGGGCGCCCAGTGTGGCGACGACCAGGCATTCCAGGAGGAGCAGTCGCGCCACATGCCAGCGACCGCCGCCCAGGGCGAGGCGAATGCTCAGTTCGCGTCGTTGGCCAAGCATGCGTACGAGCATGAGATTGGACACATTGAGGCAGGCGATCGCGTAGAGGAAGCCGACCGCGGCCAAAAGCATCCAATACACGCCAAGATGCAGCAGCTGTTGGTTGACCTCGGAAAGCGTGGATAGGACGACGCGTTCGTGCCCGAGGAAATCGCGCATGAAGACGGGGGTGTTGACCTTGGCGTTTTGGAGCATGTCCCTGGCCACGGCGGGCGTCAGCCCCGGCCTCAGCCTCCCCAAGATCCAGACTGCGTTCATCCAGGGTGCCGCCGGATTGGTCTGGTTCACCAGAGGGCGGTAGAGATCCGAGTAAAAGTACACGGGCAGCACCAGGTTGGGCTTGAGGACGCCGATCACGGTGCACAGATCGTCGCCGAGCCGGATCTTTTTTCCGAGGGCATCGGGCGAGCCGCCGAGGTATTCGCGCCAGAAGTTGGCGCTGACGATCACCTCGTGGTCCGCGCCCTTCACCGCCTCGCTAGGCAGGAAATTGCGTCCGAGGACCGGTTGGACGCCGAGCATGGGGAAGAGGCTGGGCGAGATACCGAGCCAGCTGGTTTCAACCGGCCGCCCCTTCACGAGCACGTTGCCGCTCATTCCCTCGGCCTTGCCGTATTCGCTCATTGCCGACGTGTGCTCGTAAGCGTCGACCATGAATGGAAACCTCATTGGCAGGTAGAGACCGTTCTGGTTTCGACCGCCGATGCAATAGACGCGATCGGGGAATCGGTTTGCAGCGAAAAGGGTGTTTTCCGTGACGCTGTAGATCGCCGCGGCCGCGCCGATGCCGAGCGCGAGCGTCAATACGGTGACCAGGGTGAAGGTGCGGTGGCGTATCAGGGATCGGACGACAAAACGGAGGTCCGTGAGCATGGCTGGTGGACTGTGAGCGGGTGAATGATGATTCGTCGCGGGGGAGTCGGCGGGGCTGGCTGGCTTGGAGGCAGAATGCAACTCCAGGGAGGCATGGCCAGTCCCAACTACCTGGGGGACAGCAGACAGTCGAATTTTCCAGGCGCGGCGATTTGCTGC